>NZ_CP033969.1:3330973-3633789 GCF_003854935.1 Cupriavidus pauculus
TGCACGTCCGCGTAGAGCGATGTGATGCTAGGCATGCCCAAGCTCTCCACCAGACCGCCTGCGGAAAGCATATCTCCGGAGATGAGGCTGTCGATGCTTTGGGCGGACTGCGATCGCACTGGTTGACTTAGGTCCTCGACCACCTCCAGGACGATGGTGTAGGGCAACTGGTAGTAGCGCTCGAAGTCCGCGGCAAAGCGGCGGATCAAAACCGTGTAGACAAACTCTGACCACACCAGCGTCAGTTGATTGCCCTGCACCCTCAGGGTATCGAGATAGCGGCCGCGCTCAAGCGCATCCGGGCCGCGGAACCAACCCCGCCACTCGATAGGGTCGGCAGACGCTCCCATCGCATGGACCTGTTTCAGGCCACCAACGAGCTCGCGTGTCACCAGGCGCTGCTCGCCCCCGATGGCGATGCGCTCGGGAACCTCTTCCTTCTTGAACTCGAAGTCCCCGAGGAACAGCACCAAATCAGCCATTTCAGTTCCTAAGTGATGGCGGCCTCAGCGTCATCGAAGAGTCAAAGCCGCTGGGCCCTGTCTGCGGCCGCGCCAAATCTCTCGATTGATGAAACGTAGTCACCTCCGCTAGCACGCGGCTATCGAGCTTGATCGCAGTATTGACCTGGACCATCTTGGGCGCTCCGGCCCCAACGGGGTCCGCCGAGGAGAGACGATCGTTCCTTTCCTTCCCAGCAGTAGAGTCACCGCTAAAGAACGCCTTGCCCGTCCGCCACGCCCAGCCGATTGGCCCAAGGTCCGTCGGATCGAAGGAAACCGGCGAGCCGGCACCCTTCAGCCGCTCGTACAACCCGGCGTTGTTCTGCCCGAAGTCGTTCAAGCCACGAAAGAGTTCCGTGCCTGCGTTCAGAATCTTGACCACAGCAGGGAGAATGCCGCGGCCCATTTCCGCCTTCATAGACGTCCATGCGGCGACGAAGTCGGCTTCGGCACCAGGCGCCGACTTCTTGAACTCTTCGATCGTGCCCTGCACACCCTTGGCGTTGGAAACCAGCTTCGCATCGCGCAGCGCCTGGGCCTGCTGCGTGGTGAAGTTGGCCGCCATGTTCGAACCCTGCCGGTTCGAAACAAGGTTGTTCATAAAGCCGATGACCTCGGAATCGGTGGTCTTACCCGCGCGCTTGGCAGCTTCCGTACCGTACTTCATGAGCCAGCCTGCCGGATCCTCGCGCAGCATCTGCTCGTCCTTGATGTTCTTCAGGACGGTGGACTTGATCGTTTTGCCGCCCACACTGCCGCTGACGACTTCACCGATCTCGCCCAAGCCGGCGTCCGCCAGCGCGGCCATCGTTTTTTTTGGGGTCCGGCCAGCGATCAGGTTTTGATACAGCGACATCAGTGCGGTACCCGTCCGCGCCCCGCCCTGCTCTTGAGCCAGCGTCGCAAGATTCATGATGCCCTTGTCGCTGAGGCCCTTGAACGCCGCGCCGCCAGTCTTAGCCATCTGTTCGAGATCGCCGAAGGTCAGCGCGCCGCCGGAACCGGTCACCATGCGCTGTGCCAGATCCAGCCCAGCGAGGAATTCCTGCGCGTTGTTGGTCTTGCCGCGCATGTCGTTGAAGCGCATGACCGAGCGCGCGGCTCCCTCGTCGATAGAGCCCACCTTCCCGCCAAACAGGCCAGAGTTCGCGGCATTGAGCGCGGCCAGTGTCGGGGCGACCTGTTTCGCCATATCCAAGCCGCCAAACATGCCGACGGATTCGCGCAGCGTCTCCATGAGGTTGGCGCTCGACGTGCCGAACACCTTCGTTCCGCGCGCAAACTGATCAGCCTGGCGGTTCACCTCTTCCCCGAGGTTCAGCGTGCGAAACCGGGTGTAGGCGGTCTGGTACTCCTTGCCGGCGTCGTACAGAACCTTGGTCATGTACAGGCCGGCGCCGGCCCCAGCCACCGGGGCCAGCATGCCGCCGGGAAGCGCCGCCCCAACCGCGCCGACGCCGAACCCCCCCGGGCCGACATGGACATTGCCGCCATGGAATCCGCCGCCACCCCCGCCACCGGCAGCCGTTCCACCATAAGGACGACGGCCGTATCCGCGAGGACCGGGAATCATGAGGGGTGCACGCGGCCCACCGCCACCGCCGCCCGAGCCTGTTCCGCCGATCGTTCCCATGAAGGACGACCGAGATGCCGCCGCCCCCGCGGCGTGCACCGCGTTGATGCTGCGGGCCAATTGCGCCGCTTCGGCATTGGCCCGCCCCATGTTGGTCGCCAGGGTACGGGTGGAAGTCGAGATCGACCGAATGCCAGGCGCGTGGCTGGCAATCCGCGACAGATGAAGGTTCAGGCTCTGCGAAAGCGCGTCGACCTTCTTGAACTCCACAGCCAGCTTCAGCAACTGCGGAGCGATCAGGTCGTTCAGAACCAGAGTCGTGCCAATCTTATAGACGTCGATCATGGTGACCTATACTGTTCATTCATGCGTAAAACCGACGTCCACATGGCTTCGATCAAACACCGCACGCACGAGTGGCTAGCGGATCACCTTTCGTGGGTTCAGTATCCAAAGCGCGAATTCCCGCGCGAGCCCATTCCGGAGACGGTGTTCAGCCATCTCGACCGCCGCGCGCGGCGTATCACTGGCGCGATCTTCGTTGCACTGGTAGGGATTCCATTCCTATGCGGTGCTGTCTCGGGGCTATTTCAGTCGTGGACGACGCCAGTTCCGACCAGCCAGCCAAGCGGCGACAGTCCGGCCAAACCGGCTTTGCAGGTCCTCACCGACACGGATAGCCGCCGGGCCTAACACCGCCCGGGGCGGGTTCCGTCCTTTCCCAAGCTCGTGCCAAACCATCTTGTCGCTGTTCGACCCGATGGCCGCCTCATTCCGAATGACCGTGCGCTGGATGCTGTCGCGCATCTCGCCGGTACGCTCCAGAGGGGCGTTCAGCTTGTAGCCGAGCCTGCTTTTCTCCGCCTCGGTCTCCGGCTTTAGCTCAGCCCAAGCAGCAAACTTCCCGACCGCTGGCTGGTAATGGCCAATCTCAGACTTGGCCACCTTCTCGATCTCGGCTGCGGCGCTTTCCGTGAGGTGGTTCGTCACCACCTCAGATTCGGCAGCGAGACGCACCAGGTGATCGGCGAAGTCGCTCATGCTTTTGAACGTCTTCATTCCTGCTCCCTGAATGCCATCTCGGTCCAGTCGAACCGCCTGCCCTCGAACTCGCTGAAGACGATGCCGGCGGCAAACCGCTCCGCATCGCTCCAACTAAACGCGACGTCGAAGGGAACGCCGTTCTTCAAGAGCCACAGTGCCTGCCGAAACACTG
Organism: Cupriavidus pauculus; assembly: GCF_003854935.1. Taxonomy (NCBI): domain Bacteria; kingdom Pseudomonadati; phylum Pseudomonadota; class Betaproteobacteria; order Burkholderiales; family Burkholderiaceae; genus Cupriavidus; species Cupriavidus pauculus. The sequence continues at coordinate 3,334,266 of NZ_CP033969.1, forward strand.
GGCTCTGGGCTAGTTTTTTGCCGACTCTTCCCCGCCGCCCGACGTGTTCGGCTCCAGTTTGGCGATGCCGAGCTGGATCGCGAGCATCCCGTCTTCATCCAGGCGCTGGATCAGCGCCTCCAACTCCCGCTTGTTGGTCGGCATGAACACGTCATCGCCGTCGATGGCCGCTACGTACAACAGCGGCATGCACATGTTCCGATACACCTCGTTGGCGGCTGATTCAGCACCCATCGCCTCGACAAGACGGTACTGAGCCAGGATGCCAGGGCGCCGAATGGTGATCTGGCGTCCCTTGCCGTCGATTTCGACGACCTCGGCATTAGCCCGCGCAACGATCTGCTGCGAGGGCGTCGACGGATTGACCGTGACCCTTGTCTTTTGCTGGTTTGCGCTCATCGTTAGGCGATTCGGGTGCGGCGCGAGGCCGTGAAGTTGACCATGCTCTTGACCGACGCGTCACCGGCTGCCTCGCCGGCGTCGGCGTACTCGAGCATGACGTCGTCGTAGCGCCATTGGGTGATGATGCCGCCGGGCTCGGTGATCGTTTCGTAGATCTGACAGCCTTGCTCGTCCAGGCCGGCGTAGTAGTCCGCTTCAGCCTGTGCAAAGTAGATGTCGAGTTCGGGGCCTGCCCGGCTCACGTTGAAGGAACCGGACCAGCCGTCGAAGAAGCGCAGCGTCTTGGTGATTCCGCTGATCAGCTTGACACGCTCGATGGTGGCGTCCTGCTTCTTGCGGAATCCGGTCAGGTTCGGAACCGACAGGCGGCCGGTCGGTGTCTGGAACACCAGCGTAGTGTCGCGCCCGACGGAAAGCCCTTGTTGCGGCATGTTGTTCTCCGGAAAAGGAAGCGCCCGGCGTACCGGGCTCAGGAGTTATCGGGTTGGCGTTACGGCTTGACGATCACAGTTGTCTGGCCGCCCTGCAGGTTCACGAGGAAGTTCCGGACCACGGCCAGATAGCGGACTTGCACATTGCCCTGCATCCAGCCGGCACGGATGCGATCGTCCGGGTTGTTCGTCTTGTCCAGCTTGACGACGTAGTCGTCGATCATGGCCGGTTGGACGTTCTTCATGGCCGACATGAACTGATCAAGGCCAGCGAAAGCCGCGGCGCGCGTCTCGTCCTCGTCGTCGAATCCCTGCAGCTCACCGACGAACTTTCCGCCCCACTGGTCGATGCTGAAGGCGATGTAGTTGGTCAGCCGCGTGTAGCTGTCTTCGCGCAAGGCGGCGTCGCTGCTGGAATTCAGACCAAGCACGAAACTGAAGTACTTGCCGCCCGGCGACGGGTTCGTCAGCACGTCGATGCCGGCCTGCACCAGTTGGAGCAGGTCGCCCTTCTGGTACGGCTGGCTGTTGTAGGTGCGCTGCGTCGCAACGATGCCCTGCAACTGCTTGTTCAGCGTGCTCTGTTGCGGCGACTGGTTGACCATCTTGCCGAGCGCGAATGCTTGCGGCGAGATCAGGCGGAGCTGGTTAATGGTGGTGTCGTTGACATACACCCAGTCGCCGTGGATGACCTTGGCGCCATAGCTGTCGATGCCGGCGGATGCCTTCGTCGCAATTGCATTCGTGATCGAGTCGCCGGCCGGCCCGACCAACAGCATGTACGCCCCTTCGGACAGCCCGAACGGGACCTGAGTGGACCAGGTTGTCGAGTCGTCGCAGTCGGCCAGTGCGATGACGCTGGCACCGGTGTTGCGAAGGGCATACATCCCCTTGCGAGGTGCTGTGTCCACGCCGACCAGGACCGAGCCGGTAATGGTCGTCGCCCCATCGGTGCCCCCCGCCAGCGTGATCGTCGCCGGCAACGCGGGCGCCGCCGTGCCTGCACCGGCAGTCGCCACACACATGTTCGACGGACCGCGAAACTGGCTATTACCCAGGTTCACCGCCTTGACGATGTTGTCGCGCAGGGTGGCGCCAGTGCCGGGGATGTTGTCGTAGATCTCGGGCTGGAATCCGGCCATCGTGATGGTCAGCTTGGTCGTGTTCGCGGCGGTGCCGGCGGCCAGCGTCCCCGAGATGCTGTTCCCCAGCGTCCCCGTGTACTTCGACGTCAGCGTCACGAAGTTCGTGCCGAAGGTCTGCGTGGCTGCTACGTCGGTGCCGTCGGTGACGCGCACCAACTGATAGGCGCCCACATCCCCCTGGAGCCGAGCCCAGTTGAGGACTGTCATCAGGTCGTACTTGCGCGCCTGCATCGGGCCAAAAATGGCAGCGCCGCCGCCATAGTCCGAGACCATCACGGGCACCCCGACCGGGCCCCAAACGGCCGTGCCGACGATGCCGCCAATATTGCTCGGCACGCCATTGATCGGCGCCGGGCCCGGAGGCTGGATGGCGACGATCATGCCGGGCACTTGCTGCGCGGTCAGGTTCACCTGCCCTGCTTGAACAACGGTCATGGAATGACTCCAGAAAGCGAAAAAGCCACCCGAAGGTGGCTTGGAGAGACGGAAATCGAGGGAGGGCCTACTTCGTCGCCTTCGCGGCCGGCGCGGCGACCTTCACGACGTGGACCTGCTGCTCAGAGTCCAGGATTGCGGCGATGGCCTTCTCGTCGGTGATCTCGTCACCGACTTGGTAGCCGTTGAACGGCGAAATGACGCGGAGAATCATGGTGTCCTCAAATGATGGTGGTCTTCGTTACGCCGCCCGGCAGATCGAGATCGACCTGGCCCTGCGTCACCTCGTACTGCTCCTGGACCTCGGTTGTCGGGAACTCCACCCAGCAACTGAGATTGCGTCGATACACGCCCTCCTTCTGTCCGTCGTCATCCCACGGATTGGAAAGCGGCCGCGATCGCAGGTTGGCGTAGCTGCCGTCGGGTAGGTCCAGCCGGTCAATCCGCGCCAATCCAGCATCGACCGCATCCCCCAAGGGGTCGCGGGTCTCAAAGCAGTTCGCCCAGACCGAGATGAGGAATTCCTGATCCTGCCGCCTGACGTCGCGGGTTCGGATAGCCCTGCCGCCGACTCTCTGCGAGATCGCATGAGCGCCTGGGATCGTCACTACTGTTCCAACCGAAGTGGCCGCCTGGTCAGCCGCCACCAAAGCCGCCAGCGCGGTTGCAATGGAGGCGAGCGTGTCGCCAGCCTGCACTGCATACGGATAGGCGCGGCCGTCAACGACGAGGGAGGCATTCTGCGGAGTCGAAACGGTACCGCCGACCGTCACGGTCTGTCCTACCACGGTTAGGGATATGGTGTGGACCGCTGGCGTGATCGTTCGCCATTTCGATTTCGCGCTCTGGAGGTACTTCACAGTGCGCGGAAACACGGAGATGTGCTGCTTCCCAGCTTTCAGGTCCTTCGCCAACTGGTCCGGAGTCGGCCAGCCGCCGTAGATCTTGATCGCCTGCCCAGCGATCGGAAGCTGGCCGGTGCCGTTCGGGTAGACGATCTGGGCAATGCGGGCGACTAGCGCAGCGGATACCTCTGCAAGTCCAGCCATTACACATGCACCTCCGTCAGATCTAGCCGCCACATCTGCTCGGAGCGCTCCGCGCCGCCCACGCTGAACCGGCGCCCGAGGTCGTCGACCACGATGTCGCCAGAAGCGATCACGATAGGCACGCTGACCGGCAACCAGATGCGGAAACCGTGCTCATCGCCGGACGCAGGCAGTTCGGCATGAGTCCGGGTCTTTCCGCCGAAGAGCTCGGCGCATGGCCAACCGCCTAGCCCGCCCGGGGAGCCAAGTACAGGTTCGTCGTCGCCAGCGCAGAGACCGCCATAGCCAACGTCGCCCACTGCATCGTCGTCCGATGTCGGCCGAGTGACCCAGATACGCCGGTTGCACTCCACCGCGACGATAGGCAGGTTGTCCTGCATGCCGCCGATGAAGTAGATCTGCCCGCCACGCACCAGGTAGTCACCCAACTGGGTCTGCCGACCATCGATCAGGCAGTACCAGTACGGCTTTTCAGGCAGCCCGGGCCGGGTGTACGACCACTCCTGCGCCGAGAACGACGCGTTCAGGCTTGCGACCTTGGCAGTCAGCGGGTCAGCGGCGCCAGCCGGTCGGAACACGTCATAGACGTAGCCGATTCGCTTCGCGGCTTTGCCATAGCCAGCGTAGATCTTGTCCTGCAGCTTGGCCGCGTCCATTCGCCCTCCTTAGTCCAGCTTGAGCGTGTCGAAGCCGTTCCCGCAGTCTGTTTGGAAGTGGCTGGCGACCTGCACGCCCTGTACCGCGCTTCCGCCGAGATACATCGTGGCTTCGGCGTAGTCGCGTCCGGAGCCCCACGCCGCCTGCGCTACCTCGATGGGCATCGGGAACGGTCCAGAATGGAACGATTCGATCCCAGCGCGCCGGATCACAATCAGCGTTGCGTCTCCGTCGCGCGCTTTGGCGGGGAAGTCCGCCGGCACGGCACCGGCTTTAAACCATTCCCGCATTTCAGCGGCGACATCCCAGTTGCCGGTCATCCCTAGTAGCACGTCGCCATGCTTCTGAATCTTGGTGACCGACCTGGCGATGCCACCGCCGGAGGTGACCCGGCGATCCGCGGCAAGCGTTTCGCCATCCCATGCGATTACAGTCATTTCACGCCCTTCCGACTCTGACGACGCCATCCCCTAGTGCAGGGCCCGGCGGGATACCGAGGAAGCCGCAAAAGCTGCGACGCTGCTGGTTGTACAGCTTCGTCCGGTCTCGCACTTCATTGGGGTTGTGTGTCCACACCGCCGCTTGAGCGGTGTCCAGGTTGTCCCCGGAATCGGTGATTGCCTTCTCCAGGACGTTTAGCGTGCCGAGGAAACTGGCTGCTACCGACTCTTCGGCGGCACTGAGGTTGCGCAGGCGGTGATCGAGCGTTTGCCACTGGATCGGACCGACCACGCCCCAAGCGAGGTCGCTCCGGTCGTCGACGACGGTATCTCCGACCAGCGAGTAGCCCGCATAGCGCCGCGCGTCCACCATCTGCGCATCCGTCAGCATGGCTTAGCCTTGGTTGTCGCCGTCGCTCGCGCCCTCGGCATCCGCCTTGTCGAGCAGCGCCTGCAGGTCTGCCTTCTTGGCGCCTTCGGGGATCTCGATGCCCTTGGCAGTCAGCGCGGCCCTCAGTTCGTCCACGCTGGCCTTCGGCTGCGTGGCGGCCTTCTTGGCGCCTTCGTCGTATCGCTTGTGGACGTTGGGGTCGAAGTCTTCCTCGTTGATGAGGACGAAATCGCCTTGATCTTCGCCCCACGGCATCACTTTGATGGTCTTCACGGTTGTGTCTCCAGTGCAGTTGCAGCACTCCGGGGCCCGAGCCCCGGAGCGTGACGAGCCGGTGATTAGCCCAGCAGCAGGCCGATGTGCTCGCGCTTGACCGCGGCGCACCCCCATGCCAGCGAGATTTCGTACTGCATCTGGCGGTATTGGGCGTACATCGCGATCTCGAACGACAGGCCGGTCAGCGGGTCGGTGATGATCATGCGGTCCACCGCCGAGTCGCCTTGTGCCGGCAGCGCGGGCGCGCGGGTCGCCAGAACGATGGCCGAACGGGCGAAGAACATGTTCCGGAATCCAGCAGCGGCCACCGTGATGTTCGTCGCGGCCGCCGGAATCGCCTGCAGCAGGCCGGGGGCTTGGAGAGTGATGGCCCCGCCGTTCGAGACGTCGGTGTCGCCGGCCGCCACGACGTACTTGTTGGTGTCACCCGCGAAGGTGATCACGTCACCGGCGACGATGGTGCCCGTACCGGCCGACGCCAGGGTGATGACGGTCGCGCCGACAGCGTAGCCAGCGGCGTTGGTGGTTGCGGCCGCGCCGGTACCGACTGCCGGTCGCTTGACCTGCGCCGACTGGCGCAGCGCCAGACCCTGCAGGCGATCGGTAATCCCGTCACGCAGCATGTCGGAGCGGCCTGCTTCGTTGACCTTGAACAGCACCGACTGCTTGCCGCGCAGGTTGAACATCGCCGCCGTGCCCAGCACCAGTTGGAAGTCCAGCCCCTGCGCGCCGTTCTCTTCCAGGATGCGCAGAGCGCCGGCCGAGTCGGTCAGATCGTTCGCGGTCCCGAACGGTGCGGTGCCCGGCGTACCGTAGGCGCGCGACGCGAACACGTTCAGTGCGGCGATATCCGATTCGACTTCGTTGACCAGCGTGCGCATGCCCTGCTGGATCTGGTTCGAAAGGATGATGTTGTAGCTGGCGCCGTTGTTGTCCAGGCCGAGCTTTTCCTCGCCGTTCCAGCGGATCGGCACGCGGCGCGCCTTGGTGATTTGCATCGGAACGTTGCCGACGGTCGCATCACCGTCGTTGGGCGGGGTCACGGCGGGCGTGATGTCGGTTGCCTGGGAGGCGCCCACCACGGGCGACATGACAGTCTGTCCGACGGCCGCTCGCTCGAAAGTCATGTCACCGGTAACGGCCGGGATGAATCCGACCAGTTCACGGGAGACGACGTCCAACGCGTTGTACAGCGTCGGGATCAGGCCCGTCAGCGTATTGGAGGCCGCCACGCCGAACTGCGGGGGTCGCGTTACCGCGTCCTGCATCACCTCGAACAGGCGCGCGGTGACCTTGGCCACGACCGCCATCGGGTACAAAGCGATGACGAACGCCACCGCGGCAAGCGTCATCACACGCAGCTTCGAGAAAGTGCTCTTCATTTGGATAGACCCTTGAAAAAGAAGATGGCCGCTCTAGGCGGCCTGGGATTGCTTGAGGGCGGACGTTTAGTCCGTAATCACCGTGTTCTGATCGCGCGCAGCGGCGGCCTGATCGGCCGGCGTCATTGCGTTGTACTGAGCACGGGAGATCGTGCGCTTGCCACCGGTGCCACCCTGGCCGCCTTGAGCACCGCTCCCCGAAGCGCCGGAGCCCTTCAGGATGTGAGCCTTGTGCGGATAACCATCGACCATGATCTCCAGCGCCTCGTCCGGATCGGCGAGTTCGCCGTGGCGGGTGCGCGAGAAGATCTTGGTACCGTCAGGGTTGGTGCCGACCACCTTGCCGTCTTCGACCTTGAACCGGTTCGCAAAGAGCGCTTGCGCGATCTCGGCGCCGGCCGGCCCTTCGGCGGCAAACTTCTCGGCGATGAACTTCGAGCGGTTGAAAACACTTCCGACCAGATGCGAGTTCAGTTGCGACTCGAGGTCCTTGGCCTTCTTGACGACGGGGGCGTACTTCTCTTCGACAGACCGGATCGCTTCGGCCTTCACCCGCTCGACTTCGCCGGCGTCCACCAGCTTCTTGTCGTCCAGGTTCTTGACCGTGGCCATCGCCTTGATGGCGGCAGCCGGATCCGAGATCCCTTCGAACGTCCGCAGGGCGGCTTCGGCAGTCTCCGCGCGCTCACGGTGGCTTTTGGCCTCGCCGTTGAGTCGAGAGATGGTGCCGACCGTGCTATCGCCATCGAACGGCGCTTCTTTGCCGTCGGCGCCGATGAACACAGGCAGCTTCTTGCCGCTCACTTCCTGGAGAACGATGTTTCCGGCTTCGTCGTACTTGAATGGCATGGTGACTTTCCTTGGGCATCCGCCCTGAGACTTTTGCGGCATCCACCGCGACGCGCCCTACGGCATCCACCGTATCCGGGCAAGAAAAAGCTGCAGCGGGTTAGGCTGCGGCCGGGTTAGCTGGTTTGTTAGGGCTGGTGGCGGGAGCCGGCAGCTTCGGCGCGTTGGCCTTGATTCGGGTTTTCTCTTCGTCCCACTGCCGCTCTGGGCCGATGACCCCGCGGCGCTGCGTCTCTTCGAACAGCGTCTCATCCGAGAGCGTTCCGTCGACATTCATCTCACGCAGCAGCTCGAGCGAGGCCTCGGACAGTGACGTCACGCCAAAGTCCTTGAACAACTGGACGTGACCGCCTGTCGATTCTCCGACCCATTCGGCCATCAGTTGAAGCGCCGCGTCGAGCGCATCCTCTTGATCCTCGGCCATCCGCTGGAGCGCGCACATGGCGGGCTCGTTGTCAGCCTCGGTCTGCTTGATCGTCGTGTTGCCCGGCTTGATCACCAGCAACTCGGCGCCGACCTGTCGCATCATGTGCTCCAGATCCTGCAACGACAGCCGTCCTGCTTCGATTGCCTTGCCGGTGTGCTCGACGTACTTCAGGTCGCCGTCAGCGTCGTCGGTAGTAACCGCGGCTGAGCCGCCGACCACAAGCTTTACATTGCCTGCATCATCGACGTCCAGCTTCTTGCCGAACAGAATCGGCACGCGCGCGACGTGTAGGATGGTCTGCTGGTCGCTCTTCGACTGCCAGTGCTCGACATTCATGTGTGCAAGCTCGAGCAGCGGCGGAACGCCGATCATGAAGTCCTTGCGCTTGCCGTAGAACGGCACGAAAGCAATCTTCTGCAGCGTCGTCACGCCTTCGTCGTACTTTGCCCAGTCTTCTTTGTTGCCGTCGACCTTCTTCTTGCGCCAGATCTCCCAGCGGCCAGGCTCCAGCACCCGGACTTGCTCGATTTCCTTCTCGTGGAACGGCCCGTCGTCCTCTACGGCCGTCTCAAGCAGGCGCAGTTGCGTCAGCGTACGAACCCCGTTGATGCGCTTGTCTTTCCACCCAAGGATGGCGTCGACGGTGATCGGCACGAAGTACGGCCGCGCGCCGATCTTCGCTTCCGCAGCTTGCGTCTTCACCTCGGCGGTGTTGACCGTCGGGAAATCGACCAGGATGCCAACAAGGCCGGCGGCCAGCGCATCCGTGAACGTGGCGGCGGCAAATGCGTGCAGGTTCCGTCCTTCGAGGTCGATGTCCTCGCACCACGCCTTGATCTTGGCCGGCATGTCGTCGCCAAGCGTGACGGGCTTGGAGAACGGCTTTGCAGCCAGAACCTCGACGGTACGGGCGAATGCTGGGAACAGCGTCGCCGTCTTCAGGCGGTTCTCGTACGACTTCGCTTCCTCGTTCGGCCATTGCGGCAGATACTCCTTGCCGGCGGCGCGCATGGCAGACGTTCCGCCAAGCAGCGCCTGGATCAGGGCCCAGTTCGCGGCCATCTTTTCGGCCGCCTTCGAGCGAGTGCGGACGTTTGGCTGCTGATCCATGTGGTTCGCTTACATAACGAGGTTGGTGACGCGCGTCTGACGCTTCACGATCGGGAACATCTTCACCAGCGGGTATCCGCCGGCGTCGTTGACGTGGTCGTGCCCGGTCGTCTTGTCGGGTTCGCCGTTCTTGTCGTACGGCTGCTGCTCCAGCGCCTCGGTGTAGACCGGGCAGAGCCTGGTGTTCACCTTCAGCCGGCGCGCGCCCTGGTCGTTCAGGATCAGCGCGTTCACTGAGTTCAAACGGTCCTTCACGGCCGGGTTCGTCGAATTCACCTCGATCTGGAAGCCGGCGGCCTTCAAGATGGAGAGGTCCGACTCCGACGCGTTTTTGCTGCTCGTGTTCTGGCCGCTGGCGTCGGGGTAGATCTTGACGTGATGCCCCTTGTCCTTGAACCGCTCTTTGAGCAGTTTGGCCATGGCCGGGGTGTCACGCACCTCGGTCAGTTCCGTCACCGCGCGCGGCTCACCGTCCCGGATCACGTATCCGACGGCCGCCATCTTAAGCACGTTGAAGTCCATGCCGACGTGCAATGGCTCGCCCTCTTGCAGAACGTCGTCCGTATGGTTCAGCGCGCGGTCGAAATCTGGGTACACGGACCCAGATGTCAGGTTGACGAACTTGCCACGCAGGTACGCGTTGATTAGCTGCGGCGGGTAGCTCTCCCGCAGCGACGGGATATAGTCGTCCGGCAGGTTCAGCGCGTTGTCATACGTGCTGGCCTGGATCAGCCCGTACAGTTCGCGCAGCTTCGGCTTCTCGCTCAACTGCTTCACGAACTGCTGGTAGACGAACTTGAACCCTTCCGGGGTCGTCGTCACGTCCACGCCGTTCTTCAGGCCGGGGACCTTGTAGCGCATCCGCGCGATGATCTTGCGCCAGGCCATTTCGGCCTTGAGCAGCGGCATCACGTCCAGTTCGTCGATCAGCGCGTGGCCGATCTTGAAACCGACAATCTTTGCCGGGTGCTCCATGGAGCGGCAGATCACCGTACCGCGGCACTTGCGCCCTTCGAAGGCGTGCACCTCGTGGTTCGCCTGGTTGATCACCACCCGCAGCCCCATGGTGAAGGCCACCTCTTCCATCGTCTCGTAGAAGATGTCGCGGATGTGCGGGTAGGTCGGCGCGAAGTAGCCCTGATTGATGCCGGGCCAGTTCCAGAAGTGCTCGGCGATGGCCGTGCAGCCTACCCACGTCTTGCCAGAGCCGAACCCCGCCACGTAGGCGCGGAACTTGTGCGGCATCTGCAGGAACTGCGCTTGCGGGATGTTCAGCGTGGCTTCGATGCCATCGGACAGCGTCTCAATCATCCCCATCAGGGTCATCCCCCGGCCGGCGCGCGTCCTGCACCTTGAAAGTGAAGGTCTTCGGCGCTGGCGGTGTGTCGTCCGGCGTATCCCCGCGCAGGCGGTTGACGAACATGCCGCCAGTTTCCTTGGCAGCCTGCTCGAGCAACTGGCTGACCATGCCCATGTTCCCTTGCTTCTCTGCCTTCGACACCAGTCGATTCAGCACCCGGAGGCGATACGCCTGGGTGGCTATTGGAATCTCGGCCGTCGCCTTGACGAAGCTGTCACGGGTCGCGGCGAAGACGTCCCGCCACTTTTGGCTTAGAGCCTTACCCTGCGCCTTGGTCGGGTCGTATGCCTGCACCTGCATCCGACTAACTTCGAGGCCAAATTCTTCCTTCACGGCGTCCACTACTTGGCTCGGCGTGTCGTAACACGCCAGCGCCTGCACAATGAACGCTTTCACGTCATCGTTAAGCGTTGCCATAGAGAGCGATCAGTAAAAGTGGAGTAAAAGCTATGCGGCACGTAACAAACATGTGCCGCATGCCCTAGCGACGTTCAAGCGAGCCACCTCAGGCGCCGCGTTGCTGGCATCGATCAGCCGCGCCAGAGCCCCATCGGAATGGCCAACGCCGTATCTTCGTACCACCCCAATAAACTCCTCCACGTCGTGCCCCCGCATGGCCAGCTTGGGCAAACCTTCCTTCGTGAAGCGCGGCGACCCGAAGTCGTCGAGGTCGTGACCGATGTGGTAGAGCTCATGCTCTATGAGCGCACAGAATTCAGCGTCCGTGCATGTGGCGCAATATGAGGCGTCGAGCGTGATCAACCACCCAGGCACACGGCCGAACCACTCCGATAGCTGCTGCTCTTGGCGCCCGCGCTGCCATCGGCCCACCCGGAAGACGAGTTCCTCCGTCTGTCCGATGATCTTGCGCATCTTGCTCTTGTTGGGCTCCCCAGCCCAGAGATACCCAACGTCCGCATGGGCCAGGTGATCGTGGTCCGGGTTGTACAGCGGCGCACCGTCCCGGAGGATGTTGGCGTGCACCCAGTCGTTCAGCGCAGGCACCGGCACGTAAAGCGGGCCCCATCGTGTCCCATCCCACTCCCCCATGTTGGCGGGGGGCATCGGCCTGCCAGCCTTTTGGGTCTTCGTCTTGGCCATGGGTTACTTCCCGCAGCCCTCGAGAGCCGCGACATGCCGCGCCAATAGGTTGTAGGCGTCCGCCCGAGCGTATAGGTCATCCGCCGCACCCGGCAGAACGTGAGCCAACCCGGTCTTGCGGTTCAGCACAATCCCCGGCGTATCGAGCAGCGCGGCCTGAGCGATGCGGAGTGCTTCGGTCAGTTCCATCGCTTCAACCGTCGTTCTTCGGCCACATCGGTACGCCACACATGAGTAACCACAGACCGACGCAGTAGCCGGCGTAGGTCATTCCCCACATGGGCACACCTCAAGGAATAGAAAGGCCCGCCGAAGCGGGCAAGACGTGCAAGCACGCCGGGAGGAGACGCTGGTTGCGGAAGGTGGAATCGAACCACCGACCTACGGGTTATGAGCCCGTCGCTACTACCGCTGAGCTATTCCGCAAAACCGGTACACAAAAAAGATTACGAAAGTCCTTGCTTGGGTAATCGTTTTTGTTTACTATTCATTCATCGCAACAAACAACGGAGGTGCGGTGAAGCAAAGTGAGTTTGTCCGTTGGCTAGCCGATCAAGGCGCTACCTTCAAGCAGGGCAAGAAACACCTGAAGGTTTCCCTGAACGGCAAGCAAACGGTGGTGCCAAGACATGCTGCGGAGTTGAAGACCGGCACAGTCGAGGCGATCAAGAAACAACTCGGACTTAAGTGAGGGCGGCCCCGAAAGGGGCTTGTCCCACTCGCTTCACCTCACAACCAGAAACTGAGGACTGAGACCATGCAATATCCGGCACTGTTGGAACCTGCATCCGAAGGCGGCTTCGTCGTGACCTTCCGCGATATCCCCGAGGCGATCACTCAAGGGGATACCGAGGCGGAAGCCCTCGATATGGCTACCGACGCGCTTCTAACTGCGATGGACTTCTACTTTGACGACCAGCGCGCGGTTCCGGCACCCTCGAAGGCTCGCAAAGGCGAGCAGTTGGTGGCGCTTCCTGCCAGCGTGGCGGCAAAGGTGCTTCTACTGAACGAAATGGTCGCGCAGCAGATCCGCCCTATCGACCTGGCTGAACGACTGGGGACGACGAAGCAGGAAGTGAATCGTCTCATCAACCTGGAGCACACCACAAAGATCGATCGGATTGGCGAGGCGCTGGCTGTTCTGGGCAAGCACCTGGACGTTGTCGTCGCGTAACACCGTGGAGCGGGCTGCCGGGATCGAACCGGCGTCTCGGCCAAGCCCGCAAATGTCGGAGGGGCCGGTGCTGATCTCCGGCACAGAGTGGGGCACCATTTTTCATAGCAGCCAGCAGACTGGCCTAGGAGGCTCTACCCACGTCGGTTGTTTCCATTCCCCGCGCATCAGCCTGCGCATTCCCTCACGGCTGGCGGTTGGATTTGAACCAACGACCCTTCGCAACTATCGCATTCGGCTCTACCGACTGAGCTACGCCATGCGTGAGGCGCCTCGCTTTGCGCGAAGCTTCGTCCTTTAGGCCGGCGTGAAGTCCACGTAGAACTTGTCACCCGGCTTGAACTGGTCGAACAGCGCTGGATTCTGGATCGTGATGTCCAGGTTGGCGCAAGGCGTCCAGCGCGAGAACGTGTTGTCTTCGTCGCCGGTGCCATCAGCGTTGTACGGCTGGCCGTTGCCAACCGCGCATAGCTTCAGTCGTTCGCTTACCTTAACCATCGGGTCGCCGGGCTTGTGTTTCGGGCCGTGGCCTTCGCCAGCGGAAACTTCCATCACTCGCATCTTGGCGCGCATCTTCGACATGCTTTCTCCTAAGGGTTATGGTTAGGTCGGCGGGCTTCCACCGGCAACCCCGGCTCTCCTGTTTTCGAGCGCGCAGCCGGATTCTGAAATTGAACTACCGCCTTACGTGAAGGTTGAGGGGCGGGGTTCTCCATCTGCCCCGCAGTGGGCAAGACCGTCAGCTTTCGCATCCCCTCACGACTGAAACCTGGCGGGATCGCCGCGCCCGGCTAGCACGGGCATCAGGTCTCATGCGTGAAGGTGCCGGTTGCGCCCGGCGTCCCGTGTTAAGGGGACCGCTTCGCCGCCCCTGCGGGCCGCGTACAGATTGAGGGAGCCTTCCTTCCGACCCGTGCTCAGATCACCCGCGGTCAATCGCACGAATGCGTCCGCTGCCAGCTCCTGCGGTCCATGGCCTCCAAGGCGTTGCCATGCCACAGCGCATCTCTGCGCTATCCCTCAAGGTTGGCGGCGTCAGGGCGTCCCCGACCATCGCTCGGATGCTCACGCGCCTAGCACGCGAACACCGCCAAACGTGAGAGAGCCGGGCTCTCCCGGCCTTCTTCTGAGGCTTCTACCAACGGCTGAACGCCTTCGCCGCAGAAAAGTAGTTTGCCTTCTGCTAATCGTTGCGCTATAGTTCGCGCAAACGGCACATGCATTAGCATGTTGCTCATAGCCCACCCGACAAGGAGTACAGCCTATGAACAACGCCCTCTACACGTCATCCAGCGCCAGAAGACCGCCGGCGCCCGGGTGCCGCAAAAGAAGAGCCCGCGCGCGACCCCAAGTACCTGGCGCACGGGTCGCGCGCTAATCCGGAAGAGCCCGGGGGTTGCCCTCCCGCGCCAGAACACCAGACCAGAACAAGACGAGAGCCCCACCGCCGTGGGGCTCTTGGCTTTTGAGGGCCGCGTAGAATGGTCGGACCCCGTCCCAGAAACGCCAAGAGCCCGGACAATGCCGGGCTCTGCTGTTGGGTCGCTTCATTTGGTTCGGGTGACCAGTCTCTAAGCTAGCCGAATCTTAGCAAACTCGGCGCACATATGCAAACACTTTGCACACATGTTAGCTCTCGGGGCACAAAGAATGGCGGTTCAATGCCACATCCAGCTTCCTCACTTGGTTGCATGCCGCCAACAGGTCGTCAGCAAATTCACCCATCAACTGGTGCTTGCTAGCGCCGTCGGCTGTCTGATAGGTCAGCACAACGCCGCTGACCTTCCCGGCTTTGAAGTCCTCGAGCAATTGCTCCAGGACCATGACACCCTCACTTACCACTTCGCTGCTTCTTGGTTTTTCCATCGTCTTCCAGGGTAATGACCCGTCCCGTTTGTTTTTGATTCCCTTGTTGAACAGTCGCCTCGTCTACGGGCATCTCTACATCGTCCGTGCGGACGTCCAGCAACTCCGCGATGGCGCGGAGCTTGTTGCTCGGCACCGTCAGCAGACGATCATAGACCCTACGGGCGAGCAGAATTTCGCTCTCGTCCGTGTGCAGTTCATCCAGCCATCCAAACGGTTTCCCCATGGCGTGCTCGAGACGGCGGGCCATCTCGTCACCAATGGATCGAATCGCGGCCGGCCCGACGCACTGCGACAGGTATGACTGAGACGTGCCTGCCATCCGGGCGAGTCCGGAGAGGCTACCGATATCCCGCTCCAGCAGGCGCACGTTCAGTTTGCGGATAGTTTTGATGTCCATTTCGCTATTGTATGTGTCACCACATCGCTGTCAACACATGTTCGTCTAGCTAACCCGTTACTCCTGCTAAACTATTAGCGTCGCCATCAACAAGGAAAGGACGCGAAATGAACCTCCGGGAATGGCTGGAAGCCACGCGCATCAACGGTTCCGACATCACCTCGGGCGAAAGAGAGCGCCGACGCGAGTACAGAGCGCGGGTCCTGAAGCGCGCAAAGACCAGCATGAGCACGATCCGAATCTCGCACAGCCGCGGCAAGCTGGGCCGCGACCTGGCGAAACGGCTGGAAGCGGCCACCAAGGGCACCTTTGCCGAGTTCAAGCTGCTCGACCAGATGCCGGAGCTGCGCGGCAAGGTGGACAACGACCCTCCGCCGGCGGACCTTCCGTCTACGGAACTCCGGCCCGAGGACGCTAAGGGATTGCCCGAGGCCCTCACCGCGGAACTCAGCAAACGCGGGCAACAAGCCGCCGCCGAAGCCGAATCCTGACGAACTTCGACGCATGCATACATGTGTGCGTCGCTTTCGTGCATCACCGATCAATCGGGCAGGCGGTGGCCACCGCCGCGCGGGCTCGCCCTGGCTCGCGCCGCCCGGCCTATTTCTTGGGCAGTAGGGACTCAGAATGATGAGATACAGCAGAGTGGCGGTCGCCCAAGGGGGAGCTCTTCATGAGCGATAGACCCGCACCATACCCAGCCGACACCCGCGCCAAAGGGTGGCGCTTCGAGTTGGACTTAGAGCAGATCGACCAGTCCGATACATGGGCGCTGACACCCGCCGAGATTCGCCCCTGGCTGCTGATGCT
This sequence comes from Cupriavidus pauculus, assembly GCF_003854935.1. NCBI lineage: Bacteria > Pseudomonadati > Pseudomonadota > Betaproteobacteria > Burkholderiales > Burkholderiaceae > Cupriavidus > Cupriavidus pauculus. The sequence goes on from NZ_CP033969.1 coordinate 3,349,971, forward strand.
CTGGGCCGTGTCTTGGCGTCAGACCCCATGCGGCTCCCTTCCCGATGACGACGAGTTGATCGCCGTCCGGCTCGGCATGGACGCAGATCTTTTCGCCAAGCATCGCGCCAAGCTCATGCGCGGCTGGTGGAAGGCTGAAGATGGCCGTCTTTACCACGACACATTGACTCGACGCGTCGTAGAGATGTTAGCGCTGCGGGACAAGGAGAAAAACCGCAAGGCCGAGTGGCGCCGGAGGCAGGAAGAAGCGCGGAAGGCTGCGGGAACACACGGGACAACACACGACGTCACTGATTTGTCCCACGGGACAGACGCCGGAAAGACGGTGGATTCTCATGGGACGGACGACACCAGAACCAGAACCAGTACCAGTACCTATATCTCTTCTATTCCTGACGGAATAGAAGGCGGCGAGCCGCCTGTGAAGACCGCCGAGCAGATGACCAAGGACGAGCTATGGGCTGCTGGCAAATCACTGCTGCAGCAGTCCGGCATGCCAAAGGAGCAATGCGGCAGCTTCGTGGGCAGGCTGGTCAAGGACTACGACCCTCAGATCGTCGTGGACGCCGTGCGAGCGGCGGTCGTCGAACGCCCTGCAGATCCCGTCGCGTACCTCAAGGCAGCCTGCCAGCGTATGAAGGGCGAACGCAAGCCGCCGAATCGGCAGGAAGCACTCGAAGCGAATAACCGAGCGGTAGCCGAGAGAGCAGCCGCAGAGATCCTTGGAGCCACGCAATGACCCCGCAAGACGTCGCCCCCTTTTCCGCATTAATCTCCGACGTGTATGCCTTCTATCGCCAGGACTCATCGACCTTTGCGGTCAAGGTCTGGTGGCAGGCAATGCAGCCATTCGACTTCACGGCCGTAGCCGACGCATTGAACCGCCATTGCGTCAACCCGGATTCCGGCCAGTTCATGCCCAAGCCGGCTGATGTCGTCAAGATGCTGCAAGGCTCGACGCAGGATAGCGCGCTGGTCGCATGGGCGAAAGTTGACCGTTCCGTACGGACTGTCGGCACCTATCGGTCTGTCGTCTTCGACGATCCACTCATCCATCGCGTGCTGACGGAAATGGGGGGATGGATCGAAGTCGGCCGAAAGTCCGAAGACGAATGGCCCTTCGTTCGGAACGAGTTCGTAAATCGGTACCGCGGCTATCGCATGCGCAGCGAAACTCCGGACTATCCGCCTCACCTGATTGGCATTTCCGAGGCGCAGAACGCAAAAGCTGGGTTCCATGTGGAAGCACCGCTGCTGCTGGGAAACCCGGATACCGCTGCCATGGTCGCCAGACGCGGCACCAATACCCCCCTCCTCCAAATCACGAGGCCCCAAACACAAGCGCTGCGATTGGTAGCGAACGACGCTCGTAAGACGGGTGACGAAACCACTCCCCAAGCCGCCTCTTTTTGACTATCATGCTAACGTGTTAGCGTTTTGTTTCGCTATTAGCCATGCCGACCTGCCTCACCTGCCAAAGCTGCAACCTCAAGAGCGATCCCGCGATGGCGCGGCTCGGTTGGGGTCACTGCGAGAAGGATACGCAAGCCGGCAAGTTCCGCGCATTCGAGCGAGAGATTGAATGCGACAAGTTTGAGCGCCTTTCTCAGGACCTCGTCGACAAACGGGTCCAGTGGGCAAGCCGTCGTTGAGGTCCCTGTCATGGCTCGAAGCAAGCGCCCTCGCAAGCAGTACCGGCCGAAGCATATCAATCCCGGAGCGATCGTCGACGCATTCGCCGCGCGACTGCCGATGGCGGTCGACAAGCAGCAAGACGTTTCACTGGTAGCCCACCAATCCCTGACGGCGCTGACGCAAGGAAAGGGATCGGATTTTGACGTGGGGTGCCTAGCCGTCGCGATGAACCTGTCGATGCTGCTGTCGGAGATCGGCGTAGGGCGCGAATACCTAAGCATCGCCATTGCAGGCCAGGAAGCCGTCATGCGCTGTAAGGCGCGTGCCGAGCGCACCGGCAAATGGGGATTGGACGGCCCCGGAATCGCGGCGATTGAGCAGGCAATTGATCTCCACGACCAGCAGCTCGAAATCGCAACACAAGCGCAGATGTCTGCCGTGCTGCGCGAGATGAACCGCCGCAAAGCCAACCCGGAACACGTATTCAGAGTCGAAAAGGAGAACGCTTGATGCCGTCCCCCGTCATGAGAACCGCGAAGGCCGACCGCGCCCGAACCGTGCGTCAGATCGAGATCGTCGACGCGCTGGTATCGCACGCCGGCCAGCAGTTCACCCTTGCGGATCTGGTAGCCCGCTTCGGCTCAACGCCGGAGAAGCTGGCAAAGATCGCCAACCGGGCCTCCGAGTCCGCCCTACTCCGCAAGGGTCGTGACGTTGCAGGCGACGTCGTCTACTGGGCGCCGACGATCAGCGAGCAGGAGGTCGAGCGCAACCGCCACAAAGGCGACATGCGCGGCTACGAAGCCTACGTGTTCTCGCACTGGCGGATCGCCGAAGAAGCTCCCTTTGCGAGGTACGCATGAGGATCTACGTCGCCGGTCCGATGACGGGGATTCCGGAACTCAATTTCCCCTTGTTTCACGCCACCGCCGAGCGCCTTCGCGCGGAAGGCTACGACGTCGTCAACCCAGCAGAAATCAACGCTGACCCGTCTGCAGGCTGGCTTACTTGCATGCGGGCCGACATCCGCGAACTGGTGACGTGTGACGCCATCTATCTGCTGCCTGGATGGGAGAACTCGCGCGGTGCGTCATTGGAAGCGCACATCGCGAGGAAGCTCGGACTCCAGGAATTCCATGACGTCCCGATGGTCACTGCTGATTTTCCGATCATCGCCATGGGTCACGGAAAGATCGAGGTCGGCGACGCTGTGTGGAGCGGCCTGCCAGCTCTGTGGTTCGGTAACGATGGCCAGGGGATGGGGGTTGTCCGAGATCGCAACGAACCCGCCAAAGAAGGGGAAACGCTCGCCGTCTTCACGTTCGCCAACATTGGCGGGCTTGAGGCCATCGAAGCGGCGGTCGCGCGCGTGCGCGAAAAAATCCTCGCAACCGAGGTGCCGGCATGACGATCCTCGCCATCGATCCAGGCACGACGGAAAGCGGCTGGTGCCTCTATCACCCCGAGCGCGGCATTCTCGGCGCAGGCGTCAAGCCGAACGATCTGATGCTGATGGAGATCGGCCACATGCCGGCCGACGCTCTGGCAATGGAAATGATCGCGAGCTACGGCATGGCGGTTGGCCGCGAGGTGTTCGAAACCTGCGTGTGGATCGGCCGTTTCGTCCAGGCATGGCATGCGCCAAACGAAGTTCGCCTGGTCTACCGCCGCGACGTGAAGCTGCACCTTTGCGGCACGACTCAAGCCAAAGACGCCAATGTTCGCCAAGCCCTGATCGACCTAATCGGCCCGCAGGGCACCAAGAAGGCGCCGGGCCCGACTCATGGGGTTCGCTCCCACGCTTGGGCGGCTTTGGGGGTGGCGGTCACTGCGGCACACCAAATTCGGGAGTCCACATGCCCGAGCCCCTGATCGCCCTCCCCGGCGTCGAGCAAGAAGGTGCCGCGGCCTTCGAGCGTGGGCAGGCCATGTGCATGCATGCCATGCCGAAGGGCTTCGCTTTCAACCCCTACCCGCCCGGCACCGTCCTGCACGACAACTGGCTGCAGGGGTACGCCGGCGCTTGGCGCGAGTCGGGCAAGCGGAAGTGAGTACAACCGATACGTTGTAAGCGGAATTTACAACCTTTGTGATGTAAGGAGCGCCGTGAAAAAGAACATCGTAGTCGCCGTCACCTTGGTCGCCATCGGCTTTGCCTTCGGATTCGGCCTGAAGCTACTGATGTGGCTCCTGATCATTGTCGGGGTAGCCGCCGGCGTGGCCTGGTCGCTGACAGCCGGCGGCAAGCTTGGCGAAGACGACGTCGAGGAGGTATTCCCCGATCCCAGACCGGAAGGAACGCCGGACGTGCGTCACCAATGGCGCGGCAACAGCGCCAAGGCGCCTCACGCGAAGTAAAGGCCATGAGCGAAATCACCCTCGTGCGGAGGCCAACGGCCGAGATCTCGCAGCCAGACCGGGAGGCAGCTCGACGCGTGCTCTTCGGAGCCGTGGACGGACTTGGGGAGAAGGGTCGGAAGCAATGGCGCAGGTTCGTCAACGGCCTCTTCAGCCTGGAGCCGGGCGAGATGGTCGAGATCATCACGCACAAGGCGCGCAGCGGGCCGTTTCACCGATTCCATATGGCACTCGAACAGCGTGTATTCGAAGCTCAAGAGCGGATCGAAGACTTTGAGCAGTTCCGCCTCTGGCTGAAGCTTGGCGCCGGACACGTGACGTGGATGCCTGGCGCGAAGGGCGGCGTGTTCCCTGTACCGAAGTCGATTTCGTACGCCAAGCTTGAAGAAGGCGAGATGCGCGAGTTTCACGAGGCGGCCGTCGCGTTCCTGCGCACGCCGCATGCGCAGCGCTACCTGTGGCCGGCGCTGAAGCCGGGCGCAGCCGAGCAAGCGGTTGAGGCAGTGCTTGCGGAGTTCGAGCGATGACCCTACGCGTCGTACCAATCTCCTTTGCAGAGGCGAATGCGTTTGTCGCACAGCACCACCGCCACCATAAGCCCGTCGCTGGCACGAAGTTCTGCGTGGCTGTCGCAACCGATGCCGCAGTGTCCGGTGTCGCGCTGATCGGTCGGCCGGTCTCTCGCGCGCTAGATGATGGCTGGACATTGGAAGTGAACAGGTGCTGCACAGACGGCACGAAGAACGCCTGTTCGATGCTCTATGCCGCGGCTTGGCGAGCGGCCCGCGCGCTCGGCTATCAGAAATTGATCACCTACACCCTTCCTGAGGAGGGCGGCGCGTCCCTTCGCGCAGCTGGTTGGCATGTCGTCGCGCAGACGGATGGCGGCACATGGAGTTGCCCAAGTAGACCGCGCGTGGATACGCACCCGACGCAGGGCAAGCTGAGATGGGAAGCGCAGTGAGCAAGATCCGCAAATCCGCCAACGGAAAGGACTGCCAAGTTCGTATCGCTGGCGTCTGCACCTTCGACCCGACCCACACGATCTGGTCCCACTACCGCGGCTCGGCCGGCGGCAAGGGCCTGAGCATCAAGGCGCTCGATCTGTGCGGCGCCTATGCCTGCACAGCCTGCGACGCAGTCTATGACGGCCAGCGCCCTCGCCCCCCAGGCATGACAAAAGAGGAAGTAGACCTCGATTGGATGACCGGTCACATCCGATCGCTCGTGATCCTGGCGTGCGAAGGTCTGATCTGAGCCACAGAACGTATTTCGACGGGAGAGATGAATGAAGGTATTCCGGGACACGGACGCCGTACTGCGCTGGGCGTATGCCCTGCCCCAGCAACCCATTTGCAAGGTGTCTGACGCCCAACGCGCCATGGCCGGCGCCAGCGCTACAAACAAGAGCGCCGACGGTGACCTGAGCATCCAGGACCAGCATGCCCAAGCCGCCATGATCCGCGGGCACGTGGAAAACCTGCCGGAGCTGCTCAGCGCCTACTGCTGGGCCGCCTACTCCTGGGAAGACCACGAGCGAAAGGCCGGCAATCACGTCCTCGACCAACACCTCGCCGAAGTAACAGCGATTCGAAACAACCGGATGCGCTTCTTGCTGATGCGCCGGCACATCGAGTTCGGCCAACACCGCTGCATGTCCTGCGAACGCATCGCAGAGAAGATCGGCGTCCATAAGAGAACCATCCAACGATACGAACCCGCAGTGAAATCGGCCATGCAGGCGGTCACCGCTCAATTTTTCGACGCGCTCGACCCCTACTTTGTGGGGGCTGGCCTGATATTGCCGTAATTTCTTTTGCTAATGTTCTTGCACACGTGTTATCTGTTTGCTACAGTGTGCACATACGTTAGCAAACAGGGAGCGCGAGATGAACAATTACCAGGTCACCTTCACAACGAGCCTCGGCACGATGCGCGTCGACGTTGCCGCATTCGACCGCGACGACGCTCAGGAAGCGGCCATCGACCTGATGGAGCAGGTAGGCGTTTGCCACGGCGAGATCGTCTCGATCCGCCGCGCCGATCTGCACTGATCGGAGCCGGCCGTGGACCGCTACCAAGCCGAGGACGAGATCGAATACAACCTGCGCGCCGGCGCCATCGACGAGTACGTCGACGGCGATACGGCACTGGCGGTGTTGGGCAACCTCGTCAAGCTCTTCCACGCCCGAGCCAAGCCGGGCATCCCGATGGTCGAGCACCTGCGCCAAGTGAATCTGGCAATTGCCGGCGAACTCGCCAAGTTCACCGAGCAGGTCATCGCCGACAACGTCGATTCCGTGATCACGGCCGCCGCCGAGGATCGTCGCAACGCCCGCTCCAACTACCGCGAGCGGGTGTCCGAAGCGCACCACTGAGTCTTCCCAGGAGAAGAAAAATGAAGAAGTTGCTCCTCAGCGTGGCGCTGATTGCGTCGACGCTGTTCCCGCTGGCCGCCCATGCCCTGGACTTCGAGGTCGGAGCGGGCGTCGCCCGGTACACCACGCGCGGAAACATGATGTGGTACCAGGAAGGCTTCCCGCACACACTGGATCTGAACGCCCCCGCCTTCGAGGCCGGTCTCGCAGACAACTTCTACCAGAACGGCCGCTTCGGCATCGACTGGCACGCGAGCTACGTCTATATGGGCAACGTCCACTCGGACGCCATTGCGACGCCGGTCGACAGCAACTACGACAAGGTCAACAAGACGTGCTTCGGCGAGTGCTACGCCATGTCACGGTACGTGGCCAACGGGCACAACCAAGGCATCAAGCTGACCATCGAGCCGAACTACACCTACATGGGATGGCGGTTCGGTCTCGAAGCCGGCGCCTACATGTTCCGGCCTACTTGGCACGCCACGGTCTACGACGTGCCTCCGTGCAAGACCTGCGAGCCGCAGACCCTGAATGTTGCTAGCGACAGTCGGATTCAGGTTGCGCCGGTCGTGGGCGTGTCGATCGGCCGCGGCGGATTCAGCGTTGCCGCCCTCCACTACTTCAACAAGACGCGCGGCGACCCGGCTTTTCCCATCTGGAAAAGCACCACGACGCTGATGCTCAAGTACCGGTTCTGAACACCCCTTTTGCGGTGCCCTGCATCCCCCCGCCGGGGCGCCGCCTTTCTATTTCTACTGAGTCTGCCAAATGATCAGAGATCAGTTCATTCTCGACATCGCTCCCGAGATCATCATCGACAACTTCGCCGGCGGCGGTGGAGCAAGCTGCGGTATCGAACTGGCGCTCGGCCGCCACGTCGACATCGCAATCAACCATGATCCCGAAGCGGTGCATATGCATACGATGAACCATCCGCAGACCGAGCACCACTGCGAGAGCGTCTGGGACGTCGATCCACTCGCCTTGGTGCAGGGTCGCCCAGTTGGTCTGGCCTGGTTCAGCCCAGACTGCAAGCACTTCAGCAAAGCCAAGGGCGGGAAGCCGCGGGACAAGAAAATCCGGGGCCTCGCATGGGTGGCGATGCGATGGGCGGCCCTCGTGCGCCCGCGCATCATCATGCTGGAGAACGTCGAGGAGTTTCAGACGTGGGGCCCCGTGCTCGATGACGGCACGCCTTGCCCGAAACGGAAAGGCGACACATTCCGCTCGTTTGTGCGCCAGTTACAGGAGAAGGGCTATGCCGTCGAATGGCGTGAGTTGCGCGCTTGCGACTTCGGCGCACCGACTATCCGCAAACGCCTATTCCTGATTGCACGTTGCGACGGGCAGCCCATCGTCTGGCCCGAGCCGACCCATGGCGCGCCCGATAGCCCTCTCGTTAAGGCGAAGCAGCGCAAACCGTGGCGTACAGCCGCAGAGTGCATTGACTGGTCGATTCCCTGCCCGTCGATCTTCGAGCGGGCCAAGCCGCTGGCCGAAGCCACGCAGCGCCGTATCGCGCGAGGCCTGCGGCGCTACGTCATCGGCGCGGCAAAGCCCTTCATCGTTACGCTTTCCCATGGCGAAGGAAAGCCGGGGGCGGCCCGGCGCTGGGGTTCGGGCGCCCGTAGCACTGACGACCCGTTCCAGACGGTTACTGCGAACAGTTCATATGCCGTCGTCGCTCCCGTTCTGACCGAATGCGCCAATGCGTCCGGGCAGCGCAGTTTCCGCACCGACGAGCCCCTGCGCACCCAGTGTGCCGAGGTCAAGGGCGGCCACTTCGCACTGGCGAGCGCCACGCTTGTGCAGACTGGATACGGCGAGCGTGCCGGCCAGGCGCCACGCGCACCAGGATTGGACAAGCCCTTGGGTACCGTCGTTGCTGGCGGAGCCAAGCACGCCGTGGTGTCCGCCTTCCTCGCCAAGCACTATGGCGGGAACTATGAGGGACCCGGTGTTTCGCTGACCGACCCGGCCAGCACCATCACGACCACCGACCACCACGCGCTGGTAGCGGCGCAGTTGGTCGGTTGCGGCGGCCGAGCCGGTCAGAGCCGCCCGCGCGACGCAGGCGAGCCAATGCAGACGATCACGGCCAAGGGCGATACCGCCATCACCACGTCGCACCTGGTAAAGCTGCGCGGCCAATGCACGGGAAGCGCGACGGGCGAGCCGGTGCCAACCATTTCGGCCCAGGGCAACCACATTGGCGAAGTGCGCGCCTTCCTCGTGAAGTACTACAGCGAAGGCGGCCAGGATCAGGACTGCCGAGACCCGATGCACACGATTCCGACTAAGGACCGCCTGGGCTTGGTGACCGTCGCCGGCGAGCAATACCAGATTGCCGACATCGGCATGCGCATGCTGGAGCCCCACGAGCTCTACGCCGCGCAGGGATTCCCTTCCACCTATGTGATTGCGCCGATCATGACCAATGGGAAACCGCTTCCAAAGCGTGCCCAAGTGCGTATGTGCGGAAACAGCGTCAGCCCTCCCATGGCAGCGGCTCTCGTGCGCGCAAACGCCCCTGAAATGGCTAGTTGGTCGGCAAAGGAAGCTAACGCAAGCAAGGAGGTCGCATGAAAGAGCGCCCCATCCTCTTCAGCGGCGCCATGGTGCGCGCCATCCTCGACGGCCGGAAGACGCAGACGCGGCGTGTGGTGAAACCGGTCCCCGACATCGTCCATGGGGACATCGTTGCCCGCCACACGCCGAAGGACATGGCGCTTGGGCGCCTTGGGGAGATCATCCCTTGTCCTTACGGAGCGCCAGGCGATCGTCTGTGGGTGCGGGAGACTTTCCGGTTCACGTCCGACTTCGACGGCGACAGCCCTGCACGCGTGGGCGAGCGCTGCATCGATGCCGGCTACACGAAACCTTGGGCCCCGATCCACTACGAAGCAGACGGCGAGCGCCGGGACTGGATGTGGGTCGGCACCCCGCCGGCACGCGACGTATCGCCTGGGAAGACTCGCGTCAGCATCCACATGCCGCGCTGGGCGAGCCGCATCACGTTGGAAATCACCAGCGTACTGGTCGAGCGGCTGAACGACTGCAGCGAGGAGGACGCGCTCGCGGAGGGCGTCTTCAAACCGGGCCCTAGCGGCAACCTTCCCATCGGCCCGTGCGTCGAGCGAGTCTCGGACGGGAACGAGATCGTCTACTGCCAACGTGGCATGGCTACCGCCGAGTATCGGGAGCTATGGGACCAGATCAACGGCGCAGGCGCTTGGGCTGCGAACCCGTGGGTATGGGTCGTCGAGTTTCGGAGGGCAGCATGAAACTCTTCACCGTGGAACTGACCGTAACCGCCGTGGTGATGGCAGATGACGAAAGGCACGCGCGCATTGTGGCCGACGCTCGAAAGTACGACATCCAGAGCGACAGCCTGGACGACTTCGACGTTATTGGAGAGTTGAAATCTCTGGACAGGCTGCCGGAGGGCTGGGATGCAGACTGCATCCCCTACGGCGGCGACGGCGAGACGCGCCTGAAGGATCTGCTGCCAGAGACTGAGCCGGTGCGCGACACCCGCACCATCGACATGTTTGAGGAAGCTGGGAGCCCGGCATGAAACCCCTGAAGGCATACGAGGTCTACGACGGCGGCGACAACTGGACGATTGTCTTCGCCACCAACTCTGCCACCGCGCGCCGTGAAGGCGCTAGCGAGTGCGGCTGCGACTGGGAGGACGTCGACCACTGCCGCCGCAGACCCGCGCTCGATCAGTACGCCCCTGGCCCCGTGCCGCCGCTTGCACTCATCGAGCAAGGCTGGCATTACGAGTGCGGCCACTGCGGCTGTCGCGTTGACGAGGACATGGATGACGTCGAGCCGGACCCGCACTTCGACGCGTCAGAGGTAGGCCCCGTTGCTGTGGGTCAGATGGTGTACTGCAGCCACTCCTGCGCGGCAATGGAGCGCGCGGAGCGGCAATCCCGGAAAGCCGCCGAGTCGGCGCTCATTGAGCTGGTGGAAACCAAGTTCCCTGGCAGCGCGGTGACCCACGTCAATGTCTATGGCCACCGCTTGGAAGCCAAGCACGGCCACGACCAAGCCTGCTTCACCTTTCCGGGCGGGGCGTTTCCCGCTACGTACAAGTTCGGGGAAGGCGAAAGCGCATGGGTGTCGCAGTGCGATCAGGATGCGTTCCGGGCGGCGTATCGCGGCGATGCGGAGGACTGAGTATGCTGACCATCCGCCTTCCCCGCCCTGCAGAAATGGATGACGCTCCTCCGCCCGCAAATAGCGCCAAGCGCTCGAAGGTGGCCATCATCGTCTACAAGTGCCCGGAGTGTTTCGAGGAGTTCGACGACGAAGAGGATGCCGTCGACTGCTGCGATGACGTCGATGAACCGGAGCGCGACCTAGCGAAGGCATGCTGTCCTCAGTGCGGCAACACCTTCGAAACGATCGAGAGAGCCGTCGACTGCTGCATGTGGCTCACCCATAGCCCGGCGCAGCGGTGGGAGTTGGCGCGCCAGCTCCGGATGTTCGGGTACCTGCTCGACAGCGCGCTCGTGGGGATGGTGACGGAGGGGCAGCTATGACCGCCCTCACCCCATGGAATCCCGACCCCCGGGCCGTGCGCCGCGTGAAAGCCCCGTTGCCAGCGCCGACGCACTGCCCATGGTGCCAAGCCCGTGTGTCGATCGTGAAGAACAGCGAGATCTACGGCAGCCCGCACGGTGACTGGCCGTGGATCTTCCTCTGCGGCAACAAAGAGTGCCGCGCCTACATCGACATGTACCCCGGCACCGGCATTCCGCGCGGGACGCTGGCCGACTCTGCCACCCGCCAGGCCCGCGGCTGGGCCAAGCAGCTATTCAGCGGCGTCTGGCAGAGCGGCCACATGACCAAGGCAGACGCCGTCCGCTGGCTGGCCGGCAAGCTCGGCATCCCAGAGGAGGAGTGCGAGATCGGCCGCTTCGATGTGCCGATGTGCCAGCGGGCGGTTACGGCTTGTTTGGAGCTGGCAAGAAAGGCGGCTTAACGCTCGACGTAAAGCAGCGCGTCCATTTCAGCACGCGCCGCCTCCTCCACCACACGCTTAAATCTTGCCAACGTTTGGTAGTTATCGGCGTACTGTTCTCTTGCTGAAGCCCTCACGACCTCAAGGTCCGGGCTCCGCTCCCTCGTGGCCTTCGATACGGCAGCCGCCACATCAAAAGCTATGCTCCCCATGCTAAATATATGGTACGCGTAATTTTCCACGGGCATCCGGAGATTTGGAAAGTACAGAGTCGCTATGACGCTCGCAGTATCCACGTCCGTCGAATCAAAGCTTTCTACAGTGCCCGTTGCACATTGCTTAAAAAAGTCACTAGCCTTCTGGTGGCTAGCCAGAATATCTCGAAGAAGTTCCTCAATCTTGACGCGCTTTAGCGCATTGGCTTCCCTCGCCCTCCACTCGGCATGACCGATCTCGGTTTTGATTTCCTCGGTGACTCGCGTGTTTTCCTGCAGTTGCCGCTTGAGGTCATCGAAATCATCTCGGGTTGCAAGATTCTCGGCACGGCGCTTGATGTATGCGCCTGCGAAGGAGGCAAGGAACGATGCTGCCAGGAAGAGGCACCAGTAAAGCCAGTTCTCGGCGATGCGCCTGGAAACGATCTCGGTCACGAAAGCTTGGGTGGTAGCGTCCATCATGACCCCGTGATCGCGTGGTAGATATGCCATAAGGCGCTGGTTCTACTATCAGCGCTCTTCAGACAGTCGGCTTCAACGATTCCGTCGGAGTTGCGCTGGCACATACCTGTCAGAAGCGCATACCTCTCATTTTCGACCCGCGCTATAACGTGAGAAAGGTAGAGCACTGCTGCAACGAGCATAACGAGAGCCACGTTCTTGAGCATTAATTTCCCCTCCCATCACGTTTGTCCGCCGCCGCCTGTGCCCCCGCAGGAATGGCGCCATACAATGCCTCCATCTCTTTCGGCACTGTAATGGTTGTCTGAACGACAAAGTTCAAAGCGGCGAACAACCTTGCCACGACGTCTGGCGTGTCGTCGACATTCATCTCACCGGGATGCACCGCGTTGTTCCCAACGACCCGTATGGCATCAAGTGCATGGCGCGCCGGCTCGGGAAGCCCCTTTTCCTTCACCAGAAACTTGATGTCCTCATTGATGTTTTCGCCCTTACCCCCCAACTCCCTACACAGCTTTTGTATTGCCAGTCGAAGAAGAGCAGCAGCTCCGCGCGGAGAAACCGCCATGATCGCAGCAGCCTCCTCGTAATCTTGCCTGCAGGCGTCTGGAAGATCAGGGTTGGCAGGAGGGGCGGCAGTCGCCGTGGGATGGATCAATCTCGGACCGTGCCATAGCGCAACACCCTTGCACGAGGCACACATTGAGGCAGCAAAATTCTTCATAAGGGGCGCAGTCCGACCAACGTTCTCTGCTAGAGACACTGGCCCGTCTTCTTTGTTCGCGAAAGGTTTGCCGCCTATGTCCGAAAACGCCAGCGCTCGCACCCAAGTCTGGTGCGCGTACGCTCCGCAGTGCGGGCAGGAAAATCGTTGGGCATCTGCTGATGGGGGTACGTATCCGTTAGTCATGTCTGTGGGTTAAAGACGGCCTTCGTTTACCTGCGCAATGATGACGCGGTCATTCTTGGAGTCGTAAGAGCACCGCTGGCCGGAATTCTACGATGCAAGGTGTTGCGCGCAGGAACGCTAACGTGTTAGCATAAAATGAAGCTTGACACTCGTGCGTCGCGTGGCTAACCTTTGCTCATCGCTGAGACAACAGCGATACGGGATTGGCGTCCCGGATACACAGGCGCACAACTAAGCCGCGCCGCATATGCTCGCGGCTTTTTTGTTCGCAACGCTTGGCATCTCCTATGGTGGGCCGGGCGAGGGGGCCGCAAGGCCCACCGGTTCCTGTGTTTCCGGCACGCCAACCTCGTTTCGGTCCACCACCCCGATTGGCGTCGGGGGGCGGATTACCCGCTAACACAGGAGTTGTCATGCAAGTATCGACTCGCCGCGCCGTCGCGCACCCTAAGCTGGACCTCTTCCGCGCTATCGAATGCGCCCGCGAAGCACGGTTCGACGAATTCCACACTAATCGTCGTCCGCTGCCGCACGCCTCAACGGCACAGCACGCTCATACCACTGGCTTGGGAGCGTGACATGTCGACCCTCTCATTCCGTTTTCACGAAGCTCATCCCATCCGAGTAGTCATGGTTCTGGACGAGCCTTGGTTCGTGGCTTCTGACGTATGCGCGGTACTCGACTATCGTGACGCTTTCAATGCTGTACGCATCCTAGATGCAGACGAGAAGGGTACTCACAATATGAGTACCCCTGGTGGCGAACAACGCGTCACCATCATCAGCGAGTCCGGCCTCTATGCCCTGGTGCTGCGCAGCCGCAAGCCGGAGGCACGCCAATTCCGCAAGTGGGTGACGGCTGAGGTGTTGCCGGCCATCCGGAAGACGGGGCGCTACGAGACGCCGGCAGCGCCGGTGGAGAGGAAGGTGGCGACGCCGACCGAGTTCCTGTCGCTTCCGTTCATCGACGTCAACTCCCCCTTCCGCTTCTGGTGCCTGCCGCTGGATGGATTTCCACATCCTCAAAGGCCACTACTGCGGCTTCTTCGGAACTCTTGGCCACGCCGCGTGGCTGACGGCCCGCAGCCCTGCCCTGACCCAACTCCACTGATTAATTCGGCGTCGCGCTCCGCGCGGCGCTGAATCCCACTTGCGCACGCGTTATTCTTTTGCTAATGTGTGTGCATGTCAGTTAGCAAACCGCCTGCGAGGAGAAGATGAACACTGGAACCGCACTGGCCACCCGAAACGAATTCGGCGCCCAAACCACCACCACCGCGCTCGTCGAGACCGCGTCCACCGCAGTAGCGGCCCAGGCGAAGGCCATGGTCGAAGCCCGCTATGTCATGGCCATGCAGCGGCCGCGCGACTGGGACCAAGTCCGTCAGACGCTCCTGCGCGAGTGCCGCCGACCGTCATTCGCCAATAACAAGAGCGCCTACTACCGCAAGCCGATCGGCCAAGGCGTCGAAGGGCTCGGCATCCGCTTCGTCGAGGTGGCGCTGCGCTGCATGACCAACGTCCTGGTCGAAACGACCATGATCTTCGAGGACGACAGCAAGGAGGTGCATCGCGTCTCGGTGACCGACCTGGAGTCGAACCTGACCTACCCGCTCGACGTCCGCGTGTCCAAGACCGTGGAGCGCTCGAAGCCGATGGACGATGGCAGCTTCATCTCCATGCGCAAGAACAGCTACAACAAGCCGGTGTACACCGTGCCGGCCAATGACGACGACCTGCTGAACAAGCGCGCGGCGCAGATTTCCAAGGCCATTCGGACGCTTGGGCTGCGCATCGTCCCCGGGGACCTGCAGGACGAAGCCGAGCGGATCATCAAGGACATCCGTATGGACGAGGCGGCGAAGGATCCCGACGCAGAGCGCAAGCGCATTGCCGATGCTTTCGCCGAGATCGGCGTGAAGGCGTCGGATCTGGTGGCCTACTTGGGTCATGCCCTGGACAGTTGCTCCCCGACCGAACTCGTCGATCTCCGGGGTATCTACGGCGCAATCCGGGATGGCGAAGCCACCTGGAAGTCCGTCATGGAAAACAAGGCCGAGCACGCCGGGGGCAACAGCGGCGACGAGAAGAAGCCGGAAACCAAGGTGACCCCTGTGTGCAGCGACGAGCGTTTCAAGGAAAAGACGCCGGAGTGGCGGAAGCTGATCCTCGACAAGAAGAAGACGCCGGCCGACCTGATCGCGATGATCGAGACGAAAGAAAAGCTGACCGAAGACCAGAAGAACACTATCGATAGCTGGAGCCACGAGAATGACTGAGCGCGTCACACACAGCCTGGTCCAGGGAACTGATGAATGGGCTCAGTTCCGCCTGACGAAGTTCGGCGCCAGCGAAGCGGCAGCCATGCTCGGCATTTCGACGAAGGTCAAGCGCAACGAACTGCTTCATATGAAGCACACCGGCACGCCGCAGGAGTTCAGCGACTGGGTACAGACGAATATTTTGGACTACGGCCACGAAGTCGAAGCGCTGGCTCGCCCGATCATTGAAGAAATCATCGGGCAGGACCTGTACCCGGTGACGCGATCCCTGGGGCTACTGTCTGCGTCCTGCGACGGCCTGACGTTGGACGACGAAACCGCGTTCGAGCATAAGCAATGGAACGAGGCTTTGGCCGCCTCGGTGCGGGCCAAGGTATTGCCGGACGAGTATCAGCCCCAATGCCAACAAATCATGCTGGTGCATGACGCCAAGCGGGTGATCTTCGTCGTCTCTGACGGCACCCGCGAGAACATGGAATACATGGAGGTCCATCCGGACCAGGCGTGGCAAGAGCGCATCATCGCCGGCTGGGCGCAGTTCGAAAAGGATCTCGCCGAATACGTGCCCGTCGACATCCCTGTGAAGCCCAAGGCCGAAGCAATGATGGCGCTGCCCGCGCTGGCTGTCCAGATCCGAGGCGAAGTCATCGCGAGCAACCTGCCGGCGTTCCGTAGCGCTGCCGAGACGTTCATTGCGAACATCAAAACCGACCTGAAGACGGACGAAGATTTCGTCCAGGCCGACGCGACGGTCAAGTTCTGCAAGGAAGCCGAGGACAACCTCGAAGTAGCGAAGAACGCGGCCATCGCGCAAACGGCCAGTATCGACGAACTGATGCGCACGGTCGACCACATCAAGGCCCAACTCCGTGACAAACGGCTTGCGCTGGACAAACTGGTCGAACAGCGCAAGAAGCAGATCAAGGAAAACGCCGTCGCCGAACGACGCCAGAAGTACATGGCGCACGTTGCTGCGCTGAACGCCGAACTGGGCGAGGTCAGCATCGTCGTCCAGGCTCCCGACTTCCTGGGCGCGATCAAGGGACTGAAGACCATCGCCAGCCTTTACGACAAGCTCGACACGGCCTTGGCAAATGGCAAGATCGCCGCCGATGCGGCGGCCAAGGATCTCCGCGCCAAGCTGGACTGGTACAAGCCGCACGCCGAACACGCTTTCCTGTTCCGCGACCTGCAGACGCTGATTCAGAAGCCGGTCGAAGATTTCCAATTGGCAGTGACGACGCGGATTGCCGAGCACAAGCGGAAAGACGAGGAGAAGGCGAAGGCTCAGGCAGAACTGCAGCCGATTATCGAAACGGCAACGCCGCGACCGCTCGACCAATCGCCGATCGTTGTCGCTCGCCCGGTCGTTTCACGTTCGGCCTCGACCAGCGCCCCAACACTCCGCTTGGGCCAGATCAACGAGCGACTCGCACCCATCACGCTGACGGCCGAAGGTCTGGCTTCGCTCGGGTTCAAGCATGCAGCGACGGACAAAGCCGCACGGCTCTATCACGAAAGCGACTTCGAGCTGATCTGCGCAGCATTGACCCGTCATATCGAGGCCGCCCTGCACAAGCAGGCCGCCTAACCGCATCCCTGACAGGAAGACCGACCATGCAGAGAAGAACGCCCGAGTACATCGAATGCGCGCGCAGCATCATGCGGGACCATTTCGAGGACCTTCCGCCTGACTTCAACGTGCGCGTGCTTGCCCAACGTATGCCGGAGCACAAGCCATCCATGATTACCAATGCCCTCCGCCACCTGGAGACGACCGGGGTAGTCCATGCCCCGGGCGACAAGACGTACGACGGCGCGACCGGCCGGCGCAAGGTGGCAGTCATGGTGTGGCGCAAGGGACCGAACGCCGGCCCCCGAGCGATCGCGCGACGCGGCGGCAACACGCATGTACCGCCCAGCGAGGCACTGGCCCGGCTCGGCCTGTCTTCGCCACACGACAAGGCGAAGGAACTCCAGTTGTACATGGCGAACGAGATTCCGCTGGAGAACATCGCAGGGGCGGGCGAGCACCCGGTCTACTACGTTCCGCGCGCCTGGCTGGATGAGCGGGCGCCTGCGCCCGCAGATCCTGACCAGAGCGCCGAACCCAATACGACCAGTTCGGAGGGCCTGCCGGCCGACCCGCTGTTCACGCTGCTTTACGAGGTCGTAACGCTGCTCCGCACGCTGGTGTCGCGTACCGGGCCCGGACAGTACCGCCTTCCGATCTAGGAATTAGGCCATGAACCTCACTCGACTCACATTCGACTTCGACGGCCATAAGGTCGAGGTGACCGGTTACCACTACGCCGGCTACTCCGGCGACGTATCGCCGCCCGAGCCGGAATCGTTCTCTATCCACCAAGCCGCCATCATCAAGCAGGCTGACGCTGATGACCCCGTTTCCGTGGACGACCTGGACGAAGACGAGCTCGCAGATGCCGCCCTGCGCGCGTGGAGGGATCGAGAAGACGATGCCCGCTCGGACCTCGCCTATGCATTTGGGGAAGATCGCTGGATGGAGTCGAGGGGCTACCTGTGAAAGCGGCCGACGTCAGAGCGGTTATTGCCGGCGCCCTTTACGGGTTGGTGCTCGCCCTGCTTCTTGCCGCCTTTATTTTTCGCCGCATTGGCTAACATGTGTGCGATTTGCACACTCAACAAACATATACCATGAACCACACAACGGACCCGAAGGACTGGATCACCCCGGACCGATCCCTGTCGGAAGAGCCGGCATCCGAGCCGACCAAGCGCTGCATCGGCTGCGGCGCAGAAGTCATCGACGGCGAAACGCCCCCCTGCGGCCACTGATCATGGAGAGCCTGGCAACCGGCCATTGGCTCGCGGACGAGCGCGGCGACGTCGTGCATGCCCGCCTGCTGCCCGATGTCCGGCTTTCCGTGGAGGGCGAGTTCGCGTCGCTCGACAAGAAAGTGGCAGCCGCCCGGTACATCGCCCACTGCCTGAACGTGGCGATTGACTCCACGCCTGTAGACGACAACCCGGCGGCGGAGCGCATCTACGTGGGCGGTTCCGGTGTCAGCTTGACTCCGGTGCCAGACGGCGTCGAGTACGTCCGCGCGGATATCGCCGCGACGCTTTCCAAGATGACAGGCCGGTTGGCCGAACTGATCAACGCAATGGCTTCCGCCCACGCGAGCGAGCGGGCACGCGTGCTCAAAGCTTTGGAGGCGGCAGCCCACATCGCCATCATGCCCGACGAATGCAAAGGGCTGGCCCACGACCGGTGCTACGAGATGGGCGCCAGGGAAGGCGGTACCGCCGTCCGCCTAGCCATCAAGCGCGAGGTCGCGGAAGCAATGAATCTGGAGGAGTAGAAATGTCCAAGAGGAGACCCCGCGAGCCGGGCAAGACAGTATTTGGAACGAACCGCCTTCGGCGCCCTGCGGCGATCGGCGAAGAACTCGAACGGCTGGCCGGCGAGGCGATGAAAGCGTTCGCGTCAGTCGGAGCTGGCGGCTTGACGCGCGCCGAACTTCAGCGACGCATCGATATCGGGCTCGACGGATCGTTCGCCGCAATTAAAAAGCTCCACAAAGAAGGGCAAATCTACGTCGCTACATGGCGTAAAGGTCAGCCCGCGTATGCTGCCGGCCAGTTGAATGACGTGCCCAGACCGGAACCCTATTGGACTGGCGGCATGCGAGGAAAGAAGGCCGAGAACGACGGCAGTGATTTCGCTGAGATCGCGCGCACCGAGGTACTCAACGCCCATGCAAAATGGGCTGCAACCTGGGTGCCGCACCGCGACCCGGCCGCAGCATGGATTGGAGGTGCAGTTTGATGAAACCGATCTATCTTGATCGGCACGCGGCCGCAGCCGCCGTTAGCCTGTCAGACACAAGCCTGGAAAAGTTGGTGCGCGAAGGGAAGTTTCCGAAACCGCGGGTGCTATCTGGACGCCGCGTCGCCTGGTTGACGCGGGAGGTCGAAGAATGGGCCGAAACACGGCCCGTATCAGACCTCCCTCCTCCCGCCAACACATCACGGCGCGGCTGATGGTCGAGCTGACGCCAGCGCCTCAAGCCTGGCGGACAGCTTGCCCAGCCACTCGTGCCGCTCTTTATCGTAGGTGTGCCGATTGTAAACACCCTGCACGCCGGGAAGCATATGCCCGAGGATCGACTCCGCAACCTCATTTGGACAGCCCATTGAAGCGAGAATCGTTCGGACGGTCCGCCGAAGGTCATGCGGGGCCCAGTGCGTGACCGTTAGCCGGGCTCGTTTGGCCTTCGGACGAGTCTTAGAGTAAGGCTGGTGATAGAACACCGCGGTCTGGATCGCTTTTTGTTCGATCGACCCGCCGAATCTTGATGGGAACAGGTAGCCGCTTCCTGCAACCGCAAGCCGACGCCTGACAATTTGCTCGGCTTGACCGAACAGCGGCACGCGCAAGTCCGTCGCGCCCGCCCGCTTCGCGTTCTTGGTTTTTTCCTTCGGGATCGTCCACCAAAGGCCACCGGACTCTTCCTGGATCTCGCCCGCTTCCATGCTGACGATCTCGGAGCCCCGCGTCCCGGTCCAAAGATAGAGCGTTAGGACGTCGGCAACGACCCGGCTGAAGTTCGGCAACCAGCGGATCAACTCTCCTACCTCAACCTCCGAAAGTACCCGCTTTACCTCGCCGATCGGCTTGCCTTCGATCATCTTGCCGCGGCTCTGCAGCCGGCCGCGCATGATCTGTCGCCACCAGTTGGCAATGGCCGGATCGAGCCGGCCTGAATCTAGGCCATAGTCCCAGGCGGCGCCCAGTTCCGAGCGCAGCTTCGCGGCCTGGACCGGGATATGGGCATGCGAGTCCAGGAGGTCGAATGCGCGCGCCCTTGTCACCTCTTCCGGTCGCAGGTCGGCGAAGTCCCCCAGCATTGTGTCGAACATTCGACGGACTTCCTTTGCTCCCTTGGCTGTTCTCTTGCGCTCAATGTGACCGACAAGGAAGTCATCGCACAGCCGGCGCACTGTATAAGGGCCCGGCTGGGGTAAACTGCCCTCCGATACCGACCGCGCCATGGTTCGCGCTGCCTTTTTCTCGGCGGCGACGTCCCGGCCGCTATCGCGCACAGCCCTCAGCCGCTCCCATTCGACGATGGCGGCGGCCGGAGACATCGCCGGCCAGGCGCCGATCTTCGACTGCTTCATTTTCCCGTCGATGGGTGACTTGTAGCGGTAGATCCAGGTCCGCCGCGTGACGGTGCATTCGAGACGCAGACCAGGATGGTCGGCGATTGTCATATGCTCCCCGGGCTTGAGCAGCTTGGCTGCGCGCGCGTCGAAGTACATGGCGTAGGTTTTCCCCGGCGTAGGTTTTGCCGCAAAGGGATGGATGCGATGCGGCGTAGGTTTTTTTAGATGATACGCCAAAAACCTACGCCGACGACTGGAGTGAAGGCTTGCAATGACGAGTGTTGACGTGGCTG
Source organism: Cupriavidus pauculus (assembly GCF_003854935.1). Classification (NCBI taxonomy): domain Bacteria; kingdom Pseudomonadati; phylum Pseudomonadota; class Betaproteobacteria; order Burkholderiales; family Burkholderiaceae; genus Cupriavidus; species Cupriavidus pauculus. Next base: position 3,370,633 of record NZ_CP033969.1, read on the forward strand.
GCGAGATCGAGCCAAAAGACGTAGAAACCGCCCCCACAAAGGGATTGCGGGCGAAAACCGAGGCAGATCAAGCAGTTAAGAAGACTGCCAAAGAGACGCATACCCCAATGATGCAGCAATACCTGCGCATCAAGGCGGACCACCCGGACACGCTGCTGTTCTACCGGATGGGCGACTTCTACGAACTGTTCCACGACGACGCCGAGAAGGCCGCCCGCCTGCTCGACATCACGCTGACGTCGCGCGGGCAGTCCGGCGGCGTGCCGATCCGCATGGCCGGCATCCCGTTCCACTCGGTCGACCAGTACCTGGCGCGGCTGGTCAAGCTGGGCGAATCGGTGGCGATCTGCGAGCAGATTGGCGATCCGGCCACGAGCAAGGGGCCGGTGGAGCGCAAGGTCGTCCGTATCGTCACACCCGGCACGCTGACCGACGCCGCGCTGCTGCCCGACAAGGTGGACAGCTACCTGATGGCCGTGCACCAGCAGACGCTGCGCCGCGGCGTGGGCAAGGTCGGGCTGGCGTGGCTGAACCTGGCCAGCGGCGAACTGCGGCTGATGGAATGCGACGCGGCGCAGTTGTCGCGCGAGCTGGAGCGGATCCGGCCGGCCGAACTGCTCTATGCCGATGGCATCGACCTGCCCGCTTTCACCTGCGCCCGCACGCGGCTGCCCGAATGGCATTTCGACCAGGACGCCGGCACCCGTCGCCTGCGCGAGCAGATTGGCGTGGCCAGCCTGGAGCCGTTCGGCTGCGCCGGGCTGGGCGCGGCGCTGGGGGCCGCCGGCGCGCTGCTCAACTACGCCGCCACGACGCAGGGCCAGTCGCTGCGCCACGTGCAGGGCGTGACGGTCGAACGTGAATCCGAGTTCGTCGGGCTCGACACCGCCACGCGGCGCAACCTGGAACTGACCGAGACGCTGCGCGGCGGTGAATCGCCGACGCTGTTCTCGCTGCTCGACACCTGCTCCACGACCATGGGCAGCCGGGCGCTGCGCCACTGGCTGCACCACCCGCTGCGCGACCCGGCGCTGCCGCGTGCGCGCCAGCAGGCCATCGGCGCGCTGATCGCCCAGGACCCGGACGCCGTGCGCGCGGCGCTGCGCAAGCTCTGCGACGTCGAGCGCGTGACGGCGCGGCTGGCGCTGCTGTCGGCCCGGCCGCGCGACCTGTCCGCGCTGCGCGACACGCTCAAGGCGCTGCCGACGGTGCAGGCCAGCGTCAGCGCCGCCCAGGAATCGCCGTTGCTGGCGCAGACGATGGACGAGCTGGGCATCCCGGAGGCGTGCCTGTCGCTGCTGGAGCGCGCGGTGGCCGAGGAACCGTCGTCGGTCATCCGCGACGGCGGCGTGATCGCGCGCGGCTACGACGCCGAACTGGACGAACTGCGAGACATTTCGGAAAACTGCGGCCAGTTCCTGATCGAACTGGAAACCCGCGAACGCGAGCGCACGGGCATCAACAACCTGCGCGTCGAGTACAACCGCGTGCACGGTTTCTATATCGAGGTCACCAACGGCCAGGCCGACAAGGTGCCCGACGACTACCGGCGCCGCCAGACGCTCAAGAACGCCGAGCGCTACATCACCCCGGAGCTGAAGGCGTTCGAGGACAAGGCGCTGTCGGCGCAGGACCGCGCGCTGGCACGCGAAAAACAGCTCTACGACGCGCTGCTGCAGGCCCTGCTGCCCCATATCGGCCCCCTGCAGCGCGTGGCCGCCGCGCTGGCCCGGCTGGACGTCCTGGCCACGCTGGCCGAACGGGCGCGCACGCTGGACTGGAGCCAGCCCGAGCGCGTGGCCGAGAACGTCATCGACATCGCGCAGGGCCGCCATCCCGTGGTGGAAGGCCAGTTGGCGGCCGAATCGGTGGCGTTCATCGCCAATGACTGCCAGCTCAACGAGGCGCGCAAGCTGCTGCTGATCACCGGCCCGAACATGGGCGGTAAATCGACGTTCATGCGCCAGACCGCGCTGATCGTGCTGCTGGCCTGCGTGGGCGCCTGGGTGCCGGCGCAGCGCGCGGTGATCGGGCCGATCGACCGCATCTTCACGCGCATTGGCGCGGCCGACGACCTGGCCGGCGGGCGCTCGACGTTCATGGTGGAAATGACCGAGGCGGCCGGCATCCTGCACAACGCCACGCCGTCGAGCCTGGTGCTGATGGACGAGATCGGGCGCGGCACGTCGACCTTCGACGGCCTGGCGCTGGCGTGGGCGATTGCCCGCCACCTGCTGTCCCACAACCGCAGCCACGCGCTGTTTGCCACCCACTACTTTGAGCTGACGCAACTGCCGCAGGAATTCCCGCAGGCGGCAAACGTCCACCTGTCCGCCGTGGAACATGGCGACGGCATCGTGTTCCTGCACGCGGTGCAGGACGGTCCGGCCAGCCAGAGCTACGGCTTGCAGGTGGCGCAACTGGCCGGCGTGCCGCAGCCCGTGATCCGCGCCGCGCGCAAGCACCTGGCCTGGCTGGAACAGCAGTCGGCGGACGCCACGCCGACGCCGCAGATGGACCTGTTCGCGGCTCCGGCCACGCCGCTCGACGACGACGAAGCCCCGGAGCTGGCCGGGGCCCTGGCCGCCGAACACGCGGCCGCGCTCGATGCGCTGGCCGAGATCGACCCGGACAGCCTGTCGCCGCGCGATGCGCTGGAGGTGCTGTACCGGCTCAAGGCGCTGGCAGCCCCGACGCGCAACGCATGACACCCACCCTCCGCCCCGCGCGCGCGGCCCGGGCCCTGGCGGCCCTGGCCTGCGGTGCCTGCCTGCTGGCGCCCATGGCGGTCCACGCGGCGCGCGCCGGCAAGGTCGCGCCGCCCGCCGCGGCGGCGGAACCGGTGACGCGCATGGCGCTGATCGCCGACGTGCCGCAGTGGCCGACTGCCGAAGCCGACACGTCCGCGCTGTTCGAACAGATGGCGTCGCAGAAGGTGGCGCTGATCGTCCACGCCGGCGGCATCAAGGGCGACACCGAATCGTGCGCGGACCCGGTGCTCAGCGCGCGGCTGCGGGTGCTGGACGACGCGCCGGCGCCGCTGCTGTTCGTGCCCGGCGAGACCGACTGGGCCGAATGCCACAAGCCCGTCAACGGCAAGTTCGATGCGGTGGAGCGGCTCAACCGGCTGCGCGAGCTGTACTTTCCGGCCGACACCACGCTGGGCCGCCGCACGCTGCCCGTGGTGCGCCAGTCGGACCAGGCGATGTTCCGCAGCTTCCGCGAGAACGTGCGGCTGATGATCGGCAACGTGCTGGTCGTCGGCCTCAACCTGCCCGGCGACAACAACCACTATCGCAGCGAAGGCGGCCGGAACGGCGAGTTCGAGGACCGGCGCGAGGCCAATCGCCAGTGGCTGGGCCGCGCGTTTTCGATCGCGGGCCAGCGCGACCTGGCCGGCGTGCTGGTGGTGGTGCATGCCGACCCGCAGTTCGGCAACGGCTGGGAAAAGCGCGGCAAGCCGACGCTGCTCGACGGCTTCCTGCGGCGCGGCACGCGCGATGGCTATCTCGAATTCAAGCGCCAGCTACGCGACCTGTCGGCCAAGTACGCCGGCCAGGTGCTGCTGGTGCATGCCAGCGACAGCGGCTTCAGCGTCGACAAGCCGCTGCGCGACACCGCCGGCAAGGTCGTCGGCAACTTCACGCGCGTGGCGCTGCCGATCGGCAACCCGTCGCGCTGGGTGGAACTGACCGTCACGCCCGGCACGAAGTCGGTGTTCCAGGTGGCATTGGAAGACGGGCCGCGAACGAATTGACGAGACGCCGGACGGGCACCCCGCCGGATTTGACCTGCGTCACGCGCGCAGCAATGAAAAAAGCCGGCGGGAGCCGGCTTTTCTCGTGTTCGCGATGACCTGTCGCGTATCGCTCGACGGGTTCAGTGCAGCGTGCGCGGGCTGTTGCCCTCGCCGCCTTCTTCCTCGTCCTCGTCAACGACCTCGATGCCCGAGGCGCCGTGGGCGTGGCCGTGCTCGACTTCCTCGCTCGTGGCCTCGCGGACTTCCGACACCTTGAGCCAGAAGCGCAGCGCCATGCCGGCCAGCGGATGGTTGCCGTCCAGCACCACCTTGTCTTCGGCAACGTCGGTCACCGTGTAGATGATGGAATCTTCGTCGTCGCCGTCCTCGGGCACGCCCTCGAACTGCATGCCCACTTCGAGCGGCTCGGGAAAACGGTCGCGCGGCTCCACCTTCACCAGTTCGGCGTCGTAGTCGCCGAACGCGTCTTCGGGCTCGAGCTGAAGCTCGGTCTGGAAGCCGGCGTCGTGGCCGTCCAGCGCTTCCTCGATCTTGGGGAACGTGCCATCATACCCGCCGTGCAAGTAGACCATGGGCTCATCGGATTCCTCGATGAGATTGCCCTGCGCGTCCGACAGCTTGTACACAACGGACACCACCGTGTTCTTAGCGATTTTCAATTCTTGACTCCATGAGCGATTCCGCATTATACGCGCAGGCCCTGCCTGCGGGCCCCCTTGATCCCGACGCACCGCTCACGCTGCTCGGGGGCATGACGCCCGCGGCCTTCATGCGCGACGTCTGGCACCGCAAACCGTTGCTGATTCGACAGGCCGTGCCCGGAATCGTGCCCCCTGTGTCGCGCGAAGCGCTTTTCGAACTGGCCGACCGCGACGACGTGGAGTCACGCCTGGTGTCGTACTTTCGCAACCGCTGGAAGCTCGAACATGGCCCGTTCGCCGAAGACAACCTGCCGTCACGCAAGACTGGCAAGTGGACGCTGCTGGTCCAGGGCGTGAACCTGCACAGCCGGGCCGCGGCCGAGCTGATGAGCCAGTTCCGCTTCGTGCCCGATGCGCGGCTCGACGACGTGATGATCAGCTACGCCACAGACGGCGGCGGCGTGGGTCCGCACTTCGATTCGTATGACGTGTTCCTGCTGCAAGTATCGGGCCGGCGCCGCTGGCGCATTTCGTCGCAGACCAAGCTTGATTTGATCCCGGACATGCCGCTGAAGATCCTGTCGGACTTCAGCGCCGAGCAGGAGTGGGTACTGGAGCCGGGCGACATGCTGTACCTGCCGCCGCAGTACGCGCACGACGGCATCGCCGAGGGCGAATGCATGACCGCCTCCATCGGCTTCCGTGCGCCCGCCTATCGCGAGCTGGCCGGGCACTTCCTCGCGTGGCTGTCGGAGACGGTGGAACACAACGAGGGGCTCGACGGCCGCTACGCCGATGCCGGCGAGGCCGCCACGGCCACCCCGGCGCAGTTGCCAGCCGGGCTTGCCAAGACCGTGGCCGAGCGGCTGCAGTCGCTGAAGTGGAACGCGGGCATGGTGTCCGAGTTCCTGGGGTCGTACCTGTCGGAGCCCAAGCCGTCGGTGCAGTTCGACGAGGTGGCCGAAATCAGCCTGAAGCAGTACACGAAGCTGGCCAAGGCGCATGGCGTGGTCCTTGCTCCGGCTTCCATAGCGCTATACGATCGCACGCACTTCTTCCTGAACGGCGAAGCCTACGAGCCGCCCCCGCCGCTAGCAAAATGGCTGCGCAGGCTGGCTGACCACCGTCAACTGACGGCCACGGAAGTGGCCGCGTGCGCGGCGCTTCCGGATCTCATGGACACGTTCCATGACTGGGCCATGGAGGGCTGGTTGCAGTTTGCGCCGGCACGTGTGTAATTTTGCGTAACAGAATGAACCGGCATATTTTCGCTGTACACAAGGCGGGAAAACGCGGATATAATCGCCCGCTGGCTAGTACTGTGGACCACTGCACTGTCGGCACCCGGGAGAGCCTATATTTGCAGCACAAGAGCGATAATTACCGGTAATTATTCATCGCCTGTTTTCGTTTTATTAAAAGTTAAAGGACGAACAATGAAGAAGTCTCTCCTGATCGCATCCCTGCTGGCTGCTGTTGCCCTGGCCGCTTGCGGCAAGAAGGAAGAAGCTGCCGCTCCGGCCGCTGACACGGCTGCTTCGGCTCCGGCCGCTGCTGCTCCGGCTGCTGACGCATCGGCTCCGGCCGCTGCTCCGGCTGCTGACGCTTCGGCTCCGGCCGCTGACGCATCGGCCCCGGCTGCTGACGCTTCGGCTCCGGCTGCCAAGCAGTAATCGGATCTTTCCGAAAAACAAAAAGCCGACCTTCGGGTCGGCTTTTTGTTTGGGCGATTATCTGACGCCTCCACATTAGCGGCGCCGGCGGCCACGCCGATTATGCCCGCACCGGCTGCCAGCCCAGCCCTTCCTCCTGATCCGCGATCAGAATTTCCTCAGGCAAGACCCCCAGCGCCGCCGCCAGCGCGCCGGCCGCCAGTTCCCGCGTGTTGTTCTGCTTGCTCAGGTGCGCCGCCACCACGCGCGACAGCGCCGTGTGGGCAACCCGCGACAGGATGCTGCCGGCGATATCGTTCGCCAGATGGCCGAAATCGCCGCCGATCCGCCGCTTGAGCGACCACGGATAGGCCGAGTTCTGCAGCATGTCCCGGTCGTGGTTGCATTCCAGCACCAGCGCGTGCACGCCGGCCAGCCGCGCCGTCACATAGGGCGTTTCCATGCCGGCGTCGGTCAGCACGCCCAGCCGCGCGTCGCCATCGGTCAGCACGAACTGCAGCGGCTCGCGCGCATCGTGCGGCACCGTATAGGGATGGATCTGGAGCCCGCCTACCGAGAAGACATGGTCGGCGCAGCAGACGCGCACGTCGGCCTGGTCGGCGCCGCGCATGTGGGACGTGGCCAGCCAGGTGCCGTGGCTCGTGTGGACGGGCAGCTTGTGGCGCGCGGCAAACGCGTAGGCCGAGCCCACGTGATCGCCATGCTCGTGCGTGACCAGCACGGCGTCGAGGTCGTCGGGCGATACGCCCAGCCGCTCCAGCCGCCGCGACGTCTCCTTGATGCCAAAGCCGCAGTCCAGCAGCACGCGCGTCACGGAGACGCCCTCGCCAGCCTCGATCAGCAGCGCGTTACCCTCGCTGCCGCTGCCCAAAAAAGCAAAGCGCATCATCGATGCGCTCGCCGGGTGCGATGCCCGACGGCGGGCGCCGTCGGCATCGAATTGCAACAGAAAACGAACATCAATGCAGTTGTTCGTCCAGCAGCGACAGGATGCGCTTGCTGACTTCGGTGTTTTCCGGCTGGCCGGCGTCGTTCTGCACGGTGACCGTGGTGCCCGTGCCGCTGCCCTTCAGCGAGACGCGATACTTCTTCGCGGTCTTGCCGTCGTTGGCCTTGGTGAACAGCTTCGAGAAGAAGCCGCGATCGTCCACCGCCTGCTTCGGATCGACGTAGCGCACGTAGTACAGGCCCTGGGCGCGGTCGCGGTCTTCCACCGTGAAGTTCACGCGGTCCAGCGACAGGCCGACCGAACGCCAGGCGCGATCGAACGGCTCCGGCAGTTGCAGCGCCGGCGTGCCATTGACCTGGCTCAGGAAAGACTTGCCTTCGGCGTCGCCGGAGGCACCCGTGGCAGCAGCCGCACCGATGCCGGTGGCGCTGGCCGACGGTGCCGGCGCCGGCGCGGCGGCGTTGCCCACCGCCGTCGGGTTCTTGGCCATCTGGGTGGCCTGCTCCTTCTGCACGCCCAGGCGCTGGGCCAGGCGCGACAGGAATTCGGCTTCCAGTTCCGGATCGGCCGGACGCGGCGTCCAGACCGTCGTCGACTTGTCCACGCCGGTCAGTTGTTCCTGCGCGCCGCGGTGGCTGATGAACACCTCCAGCTGGCCGTTCTGGGCCCGCTCCACGCGGGTGCGGAACTTGTCGCGCTCGGAGGTCGAGTACAGGCCGTCGAACACCTTGCCGATCGTGTTGCGGATGATGTCCTGCGGAATCTTGGCGCGGTTCTCGGCCCAGTCCGTTTCCATGATGCCGGTCTGCGGCGAATCCTGCGTCAGCAGGAAGCCGTTTTCCTGCCAGAAGCCGCGCAGCGACTCCCAGAGCTGGTCGGCGCGCATGCCGTTGCTGATCACCAGCCAGCGCTGGTTGCCGTCGCGCTCCATGCGGATGCCCTGCGTGGACGGCAGCACGTTCGTCGCCGGCTCGGCCTCGCGGGTCTTGGTGGCCTGCTGATAGTTCGACAGCGTCGACGTGCCCGCGGCGTCGGGCACGGTGTAGCGGCGATCGCCTTCGAGCTTCGTCAGGTCCGGCGGAATATCCAGCGAAGCGGTCTTCTTGCCCTGGGACTTGTAGTCGATCTTGTCGGGCTGCATGGCCTCGTTGATGCTGCTGCAGCCGGCAATCAGCGTCAGCGCCAGCATGGGCGCAACCACTGCGACACGGCGAACCTGCGTCGCGCCGCGACGGTTAAGCTTCTGTTTCATTGACACGTAATCCTGGTTTCAAGAATCGGCGAATAGCCGAACGTTCAGCCGGCGAATCTCAGCCCAGCAGGCCGGCCGCTGCCAGCGCGCGGCGCACGGTTTCGTGCTGGCCTTCCGCCAGCGGGGTCAGCGGCAGGCGGATACCGCCACCCATCTTGCCCATCTGCTGGAGCGCCCACTTCACGGGGATCGGATTGGCCTCGACGAACATCGCGCGGTTGAGGTCGATCAGTTCCATGTGCAGGCGGCGGGCCGTGACCACGTCGCCCTTCAGGGCGGCCGCGCACATCTCGTGCATCTTGCGCGGCGCCACGTTGGCGGTCACCGAGATATTGCCCTTGCCGCCAAGCAGGATCAGTGCGACGGCCGTCGGATCGTCGCCGCTGTAGACCGCGAACGACTCGGGCGCGTCCTTGATGAGCTGCGCGGCCCGGTCGATGTTGCCGGTGGCTTCCTTCACGCCCACGATGCCCGGCACCTGTGCCAGCCGCAGGATCGTCTCGTTGCTCATGTCCGCCACGGTACGGCCGGGCACATTGTAGAGCACCACCGGCAGGTCCACGGCTTCCGCGATGGTGCGGAAATGGCGGTACATCCCTTCCTGGGTCGGCTTGTTGTAGTACGGCACGACCTGCAGCGACGCATCGGCACCCACCCGCTTGGCAAAAGCGGTCAGCTCGATCGCCTCGCGCGTGGAATTGCCGCCCGTACCCGCGATGATGTGCACGCGGCCGGCCGACTGCTCCACCGCCACGCGAATCAGCTCGCAGTGTTCCTCGACGTTGACCGTCGGCGACTCGCCCGTGGTACCCACGATCACGATGCCATCGGTGCCTTCCGCCGCATGCCAGTCGATGAGGTTGCGCAGGGCCGGGTAGTCCAGGCTGCCGTCCTCATGCATCGGGGTGACGATGGCCACGATGCTGCCGGTAATCTGTGTCATATCTCAGGGAATTCGGGAAATTCGGACAACCGGGATTGTACCGGAACCGTCAGGGGCTCCGGACCCCCTATCAATGAGGGAAAACGTTAACGGGCGTAACGTGTGGCGGGGCCGTCTCGCTGACAGCGGCGCCGCCCCGCGCGGTGCGCCCCCGGCGCCTCAGCCGGGCAGCCGGTAGCGCGGCGGCGCGCCGTCGGAATGGCCGCCCGGCGCCTCCCGCACGGCACACAGCCGCTGGACGAAGGCGGTGCGGGGCGATTCCAGCGTGCCGTCCTCGTAACCCACCACGCGCAGCCGGCCGCGCACCACATCGAGCAATTCACCCGGCCGCAGCAGGAAATCGGGCCGCGACGGCTTGCCGACCGTCTCGTTGCCGGCCGCGAAGGTCTCGTAGACCAGCACACCGCCCGGCGCCAGCGCGTCCAGCAGGTGCGGCCAGAGCGGGCGATGGAGGTAGTTGGTGACCACCACGGCGTCGAACGGGCCGTCATCGGCCAGCAGCCAGGTGCCCTGCTCCAGGTCCGCCACGCGCCCTTGCACGCCGGCGGGCAGCCCCGCCACGGCGTCGGCATCGCGGTCCACGGCCAGCACCGCAAACCCGTGGCCGGCCAGCCAGGCGGCATGGCGCCCGCTGCCGCAGGCCAGGTCAAGCACCCGGCCGCCGGGCCGGATCAGATGGGCCCAGCGGGTCAGCCAGGGGGAAGGCGCGGCAAGTGGCGGATGCGTCGGGGTCATGCGCGGCGAAGAATCGGGATATGGGAAACGGCGGGCGGCGGGTATGCCGCTACTGGAGGATCATCAGCACCGGCCGCAGCATGAACTCCACCAGCGACAGCAGCGCGGTCATCACCGGCTGCATCCAGATCCGCGTGATGACGCCCGCGGCCACCAGCGCCAGCACAATGAAGATGCCATAGGGCTCGATGCGGGCCACCGCAGCGGCCATCGACTGCGGCAGGAACGCGGTCAGCACGCGGCCGCCATCGAGCGGCGGGATCGGGAACAGGTTGAATGCGGCCACCACGGCGTTGACCAGGATGCCGGCCCGCGCCATCTGGGCCCAGAACGGCTCCTGCACCTGGGCCAGCGCCAGCCCCACGGCCACCAGCGCCCACAGGAACGCCTGCGCGATATTGCTGGCCGGCCCGGCCAGCGCCACCCACATGCCGTGCCAGCGCGGGTTGCGCAGGTGGCTGAACACCACCGGCACCGGCTTGGCAAAGCCGAACACGAACTGCCCGGCCGTCAGGAAATACAACAGCAGCGGCACGGCCACGGTGCCGATCGGGTCGATATGGCGCACCGGGTTCAGGCTCACGCGGCCCAGCAGCCAGGCGGTGTTGTCGCCGAAATACTTGGCCACGTAGCCGTGGGCGGCCTCGTGCAGCGTGATGGCGAACAGCACGGGCAGCGCATATACGGCGAGGGTCTGGACGATCGAGGAATCCATGCGGGCTATTCTATCGGGCCGCCGGCGCGCGAGGCTGTCCGGCATGTTTGCGGGTGTGCGGTATGTATCAAAAATGGCGGGCCGACGGAAACATGGCGCGCCACGGCTGCGGGATCAGGTAATCAGGCGGCGGCCGTCAGGCCGAAGCGCTCGACGTCGCCCCGCCCGGCCCGCACCAGTTCGGGCTCGCCGCTGGTCAGGTCGATCACGGTGGTCGGCTGGGCCGGCGCCGGGCCGCCGCAGATCACCAGGTCGAGCTGCTTTTCCAGCCGGGCGCGGATCTCGGACGGCTCGTTCATCGGCGCCTCGTCCCCGGGCATCTGCAACGTCGCGGAAATCAGCGGCTGGCCCAGTTCGGCCACCAGCGCCAGCGGAATCGCATGTCCGGGCACGCGCACGCCGATGGTCTTGCGGGCCGGATGCGACAGCCGCCGCGGCACTTCCTTGGTGGCTTCCAGGATGAACACGTACGGCCCCGGCGTGGCGCCCTTGATCCACCGGTACTGGCGGTTATCGACCCGGGCGAAGTTGCCGAGTTCCGACAGGTCGCTGCACATCAGCGTCAGGTGGTGTTTCTCGTCGATGCCGCGCAGCCGGCGCAGCCGCTCCACGGCCGACTTGTCGTCGAGCTGGCAGGCCAGCGCGTAGCTGGAATCGGTGGGCAGCGCGATCAGGCCGCCCTTCTGCACGATCTGCGCGGCCTGCTTGACCAGCCGCGCCTGGGGGTTGTCGGGATGGATCTCGAAATACTGGGACATGGAGGGCGCGGAAAGTCGGGACGGATCAGCTTACCAGTCGTGCCAGACCGGCGTCACGTCCGACGGCAGCGGGGGCAGCGTGCCGATTTCCACGCGGCCTTCGCCGGGACCGTGGAAATCCGACCCGCGCGAGGCCAGCAGGCCGTAGTGGCGCGCCACGTCGGCATAGCGGCGGAACTGGTCGGGGGTATGGCTGCCGGTCACCACCTCGACGGCCCGGCCGCCGAGCTGCGTGAATTCGTCGAACAGCGCGTCGTGCTGCAGCGGCGTGTAGTTGTAGCGGCCCGGGTGGGCCATCACGGCGATGCCGCCGGCGCCGCGGATCCAGCCCACGGCCTCGGCCAGCGACGACCAGCGGTGCGGCACGAAACCCGGCCGGCCCTCGGACAGGTACTCGCTGAACACGTCGCCGATGGTCTTGCAACGGCCTTCGTCCACGAGCCAGCGCGCGAAGTGCGTGCGCGAGATCAGGTCCGGATTGCCGACGTAGCGCAGCGCGCCCTGGTAGGCGTCGGGGATGCCCACCTTCGCCAGCGCCTCGCCGATGTCCTGCGCGCGGCGGGCCCGGCCATCGCGCGTGCGTGCCAGGCCATCGATCAGGTCGGCGTTGAACGGGTCGATCTGCAGGCCGACGATGTGGACGGTCTGCCCCGCCCAGGTGACGGAAATCTCGACGCCGGGCACGTAGCGCATGCCCAGCGCCTCGGCGGCGGCGCGCGCCTCGGTCTGGCCACCCACCTCGTCGTGGTCGGTCAGGGCCCAGAACGCCACGCCTCCGGCATGCGCCCGCGCGGCCACCTCGGACGGGGGCAGCATCCCGTCGGACACGGTGGAATGGCAGTGCAGGTCGGCGTTGACGGCGTGGGCATTTTGCATGGGTGCCATTCTACTCCCGGCAGGGTTTTTTAGCCCTGCCGCCAGCGGTGGCGTGTCCGGATTGCGGCAACCCGCGCGGTATGATGGGGGCCTTGTTGCAACCGCCTCGACCGCCTGTTCCCCCCATGTCCTCCACGCCCAGCGCCCACGCCACCCCGACCCCGGAAACCATTCAGACCGACGTGCTGATCGTCGGCGCCGGCCCCGTGGGCCTGTTCGCGGCGTTCCAGGCCGGCGTGCTCGGGCTCAGGTGCGAGCTGATCGACGTGCTGGACCGCGCCGGCGGCCAGTGCACCGAGCTCTATCCCGAAAAGCCGATCTACGACATCCCGGCCGTGCCGGGCTGCCTGGCGCAGGAACTGGTGGACCGGCTGCTCGAACAATGCGCGCCGTTTGCCCAGCCCATGCATTTCGGACAGCGCGCGCAGTCGGTCAGCGACACCACGGGCGCCGACGGCCATCCGCGGCTGCTGGTGACAACCGACGGCGGCAAGCGGTTCGACGTGGCGGCGGTGCTGATCTGCGCCGGCGCCGGGGCCTTCGCGCCGCAGCGCGTGTCGCTGCCCGAGGCGGCGGCGCTGGAAGACCGCCACGTGCACTACGCCGTGCGCGACCTGTCGCGCTTTGCCGGCAAGCGCGTGATCGTGGCCGGCGGCGGCGATTCGGCACTGGACTGGGCGCTGGCCCTGCGCGGCGTGGCCGCGCGCGTCACGCTGCTGCACCGGCGCGAGGGCTTTCGCGCGGCGGACCACACCGTGGCCGCCATGCGCGCGGCCGTGGACGCCGGCGAGATGGATTTCGTCGTCGGCATGCTCGGCAGCCTGCAGACCGACGCGTCGGGCGCGCTGACCGAGGCCGGCATCAAGACCCGCGACGGCGACCACACGGTACCGGCCGACGAACTCGTGGCGCTCTACGGGCTGGTCTCCGAGCCCGGCCCCATCGCCCACTGGGACCTGGCCATGCGCGCTGGCCGCATCCAGATCGACGACACGACCACCTACGAAACGTCCCGCCGCGGCATCTTCGCGGCCGGCGACATCGCGGTCTATCCGAACAAGCAGAAACTGATTCTCTCCGGCTTCCACGAAGCCGCGCTGGCCCTGCGCAAGGCCTACCACTACGCCTTCCCAGACAAGGCGCTCGTGCACGTGCACACGAGCAACAACGCGGCGCTCAAGGAAAAGCTGACGCACGGTTGAGGGATTGGGTTCAGCCTCCCTCTCCCGCCGTGCGGGAAAGGGGAGCAAAGCTGGCGAAAATCGTACTTACGCCAGAAATTCCTCGATCAACCTCGCCACCACCGCTGGCTGGTCGTGGTGCAGCATGTGCCCGGCGTCGTCGACGAACACCTCGCGGAAGTCCGGGAAGGCGCGGAAGCGTTCCTTGAACTCCTCGATGCTCTGCTTGTGGGCGATATGGGCCAGCGTGGCCGAATCGCGCGCTTCCACGTGCAGCACGGGCGCGGTGACTCGGGCCCAGATCGCCATGATCTCGTCGATGCGGTACAGCGTGGGGTTGGTCATCTTGTGGGCTGCGTCGCCCAGGATCTCCCAGCGGCCCGCGTCGTTGCGGCGCGACCAGTGCGCGGCCAGGAACGCCGCGCGGTCGTCGGGCAGGCGCGGGTTGGTCTTCTGCAACCGCGCCGCCACGGCGGCCTCGCTCTCGTAGGTCTTCAGTTCCGGCGCCGTGCGCAGTTCGTCCAGCCAGCGTGCCAGCCGGCCCGGCGCCTGCTCGGGGCGGGTGCGCGTGAGGCCGAAGCCTTCCAGGTCCACCACGCGCCGCACCCGCTCGGGCCGCACGCCGGCGTAGATGCACACCACGTTGGCGCCCATGCTGTGGCCCACCAGGTCCACCTGCCCGTCGGGCTGATAGTGGTCCAGCAGCGCCTCCAGGTCGGCCACGTAGTCGGGGAACCAGTACGAGCCGGTGCCCGGGTAGCGCGTGGGGTAGTCGGTCTCGCCAAACCCGCGCCAGTCCATCGCAATCACGTGCCAGTCGCGCGTGAAGGCGTCGACCAGGAACTGGAACGACGCGGCCACGTCCATCCAGCCGTGCAGCATGAACAGCTTGGGCGCCCCGGGTTGGCCCCAGTGGCGGACGTGCGTGCGCAGGCCGCGCAGCGTGATAAATTCGGAACGCGAAGTTTCCGTGATGGTCATGGTGTCTACCCTCTGTGCCCGGGTCTTCTGATGCGCGCGCAGCCTTGGCCACGCGGCGGCCCGGATAAAAATAGAACGATCGTTCGCTCGCCGGATTATAGCCAAACGGCTACGAAAGGCGCGCCGGGCGATCGAGAACATTGGAGACAATCGCATGACCGCCCTGCCGGCCACGCGCCGTGACGACTATCACGCGCTGCATGACGCGTTCCACTGGAACGTGCCCGAGTTCTTCAACCTGGCCGAAGTCTGCTGCGGCCGCTGGGCGCGCGACCCGGCCACGGCCGACCGCATCGCCGTGTACACCGAGCACGACGACGGGCGCCGCGCGGCATACCCCTACGCCCATATCCAGGCCGAGGCCAACCGGCTGTCGCGCGCGCTGCGCGAGTTGGGCGTCCAGCGCGGCGACCGCGTGGCCATCGTCATGCCCCAGCGCATCGAAACCGTGATCGCCGGCATGGCCGTGTACCAGCTTGGCGCCATCGCCATGCCGCTGTCGATGCTGTTCGGCCCGGAGGCGCTGTCCTACCGGATCGACCACAGCGAGACGCGCGTGGCCATTGCCGACGAGACGTCGATCGACAACCTGCTGGCCGCCCGCCCCGACTGCCCGACGCTGCAGACCATCATCGGCGTGGGCGACGCCACCGGGCGCGGCGACCTGGACTGGGATGCGCTGCTGGCCGCGCAACTGCCCGCCTTCACCGCCGAGCAGACCAAGGCCGACGAAGCCGCGGTGCTGATCTACACCAGCGGCACCACCGGGCCGCCCAAGGGGGCGCTGATCCCGCACCGCGCGCTGATCGGCAACCTGACCGGCTTTGTCTGCTCGCAGAACTGGTATCCGCAGGACGACGACGTGTTCTGGAGCCCCGCCGACTGGGCCTGGACCGGCGGCCTGTGGGATGCGCTGATGCCGGCGCTCTACTTCGGCCGGCCCATCGTCGGCTACCAGGGCCGGTTTTCGGCCGAGCGCGCGTTCGAGCTGCTGGCGCGCTACGGCGTGACCAACACGTTCCTGTTTCCCACGGCGCTCAAGCAGATGATGAAGGCATGCCCGGCGCCTTCGGAAAAATATGATCTCAAGCTGCGCGCGATCATGAGCGCCGGCGAGGCCGTGGGCGAAACCGTGTTCTCGTGGTGCCGCGACGCGCTCGGCGTGATCGTCAACGAGATGTTCGGCCAGACCGAGATCAACTACATCGTGGGTAACTGCACCGCCCAGTACGACGACGACCGGCTCGGCTGGCCGGCGCGGCCGGGATCGATGGGGCGCCCCTACCCCGGCCACCGCGTGGCCGTGATCGACGAGGACGGCCGGCCCTGCCCGCCCGGCGAGGACGGCGAGGTGGCGGTCTGCGCCACCGACATCCACGGCCATCCGGACCCGGTCTTCTTCCTGGGCTACTGGAAGAACGAGGCCGCCACGGCCGGCAAGTATTCGGAATACGACGGGCTGCGCTGGTGCCGCACGGGCGACCTGGCGCGCATCGACGCCGACGGCTACCTCTGGTACCAGGGCCGCGCCGACGACGTGTTCAAGTCGTCGGGCTACCGCATCGGCCCCAGCGAGATCGAGAACTGCCTGCTCAAGCATCCGGCCGTATCGAACTGCGCCGTGGTGCCGTCGCCGGACCCGGAGCGCGGTGCCATCGTCAAGGCGTTCATTGTGCTGACGCCGGCCGTGGCGCGGTCGTTCGACAACGATGCGGCGCTGGTGGCCGAGCTGCAGCAGCACGTGCGCGGCCAGCTGGCGCCGTACGAGTACCCCAAGGCCATCGAGTTCATCGACCAGTTGCCGATGACCACCACCGGCAAGATCCAGCGCCGCGTGCTGCGGCTGTTGGAGCAGGAGCGCGCGCAGCAGGCGGCACAGCGCGCCGGCTAGCCGGCCGAGGCTTCGAGCCAGGCCAGTTCGGCGTCGTCGAACCCGGCGGCGCGCCGGGCGTCGAGATTGAACGGGCCGCGCAGCTTGGGCGCCTGGTACTGCTCGGCCAGCCGCGCGTAGGTGGCTACCGGCTCCAGCCCGCGCCCGGCGCAGAGCCAGCGGTACCAGCGGTTGCCGATGGCGACGTGGCCCACTTCGTCGCGCAGGATGATGTCGATGATCGCGGCCGCGGCGGCGTCGCCGGCCTCGGCCAGCTTGGCACGCACCGGCGGCGAGGCATCGAGCCCGCGGGCCTCCAGCGTGCGCGGCACCAGCGCCATGCGCGCGAGCACGTCGCCGGACGTCTTGTCGGTCATTTCCCAGAGGCTGTTGTGCGCCGGAAAGTCGCCATAGGTGGCGCCCAGCGTCTGCAGGTGGTCGGCCAGCAGCGTGAAGTGGTACGCCTCTTCGTCGGCCACGCGCAGCCAGTCGCGGTAGTAGTCGTGCGGCATGCCCGCGAAGCGCCAGACGGCGTCCAGCGCGAGGTTGATGGCGTTGAACTCGATGTGGCACAGCGCGTGGATCATGTTCGCGCGGCCCGCCGTGGTGTGGATGGACCGGCGGCGCTCGACGCGCATCGGCGGCACCAGCTCCGGGCGCGCCGGCCGGCCGGGCACGGCACCGGGCGCCGCCACGAGGACTTCATCGGGATCGACCATGGTGTCCTGGCCGGCCTGCAGCCGGGCGTACAGCGCCCGCGCGGCGGCGGCCTTGGCGCGGGCATCGGTCATGCACAGCACGTCCAGCGCCTGCCGGCGTGCGGAATGTGGCGCTTCAGCGATGTCGGCGGGTGCGATCACTGGCATAGGCGTAAAATTCGGGAAGCCGCCATTGTAGAGCTTCGCCGGCACCGGTCCGGCCCCCATCGGGCTCTTTTAATCGGGGCGGCCATCCCCAATTACGCACATTCAGCAGGAGACCCCATGGCGCTTTACCAGCTCGGCGATATCGCCCCGTCCATTCACGAGGATGCCTATGTGGCGGCCGAGGCCACCATCATCGGCAACGTGACGCTCAAGGCGCGTGCCAGTGCCTGGCCGGGCGTGGTGATCCGCGGCGACAACGAGCCGATCGTCGTGGGCGAGGACACCAACATCCAGGAAGGCTCTGTGCTGCACACCGATCCCGGCCGGCCGCTGACGCTGGGCGACAAGGTGTCCGTGGGCCACCAGGCCATGCTGCACGGCTGCACGGTGGGCGAGGGCTCGCTGATCGGCATCCAGGCCGTGGTGCTGAACGGCGCCGTGATCGGCAAGGAATGCCTGGTCGGCGCCGGCGCGGTGATCACCGAGAACAAGGTGTTCCCGGACCGGTCGCTGATCCTGGGCGCGCCCGCCAAGGTGGTGCGCGAACTGACCGACGACGACGTGGCCAACCTGTACCGCAACGCCGAGACGTATGCCCGGCGCCAGGCCGTCTACAAGACACAACTGAAGCGGATCGGCTGACCCCCGCCGACCGCCACTTTCAACCGACAGACCAGAACCGTGACCGCTTCCCAGAATCCCGATACGCTCCAGAAATTCCTGTTCGACGCCGCCCCCGTGCGTGGCGAACTGGTCCGCATGGAGGCCTCGTGGCAAGAGGTATTGAACCGCCACGCCTACCCGCTGCCCGTGCGGCGCGTGCTGGGCGAGATGATGGCGGCCGCGGCGCTGCTGTCGGCCAACCTGAAGTTCAACGGCGCGCTGGTCATGCAGTTGCACGGCGACGGCCCGGTGCGGATGCTGGTGGTGGAATGCCTGTCCGACCTGTCGCTGCGCGCCACGGCCAAGCTGGCCGAGGGCGCCGAGGTGCCCGACGACGCCACGCTCAAGCAGCTTGTGAACGTGCACGGCAAGGGCCGCTTCGCCATCACGCTGGACCCGCAGGACAAGCTGCCGGGCCAGCAGCCGTACCAGGGCATCGTGCCGCTGGCCGACGAGCACGGCCCGCTGGCGACGATGACCGAGGTGCTGGAGCACTACATGAAGGCGTCCGAACAGCTCGACACGCGCCTGTGGCTGGCGTCGAACGACCAGGTAGCGGCCGGCATGCTGCTGCAGAAGCTGCCCGCCTATGGCGGCACGGCCGGCGCGGGCATCGGCGAGACCGGCAGCGCGCTGACCGACGAAGGCCAGCCGCAGGACCTGGACACCTGGGACCGCGCCTGCCAGCTTGGCGCCACGCTCAAGGAAGACGAACTGCTGGCCGAATCGCCCGAAACGCTGCTGCGCCGCCTGTTCTGGGAGGAACTGCAGAACGCCGGCCTGCGCGTGTTCGAGCCGATGACGCCGCACTTCGCCTGCTCGTGCTCGCGCGACAAGGTGGCCGGCATGCTGCAGACGCTGGGCCAGGAAGAGATCGAAGGCATCATCGCCGAGCGCGGCGAGGTGGAAATCCACTGCGACTTCTGCGGCCAGCGCTATGCGTTCGACCCGGTGGACGCGGCACAACTGTTCACGTCGCCGGTGGCGACCGGTGCCGGCGACGGGGCGAAGCAGCAGCATTGACCTGGGCGGCGCCGTTTCCGCAATGCGGCAGACCGGCGCCCACCATCGGCCAGGCAGGCGCACCGTACGGAACCACACACCCGGTCCGCCGGGTCCAATGGCATGCTTGGCGATGGCAGGCCCGCTTTTCCGGCCGCCGAACGGAGTCCGACATGACTGCGATCTTTCCTTCCCTGCTGGCCGTGGCCGTCGGCGCGGCCGTGCTGGCCGGCTGCGCGGCGCCGGTGCCGCGCGATGTGAACGGCGTGCCCGCCACGGCGCGCCTGGCGCCGGGGTCCACCCCGCCCGCCCCGCTCAACGACGCCGAGCGCGAGCGGCTGGCCACGCTGAACCAGCAGATCCTGCGCGAGCAGGCCGCCGTGATGGCCAGCGAGCAGCAGGCCGCGGCATGGAGCCGCGCGGCGTACGCCTACCCGAACACGAGCATGAGTCTCTACTACGGTGGATGGGGCGGGGGCGGATGGGGGAGCGGCTGGGGCGCCGGCGTCGGATTCAGCACACCGGGCTACGGCGGCTACGGCTGGGGCGGCTACCCGTACGGCTGGTGGTAACCGGCGTACCGGTTTGATGGAGGAGGCGGGGACGGCAGCGGCCCGCCAGCCAGGTAGCTCTGGTGGCCCTGATGGCTAGTGGCCGCCGCGTCCGGCGACGGAATTCGCGGGCGGCGGCAGCGGCGGCGTGGCGCTGACCTTCGGCGCCGGGGCGACGAACTGGACGAATACCTCGTCGTCCTTGACCATGCCGAGTTCGTAGCGGGCTCGTTCCTCAATGGCGCCGGTGCCGTCCTGCAGGTCTTTCACTTCCCCTTCCAGCTTGGCGTTGCGCAGCTTCAGGCCCTGGTTGTGCGTGGCCTGCTCGGTCACCTGGCGGTTCAGGTCCCAGACGCGCAGCCAGCCGCCCTTGCCCAGCCAGAGCGGGTACTGAATGGCCAGCAACAGCACGAACAGCAGCAGGGAAATCAGGCGCATCGGAGCAAAAGCCGCTAGGGAAAGGGCGTGTCAGGGCGTGTCGGACGTTTCCGATGGGCACCAATGATCCATCAAGCGGCCGAAGATTGCAAAACAAAAGACGCTACAAAGCGCAACAACGGTGCGCCGGCCGTCCGCCATCGGCACAATCGCCACAGCTTCGATGAAAAAAACGCCGCGCCGGCAATCCGGCAGCGGCGTTTTTCATGCGTGCGGGCGGCCAGGCCACCCGCGCGCCGGGGCTTAGCGCAGGTTGTAGAACGCGCTCTTGCCCGGGTACGTGGCGATGTCGCCCAGGTCTTCCTCGATGCGGATCAGCTGGTTGTACTTGGCGATCCGGTCCGAGCGCGACAGCGAGCCGGTCTTGATCTGGCCAGCGTTGGTGCCCACGGCGATGTCGGCGATGGTGCTGTCCTCGGTCTCGCCCGAGCGGTGCGAGATCACGGCGGTGTAGCCGGCGCGCTTGGCCATCTCGATGGCGGCGAACGTCTCGGTCAGCGTGCCGATCTGGTTGATCTTGATCAGGATCGAGTTGCCGATGCCCTTCTCGATGCCTTCCTTCAGGATCTTGGTGTTGGTCACGAACAGGTCGTCACCCACCAGCTGCACACGCTTGCCGAGCTTGTCGGTCAGCGTCTTCCAGCCTTCCCAGTCGCCCTCGGCCATGCCGTCCTCGATCGACACGATCGGGAACTTGTCGCACAGGTTGGCCAGGTAGTCGGCAAACTGCGTCGACGACAGCTTCAGGCCCTCGCCTTCCAGCGCGTAGGCGTCCTCGGCCTCGTGGTAGAACTCGCTCGCGGCGCAGTCCAGCGCCAGCAGCACGTCCTCGCCTGCCTTGTAGCCGGCCTTCTCGATGGCCTGGACGATCGTGTTCAGGCATTCCTCGTTCGACGAGAAGTTCGGCGCGAAGCCGCCTTCGTCGCCCACGGCCGTGGACATGCCCTTGTCGGCCAGGATCTTCTTGAGCGCGTGGAACACCTCGGCGCCGCAACGCAGGGCTTCGCGGAAGCTGGTCTGCGACACGGGCATGATCATGAATTCCTGGATGTCCAGGCTGTTGTTGGCGTGCGCGCCGCCGTTGACGATGTTCATCATCGGCACCGGCATCTGCATGGCGCCCGAACCGCCGAAGTAGCGGTACAGCGGCAGGCCGGCCTCTTCGGCGGCGGCCTTGGCCACGGCCATCGACACGGCCAGCATGGCGTTGGCGCCCAGGCGGCCCTTGTTCTCGGTGCCGTCCAGCTCGATCAGCGTGCGGTCCAGGAACGCCTGCTCGGACGCGTCCAGGCCCATGATGGCTTCGGAGATTTCGGTGTTGATGTGCTCGACGGCCTTCAGCACGCCCTTGCCCAGGTAGCGCGACTTGTCGCCGTCACGCAGTTCGATGGCTTCACGCGAGCCCGTCGATGCGCCCGACGGCACGGCCGCGCGGCCCATCACGCCCGACTCCAGCAGCACGTCGCACTCGACCGTGGGATTGCCGCGCGAGTCCAGCACCTCGCGACCGATGATATCTACGATTGCACTCATATTTCCTCTCAGGACTGTTGAATCTTCGTGAATCTTCTACGTGCAAGATGACGGGTGGAAGTCTCAGGCGCCTTCCACGACGATCATGTTCATCTTTGCCGCGTGCTCGCGGGAGCGGCGCGCCGCCAGGTATTCCTCGCTGTCGTAGAAAGCCTTGGCGGCCTCGTAGCTCTGGAACTTCAGCACGACCACGCGCGTCGGCGCCCAATCCCCCTCCAGCGGCTCGGTCCGGCCGCCGCGCACCAGCACCTCCGCGCCGTGCGCCTGCATGGCGCGCGTGGAAAGCACCTTGTATTGCTCGTACTGCTGGGGGTCGGTCACGTCGACGTACGCGATGATAAGGCCGGCGGCCATACGCTATCTCCGAATCTTTTGTATTGTCTTTCGATACCGGCGCGTCGCCGGAAGCGACACCGCCCGCGGCGGGCGCGGGCGGCGGGTACTGCAGGCTGGGTCAGGCGCAGGCCGGCCAGCCGAAGTTGTCTTCCAGGAAGCCGGCGCGCTTGACCAGGGTGTCCAGGTCCTTCAGCACGGCCAGCAGTTCCTTCATCCGCGACAGCGGCACCGCGTTCGGGCCGTCCGACATCGCCTTGCTCGGGTCCGGATGGGTCTCCATGAACAGGCCCGCCACGCCGGTGGCCACGGCCGCCCGCGACAACACCGGCACGAACTCCCGCTGGCCGCCCGAACTGGTGCCCTGGCCGCCCGGCAACTGCACCGAGTGGGTCGCGTCGAACACCACCGGGGCGCCGGTCTCGCGCATGATCGCCAGCGAGCGCATGTCCGAGACCAGGTTGTTGTAGCCGAACGAGACCCCGCGCTCGCACGCCATGAACACGTCGTCGGCCAGGCCGGCTTCGCGCGCGGCGTCGCGGGCCTTGTCGATCACGTTCTTCATGTCGTGGGGCGCCAGGAACTGGCCCTTCTTGATGTTCACCGGCCGGCCGCTCTGCGCGCAGGCGCGGATGAAATCGGTCTGGCGGCACAGGAAGGCCGGCGTCTGCAGCACGTCCACCACGGCCGCGACGGGCTTGATCTCGTCGATCTCGTGGATGTCCGTCAGCACCGGCACGCCAATCTCGCGCTTGACCGTGGCCAGGATCTCCAGGCCCTTCTCCATGCCCAGGCCGCGGAACGACTTGCCCGACGACCGGTTGGCCTTGTCGAACGACGACTTGTAGATGAACGGGATGCCCAGTTCGGCCGTGATGGCCTTCAACTGGCCGGCCGTGTCGAGTGCCATCTGCTCGGACTCGATGACACAGGGGCCGGCGATCAGGAAGAACGGCTTGTCGAGGCCGACATCGAATCCGCACAGTTTCATGGCTTCTCTCTCCTTCGTCGCGCGGCGTCAGGCGCCCTTGCGTTGCTGCGCGGCCAGCGCGGCTTCCACGTACGCCTTGAACAGCGGATGGCCGTCGCGCGGCGTCGAGGTGAATTCCGGGTGGAACTGGACGCCGACGAACCACGGGTGCATCGACGCCGGCAACTCCATCATTTCCGGCAGGTTCTCGGTGGGGGTACGCGCCGAGATCACCATGCCGGCCGCTTCCAGCTGCGGCACGTAGTGGTTGTTGACCTCGTAGCGGTGGCGGTGGCGCTCGTTGACCTCCGCGCCGTAGATCTGCGCGGCCTTGGTGCCGGCCTGCACCGGCACGCGCTGGGCGCCCAGGCGCATCGTGCCGCCCAGGTCGGACTCGGCCGAACGCTGCTCGACCTTGCCTTCGCGGTCCACCCACTCGGTGATCAGCGCCACCACGGGGTGCTCGGTCTCCAGGTTGAACTCGGTCGAGTTGGCGTCGGCCATGCTCGCCACGTGGCGAGCAAACTCGATCACGGCCAGTTGCATGCCCAGGCAGATGCCCAGGTAAGGCACCTTGTTCTCGCGGGCGTACTGGATTGCGCGGATCTTGCCTTCCGTGCCGCGCTTGCCGAAGCCGCCCGGCACCAGGATGGCGTCCAGCGGCTGCAGCACTTCCAGGTGGCCCGATTCCAGTTCCTCGGAATCGATGTATTCGATATTGACGCGCGTGGCCGTGTGCATGCCCGCGTGGCGCAGGGCCTCGATCAGCGACTTGTACGACTCGGTCAGGTCGACGTACTTGCCGACCATGCCGATCTTGATCTCGTGCTCGGGGTTTTCCTGCGCGTTGACCAGCTTCTGCCACATCGACAGGTCGGCCGGCTTCGGGTCCAGGCGCAGTTCCTCGCAGATCAGGCGGTCCAGCCCCTGCTCGTTGAGCATCTGCGGGATCTTGTAGATGCTGTCGGCATCCCACACCGAGATCACGGCGTCCTGCGGAATGTTGGCGAACAGCGAGATCTTGGCGCGCTCGTCGTCGGGGATCGGGCGGTCGGCGCGGCACAGCAGCGCCGTGGGCGAGATACCGATCTCGCGCAGCTTCTGCACCGAGTGCTGGGTCGGCTTGGTCTTCAGCTCGCCCGCGCTGGCGATGAACGGCACCAGCGTCAGGTGCACGAACGCGCAGTGGTTGCGGCCCAGGCGCAGGCTCATCTGGCGCGCGGCCTCCAGGAACGGCAGCGACTCGATGTCACCGACCGTGCCGCCGATTTCCACCAGCGCCACGTCGGCCTTGCCGTCGTGCGAAGCGGCCGCGCCGCGTTCCACGAACGCCTGGATCTCGTTGGTGATGTGGGGAATGACCTGCACGGTCTTGCCCAGGTATTCGCCGCGGCGCTCCTTGCGGATCACCGACTCGTAGATCTGGCCCGTCGTGAAGTTGTTCGACTTGCGCATCTTGGCCGACACGAAGCGTTCGTAGTGGCCAAGGTCCAGGTCGGTTTCAGCGCCATCCTCGGTCACGAACACCTCGCCATGCTGGAAGGGGCTCATCGTGCCGGGGTCGACGTTGATGTAGGGATCGAGCTTGAGGAGGGTGACTTTGAGGCCGCGCGACTCGAGAATGGCCGCGAGCGAAGCAGCAGCGATGCCCTTGCCGAGAGAAGAGACGACGCCACCGGTGACGAAGACGAATTTGGTCATAAACCGAGCTTGCCGGGGAAATCGGGATTATACATGAGAGCCCGAGCGCCGCCGACCCGGAATTTGTGACAACGGGGTGTCCCGGGGCCCTGCCCGGCCGCCTGCGGCGCATGCGCCGCCCGGCAGCGGCGCGCCGCCGTCAACGCCCGGCCTGCCCCTCGGCCTGGCGCATTCCGCCGATCAGGTCGCGCACCACGCCGGCCGTCTCCAGCGGGCGTTCCATCGGATAAAGATGGCCGCCCTCGACAAAGCGCAGGCGCTCGCCGACGAGCCTGCGCGTGGCGCCCAGCCCCACCTGCCGCACCTCGCGCGAGCGCGTGCCGGCGACAAAGCCCACCGGCACCGGCACGCCTTGCGCCACGCGGCGGCCCAGGCTGGTCGGCAGCGTGCGGTAGATCCGGTATTCGACGTCGCGGTCGAAGCGCAGGCGCCGTTCGGCGG
This sequence comes from Cupriavidus pauculus, assembly GCF_003854935.1. NCBI lineage: Bacteria > Pseudomonadati > Pseudomonadota > Betaproteobacteria > Burkholderiales > Burkholderiaceae > Cupriavidus > Cupriavidus pauculus. The sequence continues at coordinate 3,395,465 of NZ_CP033969.1, forward strand.
CGCGGCCGGTGGGCTCGGTGCCGTGTTCGGCATAGTCGCGCAGCACGTCGGGGTCCCAGACCTGGAAGTTGCGCTTGGCCTGGAAGTGAGTCCAGACCGATTCGGCATCGGGCCAGTGGGTGCGGCGCTTTTTCGTCACCGCCGCCGGGCTGGGTTTCTCGTCCAGCCCCAGCACCTGCGACGCCCGCAGCAGCGACGCCCGCCAGCCGGCGATGATCGGCGAATCGAGCATGACCACGCCGCGCACGTGCCGGGAATCGCGCAGTGCCGCCATCAGCGACAGAAAGCCGCCCAGCGAATGGCCGACCAGCCAGACCTTGCGCGGATCGTCGCCGCCGCGCCGGGCCTGCGCCATCTCGCGCAGCAGTTCCTCGACGAGGTTCGGCCATTCGCGCGTGACCGGCAGGCGCGGGTCGTGGCCGTAGCGCTCGACCGCGCGGATCTCGAATTCGTCTTCGAGCGCGCCGAACAGCTTGCGGTAGGTCGGCACGGGGAAGCCGTTGGCATGGGAGAACAGCAGGAGGTCGCGCATGGGGGCGATGGCGTCGGGAAGATAAGGATCGCCGCAGAGTGTAATGCCGCGCCCGCGCCGTTCGGGGCCCCCGACCCGTCCGGCGCGTAGGGGAATCCTTCTACCCGCCGGGCGTCGGCCGCCGGCCGCCCTACCGCTCGCGGCGCGCGCGCACCGGCTGGCCCCAGCGGTCCACGTCGTCGCGGGCCAGCGGAAATTCGGCCGGCTGGGTGGCGTCCCACTCGGGGTTGCTGATTTCGCCAAAGACCTGCCGCAGGCGATGGCCCCAGGTGTCGCGGATCATCCGGAAGTAGGCGTTCTTCTCGTCGATGTTGACAAAGCGCGTCACGCGCAGCGAATCGGTCTCGTAGACCAGCAGGTCCAGCGGCAGGCCCACCGAGATATTCGACTTCAGCGTCGAATCCATGGAGATCAGCGCGCACTTGGCGCCTTCGCCCAGCGGCAGCGACGGCGACACCACGCGGTCGACGATCGGCTTGCCGTACTTGGCCTCGCCAATCTGGAAATAGCAGGTCTCGGGCGTGGCCTCGACGAAGTTGCCCGCCGCGTAGATGTTGAACAGCCGGTGGCGCTCGCCACGGATCTGGCCGCCAAAGATCATGCTGACGTTGAAGTCGATGCCGGCCTCGCGCAGCGCGTGGGCGTCGCGCTTGTGCACGGCGCGCACGGCGTCGCCGACGATGGAGGCGGCCTCGAACATGTCGCGGGCCGTCCAGAGCGACCGCTTCTCGTCGCGCGCCTCGGCCAGCAACTGGCGCACCGACTGGCTGATGGCCAGGTTGCCGGCCGTCATCAGCACCATCACGCGGTCGCCCGGTTCCTCGAAGACGGTCATCTTGCGGGCCGTGGAAATGGCGTCCACGCCGGCGTTGGTGCGGGAATCGGACAGGAATACCAGGCCGGCATCGAGCCGCATGGCTACGCAATACGTCATGAGTATCAATGGTTGGCGACGGCAAGCTTGCATTCTAGCCGGTCGCGGAAATGGGGAAGCCCTGGGGGTCAAGCGTTTGAACGGCGCGCGGACATTCTGCCCGGCGCCCGCCCCCCGGAGCGGGCGGAACAACCGTCAGGAAACGGGCGTGATCGAGATATCGACTTCCAGCGTCTCGCCGGCGCCGCCTTCCAGGATGCCCCGGATCGGTGCGGCCGACGCGTAGTCGCGCCCCACGGCAAGCCGCACATGGCGCGCGTCCGTCACACAACGGTGCGTGACGTCGATGCTGCACCACAGGCCCTGCGCCGCGTCCAGGCAGACGTCGGCCCAGGCGTGGCTGGCCAGCGCCGTGGCGGCCGGGTCGTAGAAGTAACCGCTGACATAGCGCGCCGGGATGCCGAGCGCCCGGCAGGCCGCCACCATCACCTGGGCCTGGTCCTGGCAGACGCCGCTGCCTTCGCGGAACGCCTCGGCGGCCGACGTGCCGACGTGGGTCGTATTGGCCTGGTAGCGCACGCGGTCGGCAATGCCGCCGGCCAGCGCCACCAGCGCCGGGGCGTCGTGGCCGGCCGCCAGGTACGGCGCGGCGAACGCGCGCATGTCGGCCGGGGCCTCGGTCAGTGGCGTGCCGGCCATGAAGTAGAGCGGCGACACGCGCGACTCGCCAGGCACAGGCACATCAACGAATGCGCGGTGGTCGCCACCCTCGCCGGCCGTCACCTCCACCTCGCCCGACGCCGCGATGGCGATCGTATGGGCCGGGCCCGTCATCGTGAAGTTGTGGACGATGTTGCCAAAGCCGTCGCGCGCCTCGGACAGGTTGCCCGGCGCCGAAAGCTGCCACGTCTCGACCGACTGCAGCGGCCCCGAACGCGGCGCCAGCCGCAGCTCATGCACGCTGCGGCGGACCGCTTCGGTGTATCGGTAGACGGTGTTGTGGTGGATCTTGTATTTCACGTTGCGTATCGCGCACATGGCATGCCTTGCCGCCCTGCCGGCCAGCGACGTGGCGTGCCCGGCACCCGGGTGGCGCTCAGGCCGCCAGCAGCGGCACCAGGAAGTCCTGGCTGATGCCGTTGCCCAGGTCGCCAATGCGTTCGAGGAAGCTGGTCAGGAAGGCGTGCAGCCCGACGGCAAAGATGTCGTCGATGCGCGCGTATTTGAGGTCGGCGTGGAGTTTACCAGCCTGGCGCTCGGTCTCGGCCGACTGCTGGTTGCGCACCAGCGCCAGGATCGCCACCACCTCGTCCAGGCTGGACACCAGCGAGCGCGGCATGTCCGGCCGCAGGATCAGCAGCTCGGCCACGCGCTGCGGCGTGATGACGGCGCGGTAGATCTTGCGGTAGACCTCGAAGCCCGAGACCGACCGCAGCACGGCGGCCCAGTGGTAGAAGTCGTTCTGCTCGCGGTTCGGGTCCAGGTCGCCGTGCTCGCGCGCCGACGCCTGGAACTTGACATCGAGGATCCGCGCCGTGTTGTCGGCCCGCTCCAGGAACGTGCCCAGCCGCATGAAGTGGAACGCGTCGTCCTTGAGCATCGTGCCGAACTGCACGCCGCGCGCCAGGTGCGAGCGGAACTTGACCCATTCGAAGAAGCGCGACGGGTCGTCGCGCAGCTCGCCATCGGCGATCATGCGCTGGACGTCCAGCCACGTGGTGTTGATGGTCTCCCAGACCTCGGTCGTCAGCGACCCGCGCACCGCCCGCGCGTTCTCGCGCGCCGCGCGCAGGCAGCTCATGATCGACGACGGGTTGGTCATGTCGCGCACCATGAAGTCGATCACGTCGTCGCGGTGCAGCAGCCCGTACTTGTGGTCGTAGGCGCGGGTCAGCTCGGAGATGTCGAGCATCGCCCACCAGCCCTGCTCGGCCACCTCGGCCGACTGCGGCAGCAGCGAGGTCTGGTAGTTGACGTCGAGCATCCGCGCGGTGTTTTCCGCGCGCTCGGTGTAGCGGGCCATCCAGAACAGGTGGTCGGCGGTGCGGCTCAGCATGGCAGGTTCTCCCGGCGGTCGGCGGTCATGGATCAGCGCTCCAGCACCCAGGTGTCCTTGGTGCCGCCGCCCTGCGACGAATTCACCACCAGCGACCCCTCGCGCAGCGCCACGCGCGTCAGGCCGCCGGGCACCATGCGTACCTCCTTGCCCGACAGCACGAACGGCCGCAGGTCGATGTGGCGCGGCGCGATGCCCGATTCCACATAGGTCGGGCACGTGGACAACGCCAGCGTGGGTTGCGCGATGTACTGCTCGGGGCGGGCCTTCACGACTTCGCGGAACTGGTCGATCTCGGCCTTCGTGGCCGCCGGCCCCACCAGCATGCCGTAGCCGCCCGCGCCGTGCGTTTCCTTGACCACGAGGTCGGCCATGTGGTCCAGCACGTACTGCAGGTCGTCCGGCCGCCGGCACATGTAGGTCGGCACGTTGGACAGGATCGCCTCCTCGCCCAGGTAGAAGCGGATCATGTCCGGCACGTACGGATAGATCGACTTGTCGTCGGCCACGCCGGTGCCGATGGCGTTGCAGATGGTCACGTTGCCGGCCCGGTAGACCGACAGCAGCCCGGCGGCACCAAGCGCCGAGTCTGGCCGGAACACCAGCGGGTCCAGGAAGTCGTCGTCCACGCGGCGGTAGATCACGTCGATGCGCTGCGGGCCCTGCGTGGTGCGCATGTACAGGTGGTCGTCGTCGACGAACAGGTCGCTGCCTTCCACCAGCTCCACGCCCATCTGCTGGGCCAGGAAGGCGTGCTCGAAGTAGGCGGAGTTGTACATGCCCGGCGTGAGCACGACCACGGTGGGATCGGCGATGTTCTGCGGCGACACGCTGCGCAGCATGTCGAGCAGCAGGTCCGGGTAGTGGGCCACGGGCGCCACGCGGTTGCGCGCGAACAGGTCCGGGAACAACCGCATCATCATCTTGCGGTTTTCCAGCATGTACGACACACCGGACGGCACGCGCAGGTTGTCCTCCAGCACATAGAACTCGCCCTCGCCGGCACGCACCACGTCGATGCCGGCCACATGGGCGTAGATGTCGCGCGGCACGTCGATGCCGAGCATCTCGGGCCGGTACTGGGCGTTGTTGTAGATCTGGTCCGGCGGGATCACGCCCGCGCGGATGATGTCCTGCCCGTGGTAGATGTCGTGGATGAACCGGTTCAGCGCCGCCACGCGCTGGCGCAGGCCGCGCTCCAGCGTGGCCCATTCGCTGGCCGGAAACACGCGCGGGATCACGTCGAACGGAATGGTGCGCTCGGTGCCGCTGTTGGACTCGTCCTTGTCGCCGTAGACCGCGAACGTGATGCCCACCCGGCGAAAGATCAGGTCGGCCTCGGCACGCTTGTTGTCCATCGTCGCCGCCGACTGCCGGCCCAGCCAGTCGGCAAAGCTCCGGTAATGGGGCCGCACCGCGCCCTGCGGCAACGCCTGCCCGGCCTCGATGGCCGGCACCGTGCCGTCCTCCCGCCCTTCCAGCATCTCGTCGAAAAACCGCGCCGCCATGATGGCCGCTCCTTCGTGGATGTGGGCGCCCGCCGCCCGGGCCGTGCCGCCAGCCAGCTACCGGTCCCGTCCCGCACGGCCATACCGCCAGCCGCCCTTGTTATCGATGCCTCGTCGAGTCGACGCTTGAAGCATATCCGTACCGGCCAAACCCGCAAGGGGCATGCATCTGGCAGGGTTGGGGTACGCGGAACGATTTAGCAAGATGCGCGCCAGGGGGTGGGGGTGGCAGGCCCTACGGCCTGGTTTGCTCGCCTCTCCCGCACGACACCGAATCCGGCGGGCACTTGCTCAGGATGTCCTGCACCAGTGCCTCGGGCGGGCGGCGGATGTCCAGCACCAGCGCGTCGTGCGGTTCTTCGAGCGTGTCGAACTGGCTCTGCAGCAGCGCCGGGTTGAAGAAGTGGTCCGAGCGGACCGACAGCCGGCTGCCGATCGTTGCCGCATCGCCCTTCATGAACACGAACGTCACGCCGCCGTCGGACGGGGTCAGGCGGTCGCGGTAGGCCTGGCGCAGCGCGGAGCAGGTGAACACGTGGGTCCGGCCTTCGGCGCGGGCGGTGTCGATGGCCGCGCGCATGGCATCCAGCCACGGCCAGCGGTCTTCGTCGGTCAGCGGCACTCCAGCGTGCATCTTGGCCTTGTTGGCCTCGCTGTGGAAGCTGTCGGCGTCATGAAAGCCGCAGTGCAGTTGCTGCGCCAGCAACTGGCCGACCGTGGTCTTGCCGCTGCCGGAAACGCCCATCAGGATATAGATCATGTCTGCTCCATCGAACATGGTGTCGGGTGGTGTTGCCACCCTTGTCGGTAGCCGCCGGCCACGTGCGGCGCGGCACGGCGGTGCCCCGGCACGCCCTGGCCGGGGAATACAAAGTTTCGGAAGAAAGCCGGCGCCCTGACGGCGCCTATTGTGCGACGGCGGCGCCCGTTTGGACAGCCGCGTCGGCCTCGGACAGGTCCAGCGCGCTGCCGCCCTCCTCGGCGATGCGGGCGTGGCGTCGGAACAGGCCGAACAACCCGCGACCCATGCTGAAGTCCGCGAACGGGTCGGCCGGTGCCGGCGCGGCCGGACGGGCCGCGAACGCCTGCTGCGCGGCGGCGTCGCCCACCAGTTCGAGCGTGCCGGCCACCGCATCGACGCGGATGATGTCGCCGTCACGCACGCGCGCCAGCGGGCCACCGGCCAGCGCCTCGGGGCCGACGTGGATCACAGCCGGCACCTTGCCGGACGCGCCGGACATGCGCCCGTCGGTCACCAGCGCCACCTTGTGGCCCGCATCCTGGAGCGCGCCCAGCGCCGGCGTCAGCCGATGCAGTTCGGGCATGCCATTGGCATTCGGCCCCTGAAAGCGCACCACGGCCACGACGTCGCGGTTCAGCTCGTCGGCCTCGAAGGCGGCCTGCAGCGCCTCTTGCGAGTCGAAGACGCGCGCCGGCGCCTCGACCACGCGGTGTTCGTCGGACACGGCCGAGACCTTGATCACGCCGCGTCCGAGGTTGCCGGCCATCAGCCGCAGCCCGCCCTCGGCCGAGAACGGCGCCGACGCGGGCGCCAGCACGGCGGTATCGCCGCTCGTGGTGGGCCCGTCGCGCCAGCGCAGCTTGCCGTCGGTCATGACCGGTTCCTCGGTATAGCGGGCCAGCCCGCGCCCGACCACGGTGTTGACGTCCTCGTGCAGCAGCCCGGCGTCCAGCAGTTGCCCGATCACGAAGGCCACGCCGCCGGCCGCATGGAAGTGGTTCACATCGGCCGACCCGTTGGGATAGACCCGGGCCAGCAGCGGCGTCACGGCCGAGAGCTGGTCGAAGTCGTTCCAGTCGATCAGGATGCCGGCCGCCCGCGCCATAGCGACCAGGTGAATCGTATGGTTGGTCGACCCGCCCGTGGCCAGCAGGCCCACCATGGCGTTGACGATGGCGCGCTCGTCGACGATCTGCGCCAGCGGCGTGTACTCGCGCCCGCGGGCGATCAGCGCCAGCGCCCGCTGGGCCGCCGCCGTGGTCAGCGCATCGCGCAGGCCGCTGTCCGGATGCACGAACGCCGCGCCCGGCATGTGTAGGCCCATGACTTCCATCAGGAACTGGTTGCTGTTGGCGGTACCGTAGAACGTGCAGGTACCCGCGCCGTGGTAGGCCGCGCATTCGGCCTCCAGCAACGCATCCCGGCCCACCTGGCCCGTGGCGTAGAGCTGCCGCACGCGCGCCTTTTCCTTGTTCGACAGGCCCGACGCCATGGGGCCTGCCGGCACGAAGACGACCGGCAGGTGGCCGAACTGGAGCGCGCCCATCAGCAGGCCGGGCACGATCTTGTCGCAGACGCCCAGCATCAGCGCGGCGTCGAACGTGTTGTGCGACAGCGCCACGGCGGTACCCATGGCGATGGCGTCGCGCGAGAACAGCGACAGCTCCATGCCGGCATTGCCCTGCGTGATGCCGTCGCACATGGCCGGCACCCCGCCCGCCACCTGCGCCACGGCGCCCACGGCACGGGCGGCCTCGCGGATCACGGCTGGGTAGCGCTCGTAGGGCTGGTGCGCCGACAGCATGTCGTTGTAGGCGGTGACGATGCCGAGATTCGGCGCATGCTCGACGCGCAGCTTGAGCTTGTCGTCGGCCGGCAGCGCCGCATAGCCATGGGCAAGGTTGGCGCACGACATGCCGCGCAGCGGCCCGAGGTCCTGCTGCGCGCGCGTGCAGCGCGCCAGGTAGGCGGCGCGGCTGGTGCGGCTACGTTCGATGATGCGCTGGGTCACGGCCGAGATTTCGGCGCGGACATTGCCACTGGCGGCTTGGGTCATGGCGGAATGGGTCCTCGTGGGGCGATCCGAACGGGCAGTCAATGCAGCCCGGGGCCGTCCGAATCTGTAGATTTTCTACATTATAGCCACGGCCGGGAGGCGCCCGGAAGCCTTGCCTCGGCGGCGAAATGGCGTTATACGCGCAAATTCCAGTGGAATCCGGGTAAATCCCGAGGGCGACGTCACGCAACAATGGTTCGATTTCATGATTCAAATGTGTAGAATCTCTACAAAATTCAGGGCTGCCACCGAAGCCGAAAAGCGAAGCCGAGAAGCGAAGCCGAGAAGCGAAGCCGAGAAGCGAAGCCGAGAAGCGAAGCCGAGAAGCTGAAGCTCGAAGCCCGGTACAACCAGAAGCCCGGTACGACACCCACGACCTCCCGTCCGACCCTCACCATGCGCGACAGAATCCTCGCCGTCTACGACACGCTACGCCCGTCCGAACGCCGGCTGGCCGACTATGTGGCCCGCCACGGCGCCAGCGTCATCCGCCTGACCATGCCGGAACTGGCCGAGCGCGCCGGCGTCTCGCAGCCCACCATCGCCCGCTTCTGCGCCGCGCTGGGCTACGACGGCTTCAAGGAATTCAAGCTCCAGTTCGCCCAGAACGTCGGCGGCGGCACGCCGTTCGTCCACCAGGACGTGGAAGCCAGCGACCGCCCGGCCGACATCGCCGGCAAGGTGTTCGACCGCACCATCGCCACGCTGATGAGCGTGCGCAACGCGCTGTCCGCCGACCAGATCGAGCACGCAATCCGCCTGCTGGCCAGCGCCCGGCGCATCGAGTTCTACGGCTGCGGCAACTCCGGCATCGTCGCGCTCGACATCCAGCACAAGTTCTTCCGCCTGGGCATTCCCACCACGGCCTACTCCGATTCGCACGTCTTCAGCATGTCCGCCGCCCTGCTCCGGCCCGGCGACGTGGCCGTGCTCGTGTCCAACAGCGGCCGCACCTGGGACATGCTGGCCGCCGCCACGCTGGCCCGGGGCAGCGGGGCCAGCGTGCTGGCGCTGACCCACAGCGGGTCGCCGCTGGCCCGGCTGGCCGACGTCTGCGTGTTTTCCGACGTCGAGGAGGACAGCGAGGTCTACACGCCGATGACCTCGCGCATCTGCCACCTCGTCCTCGGCGACGTGCTGGCCGCCGGCGTGGCGCTGGAACGCGCGGAGTCTGTCGCCGCCGGCCTGCAGCGCGCCAAGGCCCACCTGCGCGAGCGCCGCATCGCCGGCGCCGACCCGGCCCCGCTGGCCGCGCAGCCCGAGGACACCGACACCCCCGCCACCACACGCGCCCCAAGGAAATCCCCCAAGCCAGCATCCAAGGCGTCCCCGGCCCCGTCCGCCCGGCGCGGCAGGACGCCCGCCAAGGTCGACTAGCCCTTCAACGCGGCGCCGGCGGCCGGTCGCGCCAGTAGCGGCGGACATGCTGCCGATACGGCACCACCCGCAGCCCGTCGCCATCCGTGACGATCGTGACCGCGCCGGTCTCGTCGGTCCGGTACCTTGCGATGCCGGCTCGCCCGTACCGCTGCCAGACGTCCTCGCGCGGATGCCGGTAGCGGTTCGCAAACCCGAGCTGGAAGACCGCCACCGCCGGCTGGACGGCCCGCAGGAACGCCACATGCGACGACGTGCCGCTGCCATGGTGCGGCACGACCAGCACGTCGGCCCGCACCTGGGCCGGCGGCGCCCGGGCGATGAACCCCAGCTCCTCGTTCACGCCAATATCGCCCGTCAGCAGCACGCTGCGGTGGGCCGTTGCCACGCGCAGGACACAGCTTCTGGCGTTGCTCGATAGCGTCGCGCGCGTCAGGTCTTCCGCCGTGGGATGCATCACGTCGAACCGGACGCCGTCCCACACCCACCCTGCCCCGGCAGCACAAGGTACCCACGGCCGTCCCGGCAGGGTCAGGAGCCGGTGACCGGGCGCAGCGGCGGTCTGGCGCGCGCTGACCGGCACCGCGCGCATGACATCGAGCACGCCACCCGCGTGGTCCGCGTCCTCGTGGCTGACCATCAGCATGTCCAGCCGGCGCACGCCGACGGCACGCAGGTACGGCACGACGACCTGCGCGCCCGCGCTGGCGCCCGATACGTAGGACGGCCCCGCGTCATAGAGCAGCGCATGCCGGCGCGTTTCGACCAGCACGGCGGTGCCCTGCCCGACATCGAGCGCGGTGACCCGCATTTCCCCTTCCGCGATGGCGTCGCGCCCGCCGAGCAACATCGGCAGCATCAGTACCGCACCGGGCCAGCGCGGCAGTGCCCGGCCACCCGCTTTCGCCCGCAACCGGGGCAGCCGCACCCGGCCCGGTGTCAGCAGCACCACCACACCGGCCAGCGCCAGGCCGGTGACCAGCCACCCCGGCTGCGCGGCTTCCCATACCGCCCATGACGGCGCCGCCAGCCACGCCAGCCCGTCCACCAGCGATGCCAGCAGCGCGTGGGCCACGCCGAGCAGCATCGTCGCCACGTCGGCGGGCAGTACGGCGCTGGCCAGCGCCATTGGCGTCACGAACAGGCTGACGACCGGTATTGCCACGGCATTGGCCAGGCACGAGACCACCGACACCTGCCCGAACAGCAGCAGCGTCAACGGCACGAGCCCGACGGTCACCGCCCACTGCGCCCGCGCGGCCTCGACCAGTGCCCGGACAATCCGCCGCCAGCAGCGCGCGACGAACCCGCCGAAGCCCTGGCCGATGACAGGCGCCCCGCCGCCCCGCGCTTCCTGCCCCGCCGCTTCCTGCTCGCCCGCCTCCGGCCGCCGCGCATGGAAGAAGATCACCGCCACGGCGCCAAACGACAGCCAGAAGCCGGGCGACATCACGGCCCACGGGTCGATGGCCACCGCCACCCCGGCCGCCCACGCCAGCACGACCGACACCGGCGGCGCCCGGCCGCTCCATAGCGCGACGGCCGCCACGATCAGCATCGTGACCGTCCGCAGCGCCGGAATCTGCATGCCGGCCAGCAGGCCATAGCCGAGCGCGGCCAGCACCGTCACCACCAGTCCGGCCTGCTGCGCCGGCCAGCGCAGCGGCAAGGGCCGCCGCAGCACGCCGCCCAGGCCGAACGACCGTCGCCACAGCCCGCGCGCCACCGCGCCGGCCGCCCCGGCGACCATCGTGATATGCAGGCCCGAAATGCTGACCAGATGCGAGATGCCGGTGCGCCGGAACACCTCCCAGTCGGCCTGCGCAATGCCGCGCTGGTCGCCGATCACCAGTGCCACCAGCACCGGCCCGTACCGCGCATCGGCCGGCATCGCCGCGCGCAGGTGGTCGCGCACGGCCGCCCGCCACGCCGCGACGCGGACCATCCACGGCAGCGCGCCGTCGTCGCCCCCGGCTGGCTGGCCCTCCCGCACGTAGCCCGTGGCGTCGATCCCTTCGGCGAGCAGCCAGTACGCGTAGTCGAACCCATGCGGATTGGCCAGCCCGCGCGGCGGCCGCAGCCGCACCGTCAGCCGGTAGCGCTGCCCCGGCACCAGCCGTTCCGGTGGATCGCGCCACGTCAGCATGACCGACGACACGCCGGCGCGTTGCGCCCGATCGTCGTCCCAGCGCGCCACGTTGAAGCGGAACCGCGTGCGATGGCCGGCGTCGTCGGGCAGGCCCGCCACCACGCCCTCGGCAACCAGGTCGCGCGCCATCAGGTCCGGCGGCAGCCAGCGGTCCATGCGCAGCTCCGCGCGCCACGCGGCCCAGCCGAAGGCCGCCAGCGCGGCCAGAGCGATGACCAGTGCCCAGCGCGCATCACGCCAACAGGCCGGGCGTCCGCGCACCAGCAGCGCGCCCGCCAGCATGGCCGCCACGGCCCAGCCGATCCACCACGCGCGCGACGCCGGCAGTTCAGCCTGTTGCTGCAGCAGCCAGCAGCCCGCCACCAACGCCAGCAGCAGCACGCGCATCGAAACCCTCCGACCGGTTGAACAACGGGCGTAGTTGTACCGCGCCGGCACACGGCAAAACGTGTCCGTCTGCTGCGGCGATGTGTCAACAGGTTAAAACGGAGGGAAAGCGGAGGAAAAAGGAGGAAAGACGCGCTCAGCGCGGCGCCATCACGTCGGCAAAGGCGGCCAGCCGTGGCAGGGCCGCCACGGCGTTGCGCCACATGGCATCGGCCAGTTCGCGCTCGGGCAGGCCGCGCAGGTCGGCCATCACGCGCGCCACGCCGGCTACCTCGCCGGGCGTGTTGCGCGCCTTGTGCTGCTCGCCGAACTGGTCGTCGGACAGCCACGCCGGGGCGATGTCGGGCGCGTCGGTTTCCAGCACGATGGCCTCGATCGGCAGTTCGCCCGCCAGCCGGCGGATCTGCCGCGCCCGCGAGAACGTGACGTTGCCGCCAAAGCCGAGCTTCATGCCGTGCTCGACATAGCGGCGCGCCTGCTCGTGGCTGCCGTTGAACGCGTGGGCAATGCCCTGCCGCACGCCCACCCGCCGCAGCCCCGCGTACACCTGGTCCTGCGACTTGCGCACGTGCAGCAGCACCGGCAGGTCGAATTCGCGGGCGATCTTGAGCTGCTCGGTGTAGAGCCAGGTCTGGTGCGCGGCGTCCAGGCCGGGCACGAAGAAATCGAGCCCGATCTCGCCGATGGCGACGAGGCGCGGGTCGTCGATGGCCGCGGCCACGCGGGCGCGCAGCGCATCCAGGTCAGCCTGGCCGGCGCCGGGCGTGCACAGCGGATGGATGCCCAGCGCGTAGACGCAGTGCGCGTGGCGCTGGGCCAGCCCGCTCACGGCGTCGAAGTTGGCCACCGCCACGGCCGGCAGCACGATGCCCGAGACGCCCGCCGCCGTGGCGGCCGCGATCACGGCGTCACGGTCGGCGTCGAACTCGGCCGCATCGAGGTGGCAGTGGGTATCGATCCACATGGGCCGGCCGGGTCAGCGTTCCGGATGCAGGTGGCCGTCGCGCAGGCGGAAGACGCGGTCGCAGCGGCCGGCCAGGTCCATGTCGTGGGTGACGATCACGAAGCTGGTGCCCAGCGTGCGCGACAACTCCAGCATCAGATCGTAGACGCCGCCCGCCGTGTGGTCGTCGAGGTTGCCGGTGGGTTCGTCGGCCAGCACGCAGGCCGGCTGCCCCACCAGCGCGCGCGCGATGGCCACGCGCTGGCGCTCGCCGCCCGACAGCTCGCCGGGCCGGTGCCTGGACCGGCCGCCCAGCCCCACGCGCTCCAGCATGGCCTGGGCGGCGTCGCGGGCGGGTTGCTCGTTGAGGCCGCGGATGCGCATCGGCATCGCCACGTTGTCCAGCGCCGTGAACTCGGGCAACAGGTGGTGGAACTGATAGACGAAGCCCAGCGCGCGGTTGCGCACGATGTTGCGTTCCTTCTCGCGCAGCGCCGTGAACGGCTTGCCCAGCAGCGCCACGCGGCCCGCGTCGGGGTTGTCCAGGCCGCCCAGCACATGCAGCAGCGTGGACTTGCCCGAGCCGGACGCCCCGACGATGGCCACCTTCTCGCCGGCATCGATGCGGATGTCCACGCCACGCAGCACGTCCACGTCCAGCCCGCCCTGGCGGAAGCGCTTGGTCAGGCCCTCCGCCACCAGCACCGGCGTGCCGCCGGCCGGCGCCGCCCCGGCGGGCGCGGCGGCCTCCATCTCGCGGATCAGCGTCGTGTCACTCATAGCGCAGCGCCTCCGCCGGGTTCACGCGGGCGGCCCGCCAGCTTGGGTAGAGCGTGGCCAGCGTGGCCAGCACGAAGGAAATGATGCCGATGGTGGCGATGTCGTTCACGCGGGGGTCCGAAGGCAGTTCGCTGATGAAATAGATGTCCTTGGGCAGGAACTGGACGTGCAGCAGGCGTTCCATGAACGGCACGATCACGTCGATGTTGGTGGCGATCAGCGTGCCGCCCAGCACGCCCAGCACCGTGCCGATGAAGCCGATGGCCACGCCCTGGACGATGAAGATTTTCATGATCGAGCGCGGCTGGGCGCCCATCGTGCGCAGGATGGCAATGTCGGCCTGCTTGTCGGTCACGGTCATGACCAGCGTCGACACCAGGTTGAAGGCCGCCACGGCGATGATCAGCGTCAGGATGATGAACATCATGCGTTTCTCGGTCTGCACGGCCGCGAACCAGTTGCGGTTCTGGCGCGACCAGTCGCGCAGGTACAGGTCGCCGCTCATGGTGCCGGCCAGTTCCTGGGCCACCTGCGGGGCGCGCTGCATGTCCTGCAGCTTGAGCCGCACGCCGGACGGGCCGTTCTGGCGGAACAGCACCTCGGCGTCCTCCATGTTGACCAGCGCCAGCGCGCTGTCGAATTCGTAATGCCCGGACGAGAAGATGCCGACCACGGTGAACTGCTTCAGGCGCGGCAGGATGCCGGCCGGCGTGATGGTGCCCTGCGGCGCCACCAGCGTGACCTTGTCGCCCACGCGCACGCCCAGCGCGCTGGCCAGTTCGCTGCCCAGCGCGATGTCGAAGCCGCCCGGCACCAGCGCGTTCATGCTGCCCGCGCGGAACTGGCTGCCGATGTCCGACACCTTCGGCTCCTGCGCCGGGTCCACGCCACGCAGCAGCACGCCGCGCACGGCGTCGTCTCGGGTCAGCATGGCCTGGGCGGCCACGTAGGGCGCGGCGCCCACCACTTCCTTGTTGCGCTCGGCCTCGGCGGCGGTCTTCTGCCAGTCCTGCAGCGGGGCCGCGCCGATGACCTCGATGTGCGACAGCACCGACAGCATGCGGTCGCGCACCTCTTTCTGGAAGCCGTTCATGACCGACAGCACGACGATCAGCGCGGCCACGCCCAGGGCGATGCCGAGCATCGAGATCATCGAGATGAACGAAATGAACGTATTGCGGCTGGCCCGCTTGCTTGCGCGGGTATATCGCCAGCCGATCTGCCACTCGTAGGGGAAGTTCAAGAGGAGAGTCCTGTTGTTCTGGGAATGCGCCGGGCGGCAGTCTACCCTGTCACGGGTGACGGAAAACTGGCGCCAGCCAGCCGGAAGTTTACAATCTCGCGAACCATGATGACGCACCTGACCCTGATTGTGCCCTTTTCCGTCCCGCCTGGCGCCGGCGACGACGCCACGGACGACGTCGTCCCCGGCGCGCTGCTGCGCCAGTTGGAGTTGCCCGCGCTCGGAAAGTTGCTGACGCGCGCCACCCCGGGACCCCGCGAAACGCACGACGACCCGTACCTGCGATCGCTGCCGCAGGAACGCTGGCTGGCCGCCCGCGCCGGGCTGGACACGGCCCGGGTGCCGACTGCGCCCTTTATGCGGCTGGCCGACCGCGCCGCCGCCGGTCTGCCGGCCACGCCCGATGCGCCCGATGCCGCCCCGGCCGGCTGGGCCTGCCTGCAGCCGGTGCACATCCATGCCGCGCGCGACCACCTGGTGCTGCTGCATCCCGACCAGATCGCCATCCGCCCGAACGAGGCCGACGCGCTGCGCGCCGCCATTGCCGACCTGATGGCCGAGACCGGCATCCCGCTGGAGGCGCCCCACCCGGCCCGCTGGTACGTGCCGGCCGACGTGTTCGGCGACCTGGAAGCCACCACGCCGGTGCGCGCCACCGGCCGCAATATCGACATCTGGATGCAGGCCGGCCCGCGCGCCCGCGACTGGCGCCGGCTGCAGAACGAGATCCAGATGACCTGGCACGCCCATCCCGTGAACGCGGCCCGCGAGGACGCCGGCGAGCTGCCGGTCAACTCGGTCTGGCTCCATGGCGGCGGCCAGGCCGGCACGGTGCGCAAGCTGGCCGACACGGTGCTGACCGACGACCCGTTCATGGCCGGCCTGGCGCTGGCCGCCGGCAGCCGGACGGGCCCGGCGCCGGCCCGCTTTGCCGCGCTGGACGCCACGGACGGCAGCGCGATGGTGATGCTCGACGGCGCCACGCAGGCCCATATCGCATCGGACTGGGGCCTGTGGCTGGACCAGATGCACGCGCTCGATGCCGACTGGTTCCAGCCCGTGCTCGACGCGCTGGCCGCCGGCCGGCTCCAGGCCGTCACGCTGGTGCTGGGCGGGGAAAACCACTTTGCCGAATTCACCGTCACGCGCGCCGACCTGCGCAAGTTCTGGCGCGGCATGGGTGCCCGGGGCGACTGGCGCGCGCTGCTTTCGAACCTGGCCATGGCCGCCTGACCGACTTATCCAGACATGACCCGGATCGCCATTCGCTCCCATTCCCACGAACACGCCGGCGTGCTGGCCGCGGCCGGCCTGCATCCCACGCTGGCCCGCATCCTGTCGGCGCGCGGCGTGCTGCATCCGTCCGAACTGGCCACCGACCTGCCGGAACTGGTGCCGCCGTCGCGGATGAAAGGCATCGGCCACGCGGCCACCTACCTGGCCGACGCCATCGCCGCGGGCCGCAAGCTGCTGATCGTGGCCGACTACGACTGCGACGGCGCCACCGCCTGCGCGGTGGGCGTACGCGGCCTGCGCATGCTGGGCGCGCGCGTGGACTACATCGTGCCGAACCGGTTCGAGTACGGCTACGGGCTGACGCCCGAGATCGTCGAACTGGCGGCCCGGCAGCAGCCCGACGTGATCGTCACGGTCGACAACGGCATCGCCAGCGTCGACGGCGTGGCGGCCGCCAATGCGCGCGGCATCGACGTCGTGGTGACCGACCACCACCTGCCCGGCGCGGTGCTGCCCGACGCGGCCGTGATCGTCAACCCGAACCAGCCCGGCTGCGAGTTCCCGAGCAAGAACCTGGCCGGCGTGGGCGTGATGTTCTACGTGCTGCTGGCGCTGCGCGCCGAGCTGCGCCAGCGCGGCGTCTACACGAAGGACACGCAGCCGCCGCTGCAGACGCTGCTGGACCTGGTGGCGCTGGGCACCGTGGCCGACGTGGTCAAGCTGGACACGAACAACCGGATCCTGGTGGCGCAGGGGCTCAAGCGGATGCGCGCGGGGCGCATGCACCCGGGCGTGGCCGCGCTGTTCCGGGCGGCCGGCCGCGAGGCGGCGCGCGCCAACACGTTCGACCTCGGCTTCGGGCTGGGCCCGCGGCTCAATGCGGCCGGGCGGCTGGCGGACATGTCGCTGGGCATCGAATGCCTGCTGACCGACGACGCCAACCGCGCGTGGGAAATCGCCCAGGAACTGGACGGGATGAACCGCGAGCGGCGCGACATCGAGGCCGGCATGCAGCAGGAGGCGCTGCAGATCCTGGAGCAGCCGCTGGACGGGCTGGACCCGGCGTCGCGCTACACGGTGAGCGTGTTCCACGAGACGTGGCACCAGGGCGTGATCGGCATCGTCGCGTCGCGGCTCAAGGAGAAATACCACCGCCCGACCATCACGTTCGCGCGCGGGGACGACGACCACATCAAGGGCTCCGGCCGCTCGATCCCGGGCTTCCACCTGCGCGACGCGCTGGACCTGGTGTCCAAGCGCCATCCGGGGTTGCTGGTGAAATTCGGCGGCCATGCGATGGCGGCCGGGCTGACCGTCCGCGCCGAGCATTTCGACACATTCGTGGCGGCCTTCGAGGCCGTCGGCCGCGAATGGCTCAACGACGATCAGCTTGCCCGCGTGATCGAGACCGACGGCGACATCGAGGACGCCTGCTTCAGCCCGGAATTCGTGACGCTGCTGGAGGGCCACGTGTGGGGCCAGGGCTTTCCGCCGCCGACGTTCTCGGGCGAATTCGAGGTGCTGCGCCAGACCGTGCTCAAGGGCAAGCACCTGAAGCTGCAGCTTGGGCGCGGCAGCCAGCGCTTCGACGCGATCTGGTTCAACCACGCCGACGCGCTGGACGGCGCCAGCGCACTGGTCGCCTACCGGCTCGACAACAACACGTTCAACGGCGTGACGCGCGTGCAGTTGGTGGTGGAACACGCGCAGTAGGGATTACGTCCCCAACCTCAACAAAGGTCGGCCAACCCGCCTACCCCCTCGGCGGCAGATAGCTTGCCGGATTCACCGGCTTGCCGTTGCCACGCACCTCGAAGTGCAGTTCGCTGGCGCGGCTCATGCTGCCGATGTCCTGGCCGGCCGCCACGCGGTCGTTTTCCTTGACCAGCGGGCGGTCCAGGTTGCCGTAGACGGTCAGCCAGTCGTCGTTGTGCTTGATGATGACCAGCTGGCCGTAGCCGCGCAGCGTGCCCACATGGATGGCCCAGCCCGGCGCGGCGGCGCGCACCTTGCCGCCGGCCGGTACCTCGATGCGCAGGCCCTTTTCGGCCGGGGGCGAGAAACTGCCCGTGACGCGCCCGTCGGCCGGCCATTGCAGCCGGATGGCGCTGGCGGGCGGCCGGGACGGGGCCGGCTCGGACGCCGTGCCGCGCGGCGGCGTGGCCTGCGTGGCGGGCCGGTCGTTGGCCTTGGCCGCCGAAATGCCAGCGCCGGCGGGCGGCTTGACCCGGACAAGCTGGCCGACCTCGATCTGGCTGGTATCGGAAATGTTGCTCCAGCGCGCCAGTTCGGACACCGAGCGGTTGTGGCGCCGGGCGATCGAGTACAGCGTGTCGCCGCGCTCGACGCGGTAGTAGCCCTCGGGCGCCGGCTCGCTGGGCGTGGTGCCGCAGGCGGCCAGCGCGGCGGCCAGCGAGAGCGCCGCCAGGCGCCCCAGCAAACGGCGGCGGGCGCCCGGGCGATGCCGGGCGTGGGGATGGACTGCGTGGATTCCTGTCATGCGTACGGGGAAACTCCTGATCGTGGCCGCCATTGTCGCCGAAGTCACACCAAAAATCGGCAACTGCCGGCCACCAATGTCTGGCAACAGACAGTTCGCCTCCCGAACAGTTCAGCGAAAAGGTGCCGCCCATCGTGCAGGCGGCGGCGGAATCGGGCCGCCGATCCGCTATAATTCCGTGTTTTGCAAGCGCAGAATCTAGGAATCTCCATGGAAGCAGAACGCCTCAACGCCATCTCCGGTGCCATCTCCGATCTCCGTTCCCGGACGGAAGATCTACGGGGGTATCTTTGACTACGATGTCAAAGCAAACCGCCTAGACGAAGTCAACGGACTGCTGGAAGACCCGGACGTCTGGAACAACCCCAAGCGCGCCCAGGACCTGGGCAAGGAAAAGAAGGCGCTGGAAGCCGTGGTGCAGACCCTCGGCAAGCTCACCGACGACCTGAGCGGCGCCGACGAGCTGTTCGAGCTGGCGCGCGAGGAAGGTGACGACGACACGCTGGTGTCGATCGAGACCGACGTGCAGGGCTTCGAGGCCATCGTGGCCGACATGGAATTCCGGCGCATGTTCTCGGGCGAGATGGACCAGGCCAACGCGTTCATCGACATCCAGGCCGGCGCGGGCGGTACCGAGGCGTGCGACTGGGCGTCGATGCTGCTGCGCCAGTACCTGAAGTACTGCGAGCGCAAGGGCTTCAAGGCCGAGGTGCTGGAAGAGTCCGAAGGCGACGTGGCCGGCATCAAGAGCGCGACGATCAAGATCGAGGGCGACTACGCGTTCGGCTACCTGCGCACCGAGACCGGCGTGCACCGCCTGGTCCGCAAGTCGCCGTTCGATTCGTCGGGCGGGCGCCACACGTCGTTCTCGTCAGTGTTCGTCTACCCCGAGGTGGACGACTCGTTCGAGGTCGAGGTCAACCCGGCCGACCTGCGCGTGGATACGTACCGCGCGTCGGGCGCCGGCGGGCAGCACATCAACAAGACCGATTCGGCCGTGCGGATCACGCACATCCCGACCGGCATCGTCGTGCAGTGCCAGAACGACCGCTCGCAGCACCGCAACCGTGCCGAGGCCATGTCGATGCTGAAATCGCGGCTTTACGAGCACGAGATGCGCAAGCGCCAGGCCGAGGCCGACAAGCTCGAAGCCGGCAAGACCGACGTGGGCTGGGGCCACCAGATCCGCTCGTACGTGCTGGACCAGAGCCGCATCAAGGACCTGCGCACCAACGTGGAAATGTCCAACACGCAGAAGGTGCTGGACGGCGACCTCGACCCGTTCATCGAGGCCAGCCTGAAACAGGGCCTGTAACGCCGCAAGACCCCGAGCCCCGCCCGCCGGCCCCCAAGCCGGCGGGGCGGTGCGACGACAACCCAGAGTCTCCACCCCCGAAGCCGCTGTCTCATTCGAACAGGTCCTCGCCATGTCCAACGGATCGCCCCGCTCCACCCACCTCTACATCGTCACCGGCGCCTCGCGCGGCCTGGGCGCCGCGCTGGTGCGCGCGCTGCTCAAGCCGGGCAACCGCGTCATCGGCGTGGCCCGCAGCCGCAACACCGACCTGGAACGCGAAGCCGCGGCCAGCGGCGTGCCGGTGGCGTGGCACCTGCAGGACCTGTCGCAGCCCGGCCCGTCGGCCGGCTGGCTGGCGAGCGTGCTGGAGGCCGTCGACGATACCCCGGCCAGCGTGACGCTGATCCTGAACGCCGGCGTGGTCGAGCCGATCGGCCCGATCACGGCGCTGCACGAGAACACGCTGGTGCCGCACCTGCAGACCAACCTGGTCACGCCGATGACGATGACCGGCGCGTTCATCGACGCCACCGCGCGCTTCGACTGCCCGCGCAAGGTGCTGGCGATCTCGTCGGGCGCGGCCCGCAACCCGGTGCAGGGCTGGAGCGCCTACTGCGCCGGCAAGGCTGGCCTGGACATGTTCATCCGCTCGGTCAACGCCGAATACGCGGGCCTGCCGGGCGACCGGGCGGTGCGCGCCGTGGCGCTGGCCCCGGGCGTGGTGGACACCGGCATGCAGGAAACCATCCGCGGCGCCGACTTTGCGCAGGTGCAGCGCTTCCGCGACCTGAAGGCCAACGAGCAGCTCGCTTCGCCGGACGACGTCGCGCAGCGCATCGCCGCCTACCTGGACCGCCCCGACTTCGGCCAGACCGAGCTCGACGACATCCGCAACCATTGAACCGACCCATCGCGCGGGGCACCCGTCCCGCGCGGCCGAACCTGACATCATGACCGAACCGACCCGCACGCCCGCCGCCGACGCGCCTGCCGTAGACGAGAACAAGATCATCGCCGAGCGGCGCGAGAAGCTGCAGGCCCTGCGCGAGCAAGGCGTGGCCTTCCCGAACGATTTCCGCCCGACGCACCAGGCCGGCGCGCTGCACGCCCAGTACGGCGAGACCGACCAGGCCGCGCTGGAGGCAAGCCCCGTGGAGGTGTCGATCGCCGGGCGCATGATGCTCAAGCGCGTGATGGGCAAGGCCAGCTTTGCCACCGTGCAGGACGGCAGCGGCCAGATCCAGTTCTACATCACGCGCGACAAGGTGGGCGAGGACGTCTACGCGGCGTTCAAGCACTGGGACCTCGGCGACATCATCAGCGCGCGCGGCGAGTTGTTCCGCACCAACAAGGGCGAGCTGTCGGTGCAGGTGCGCGAGCTGCGCCTGCTGTCGAAGAGCCTGCGCCCGCTGCCGGACAAGTTCCACGGCCTGGCCGACCAGGAAATGAAGTACCGCCAGCGGTATGTCGACCTGATCGTCTCGCCGGAAACGCGCGACACGTTCCGCGCCCGCACCAAGGCCATGTCGTCGCTGCGCCGCCACATGGCCGACGCCGGCTTCATGGAAGTGGAAACGCCGATGCTGCACCCGATTCCGGGCGGCGCCGCGGCCAAGCCGTTCATCACGCACCACAACGCGCTGGACATGCAGATGTTCCTGCGCATCGCGCCGGAGCTGTACCTGAAGCGGCTGATCGTCGGCGGCTTCGAGCGCGTGTTCGAGATCAACCGCAATTTCCGTAACGAGGGGGTGAGCCCGCGCCACAACCCCGAGTTCACGATGATGGAGTTCTACGCGGCCTACACGGACTACCGCTGGCTGATGGACTTCACCGAGAACCTGATCCGCGAGGCCGCCGTGGACGCCAGCGGCAGCGCCGTGCTGACGTACCAGGGCCGCGAGCTGGACCTGAGCAAACCGTTCCACCGCCTGACGATCTGCCAGGCCATCCAGAAATACGCGCCCGAGTACACCGACGCGCAACTGGCCGACGCCGCCTTCCTGCGCGCCGAGCTGAAGGACAAGTTCAAGATCAACACCAGCGCGCCCCAGTTCCTGAACGCCGGCCTGGGCACGCTGCAACTGGTGCTGTTCGAGGAAACGGCCGAGTCGCAGCTCTGGGAACCGACCTTCATCGTCGACTACCCGGTCGAGGTCTCGCCGCTGGCGCGCGGGTCCGACACCCAGCCCGGCATCACCGAGCGCTTCGAGCTGTTCATCACGGGCCGCGAGATTGCCAATGGCTTCTCGGAGCTGAACGATCCGGAAGACCAGGCCGAACGCTTCCGCAAGCAGGTGGAGCAAAAGGACGCCGGCGACGAGGAAGCGATGTACTTCGACGCCGACTACATCCGCGCGCTCGAATACGGCATGCCCCCGACCGGCGGCTGCGGCATCGGCATCGACCGCCTGGTCATGCTGCTGACCGACAGCCCGAACATCCGCGACGTCATCCTGTTCCCGCATCTGCGGCGGGAGGATTGAGCGGCGGTTTTTTTCTTTGCTCCCCTCGCCCGCCTGCTGTACAGCCTGCGGGAGAGGGGAGCAAACCATCGCGGATTCAGTCACCACCGCCAATTGTTACGCCGCCCTCGTCGGACACCCGCCGACATCCGCCGTAACCCACTGATTCCAAAGCGATTTCCGCGCAACAAACCCTTACAAAATCGAACGGAAATCGTCCCGCTGATCGGAGAAACTTCAAGTATTGGCTGCGTCGCTGCAGCAACCTGGAGATTCGACGATGTCTGGTCCGAACACGCTTCCTTCCCTCCCCCCTTCGCGGCGGATTCATCCGCTGGTGGCGACGGCGGCGATTGCGGTGGTGATTGCCAGCCTGACGGCCGTCGCGGCCGTGACCGGCGTGCTGCCGGTGGGCAAGGCCACCCCGAACGCCGAGCCGGCGGCATCGCAATATAGCCAGAACTACAGTCAGAACGTGGACCCGCCGGCCGGAACGCAGCCGGCGCCGGGATCGACCACGCGGCCGCCTGCCTATGACGCTGCGCCGCCGCCCCCCGCCGCCCAGCAGGCGCAGGCCGAGCCCCAGCAGGCGCCCAAGCCCAGCCACACGGCGGGCCGCGTGACGGGCGTGCAGGTGGTGGAGGCTGAAAAGCCGACCAGCGGCCTGGGTGCGCTCGGTGGCGCGGTGGTTGGCGGGCTGGTCGGCAACCAGATCGGCAGCGGCAATGGCCGGATCCTTGGCACGGTGGCCGGCGCGGCAGCCGGCGGCTTCGGCGGCAACTACGCCGAGAAGAAGCTGAACAAGGACAAGAGCTACCGCGTCAGCGTGAAGATGGACGACGGCACGCGCCGCACGTTCACGTACCAGAACCCGCCGGGGGTGGAGGTGGGCGAGCGCGTCCACCTGGAGCGCGGGGTGCTGGTGCGCGGCTGATCCACCGGCGCGCGCCGGTCAAGCAAAAAAGCACGGCGATCTGCCGTGCTTTTTTTTCGGGCTGACCCGGTGCGGGCCGCAGGGCGGCGGTCAGGCCGCCTCTTCGATCCACGCCTGCTGGATCGCCTCCAGGATCTTCTCGCCCGAGCGTTCGGGCAGGTCGTCGAACCCGTCCAGCTCCAGCACCCACTGGCGCAACTGCGTGAAGCGCACCGTCAGCGGATCGACATCGGGAAACTTGTCATACAGCGCGGCGGCAACGTCGTAGGTATCGGTCCATTTCATCGGATAACTCCTCGCGCGGGCCTTAGTGGCCTTCCTTGGCGTGGTTGATCGTGTATTTCGGGATTTCGACGGTCAGGTCGGTGTCGGCGACCACGGCCTGGCACGACAGCCGCGAGTTCGGCTCCAGCCCCCACGCCTTGTCCAGCAGGTCTTCTTCCTTTTCCTCGGCGTCTTCCAGCGAGTTGAACCCCTCGCGCACCACCACGTGGCACGTGGTGCAGGCGCAGGACTTCTCGCAGGCATGCTCGATCTCGATGCCGTTGGCGAGCAGCGCGTCGCAAATGGTCGTGCCGCTACCGGCTTCGAAAACGGCGCCCTCGGGGCACAACTCTACGTGGGGCAAAACAATGATCTGTGGCATTTCTATCCTTATTCGCAGGCTTGGCGCGTGTGGTGGCGGTCTGGCGTTCAGCCCAGTTCCTGCACCTTCTTCCCGGCCAGCGCGCTCTTGATCGAGCGGTCCATGCGGCGGGCGGCAAACTCGTCGGTACCGTGCGACAACTGCTCCACGGCGGCCTTGATCGCGCGATGGTCGTCGCCGGTGGCAATCTCGGTCACGCGGGCGATCAGCGCGTCCACGGCGCCGCGCTCCTCGGCCGACAGCAGGTCGCCGTCCACCTCCAGCGCGCGCCGCGTGGCTTCCACCAGCCGCTCGGCCTCCACGCGCTCCTCGGCCAGCGCGCGGGTCTTCATGTCGTGCTCGGCCTCGCGGAAGCTGTCCTGCAGCATGCGCGCGATGTCGTCATCGGCCAGCCCGTACGACGGCTTGACCGACACCGACGCCTCCACGCCCGACAGCGTCTCGCGCGCCGACACCGACAGCAGCCCGTCGGCGTCCACCTGGTACGTCACACGGATGCGCGCGGCGCCGGCCACCATCGGCGGGATGCCGCGCAGCTCGAAGCGCGCCAGCGAGCGGCAGTCGCTGGCCAGTTCGCGCTCGCCCTGCAGCACGTGGATCGCCATCGCGGTCTGGCCGTCCTTGAACGTCGTGAATTCCTGCGCGCGCGCCACCGGAATGGTGCTGTTGCGCGGGATGATCTTCTCGACCAGCCCGCCCATCGTCTCCACGCCCAGCGACAGCGGAATCACGTCGAGCAGCAGCCAGTCCTCGCCCGGCGCGTGGTTGCCGGCCAGCAGGTTGGCCTGCATGGCGGCGCCCAGCGCCACCACCTTGTCCGGGTCCAGGTTGGTCAGCGGCTGCTGGCCGAAATACTCGCCCACGGCCTTGCGGATCGCCGGCATGCGCGTCGCGCCGCCCACCAGCACCACGCCCTTGACGTCCTCGGGCGTCACGCCGGCATCGCGCAGCGCCTTGCGCACCGGCGCCAGCGTTTTCTGCACCAGATGGGCCGTGATGTCGATGAACGTCTGCGCGTCCAGCGGCAGGTGCACGATCTCGCCGGTGGTCAGCACCGCGTCGATGACCGTGCTGTCGCTGGCCGACAGCGCTTCCTTGGCGGCCCGGGCGCGCACCATCAGCAGCCGGGTGTCCTCGGCCGACAGCGGTTGCAGGCCGGCCTGCTCGACGATCCAGCACAGCAGGCGCTGGTCAAAGTCGTCGCCACCCAGCGCGGAATCGCCGCCGGTGGACATCACCTCGAACACGCCCTTGGTCAGCTTGAGCACCGAGATATCGAACGTGCCGCCGCCCAGGTCGTACACGGCGTAGATGCCTTCGGCCGCGTTGTCCAGCCCGTAGGCGATGGCCGCCGCCGTCGGCTCGTTCAGCAGCCGCAGCACGTCCAGCCCGGCAAGCTGGGCCGCATCCTTGGTGGCCTGGCGCTGCGCGTCGTCGAAGTACGCGGGCACCGTGATCACGGCGCCAACCAGATCGTCGCCCAGCGAATCCTCGGCGCGCTGGCGCAGCGTGGCCAGGATCTCGGCCGACACCTCGACCGGGCTCTTGATGCCGGCCACGGTCTTCAGTTGCACCATGCCTGGCGCGTCGACAAAGTCGTACGGGCTGTGCTCGATGTTCGAGACGTCGCGCAGCCCGCGGCCCATGAACCGCTTGGCCGACACGATCGTGTTCTTGGGGTCGCGCACCGCTTCGTCCTGCGCCTTGTAGCCGATGTGGGCGCGGCCGTCCGGCAGGTAGCGCACCACCGACGGCAGCAGCGCGCGGCCATCGTCGTCGGGCAGGACTTCGGGAATGCTGTTGCGCACGGCGGCCACCAGGGAATTGGTGGTGCCAAGGTCGATACCGACGGCCAGGCGGCGCTGGTGCGGCGCCGGCGACATGCCGGGTTCGGAAATCTGAAGCAGTGCCATGGGAATCTTCTAATCTTCGAGCCGATCGATCGCCTCGCTGGCGTCGTGCTCGATCTTCTCGATAAACATCAACTGGCGCGCGGCGGCGCCGGCGGACTCGTCGTCGCCGGCATCGAGCAGCGCGCCCAGTGCGGCGTGGCGCTCGCGCTTTTCCTGGCGCAGCTCGCGCAGCAGCGCGTCGAGCCGGTCCACGGCGCGGGCGTCCACCGCGTCCTGCAGCGCCTCGCGCCATTCCATCTGCTGCATCAGAAAGGCCGGGGCCATCGCCGTGTTGCTCTCGGCCTGGATGTCCACGCCGCGCAGGTGCAGCAGGTAGATGGCGCGCTTGAGCGGCTGGCGCAGCGTGCGGTACGCCTCGTTGGCGTGCGCGGCCCACTGCATGGCCACGCGGCGCTCGGCGTCGCCGGCGTTGGCAAAGCGGTCCGGATGGGCCTGCGACTGCACCGTGCGATAGGCCGCGTCCAGCGCGGCCTCGTCCACTTCATACCGGGCAGGCAGCCCGAACAGCGAGAAAAAATCGTCTTTCAAAGCACGTGGTTCCCAAACAGTCGCAACAAAAAGGAGCGGTCATGCCGCCCCTTGTCGTGTCGCCGCGCCGCGTATCGGTAGCCGATCCGCGGCGAGGCCCGGCCCTCAGACCCGGAACGACTCGCCGCAGCCGCACTCGTCCTTGACGTTCGGGTTGTTGAAGCGGAAGCCCTCGTTCAACCCTTCGCGCGCAAAGTCGAGCTCGGTGCCGTCGATGTACGGCAGGCTCTTCGGATCGACGATCACCTTGATGCCATGGGTCTCGAACACCTGGTCCTCTGGCTGCAGCTCGTCCACGTACTCAAGCTTGTAGGCCAGGCCGGAGCAGCCGGTGGTCTTCACGCCCAGGCGCAGGCCCAGGCCCTTGCCGCGGCGTTCCAGGTAACGGGCGACGTGCTTCGCCGCCTTTTCGGTCATCGTGATCATCTTTGCCTTGCTGTCGAACGCCACGCGCACATGCTGGAGCGCGCGTGGCCACACCAAACCATCTGACGCGGCAGGCCGCTGTCAGGCAGCCTTCTGCTCGGCGCCGCCGTGCTTCTTCTTGTAGTCCTCGACCGCCGCCTTGATGGCGTCCTCGGCCAGGATCGAGCAGTGGATCTTCACCGGCGGCAGCGCCAGTTCCTCGGCGATCTGGGTGTTCTTGATCTCCAGCGCCTGGTCCACGGTCTTGCCCTTGACCCATTCGGTCACCAGCGACGACGACGCGATGGCCGAGCCGCAGCCGTAGGTCTTGAACTTGGCGTCCTCGATCACGCCCGCCTCGTTCACCTTGATCTGCAGCTTCATCACGTCGCCGCAGGCCGGGGCGCCGACCATGCCGGTGCCCACCGCGTCGTCGTTCTTGTCGAACGAACCGACGTTGCGCGGATTTTCATAGTGGTCGAGAACCTTGTTGCTGTAAGACATTTTGGTTACCTCTGACGAATCTTTATGGGGTTCTTGTTGTGACGCGGGTCGCGATCAGTGCGCGGCCCACTGGATCGAATTCAGGTCGACGCCGTCCTTGAACATCTCCCACAGCGGCGACAGGTCGCGCAGCTTGCCGATCTTGCTCTTGAGCAGCTCGACGGTGTAGTCGATTTCCGATTCCGTCGTAAAACGTCCAACCGTGAAGCGGATCGAGCTGTGTGCCAGTTCGTCGTTGCGGCCCAGGGCGCGCAGCACGTACGACGGCTCCAGCGACGCCGACGTGCACGCCGAACCCGACGACACGGCCACGTCCTTGATGGCCATGATCAGCGATTCACCTTCGACGAAGTTGAAGCTGACGTTCAGGTTGTGCGGCACGCGGTGTTCCATCGAACCGTTCAGATACACCTCTTCCATCGACGACAGGCCGTTCCAGAGCCGGTCGCGCAGCATGCGGATGCGCTCGTTCTCGGTCGCCATTTCCTCGCGGGCCAGGCGGAACGCCTCGCCCATGCCGACGATCTGGTGCGTGGCCAGCGTGCCCGAGCGCATGCCGCGCTCGTGGCCGCCGCCGTGCATCTGGGCTTCGATCCGCACGCGCGGCTTGCGGCGCACGTACAGCGCGCCGATACCCTTCGGGCCATAGGTCTTGTGGGCCGAGAACGACATCAGGTCGCACTTGAGCTTGCCCAGGTCGATACCGACCTTGCCGGTGGCCTGCGCGGCGTCGCAGTGGAAGATGATGCCCTTGTCGCGGCAGATCTCGCCGATCTGCTCGACGTCCTGGATCACGCCGATCTCGTTGTTGACCAGCATCACCGACACCAGGATCGTGTCCGGGCGCAGCGCCTGCTTGAACACGTCCATGTCGATCAGGCCGTCGTCCTTGACGTCGAGGTACGTCACCTCGAAGCCCTGGCGCTCCAGCTCGCGCGTGGTGTCGAGCACGGCCTTGTGCTCGGTCTTCACGGTGATGATGTGCTTGCCCTTGCCCGAGTAGAAGTTCGCGGCGCCCTTGATGGCCAGGTTGTCCGACTCGGTAGCCCCCGACGTCCACACGATCTCGCGCGGATCGGCGCCCACCAGCGCGGCCACCTGCTCGCGCGCCTCTTCCACGGCACGCTCGGCGTCCCAGCCGTAGGCGTGGCTGCGCGAGGCCGGATTGCCGAACTGCTCGCGCAGATACGGAATCATCTTGTCCGCCACGCGCGGGTCCACCGGCGTGGTGGCCGAGTAATCCATGTAGATCGGGAAATGTGGGGTGGTGCTCATCTTATGACTGCCTTATAGGGATCGCTAATCGCGTACTGCCTACCGATAGTTTAATGCAGGTGCCGCAACCTTGCTTACGACTGTGCCAGGCTGAACACCGAATTGACCACGCGGGCGCGCGCCGGCTTTTCCTGCTTGTCCGCCTTGGAGCGCGACACCGTCACCGGCTGCTGCGCGGCGTCGTCGCGCATGTCGTGCAGCACGGCGGGCTGGCGGGCGCGTTGCTGGTCAACGAGGTTCTTGAGCGAAACGGAATCCAGGTACTCCACCATCTTCTGGTTCAGCGTGGCCCACAGCTCGTGGGTCATGCAGCGGCCCGATCCGTCGTCGCCATTGCAATTGCCCTTCCCGCCGCACTGCGTGGCGTCCAGCGGCTCGTCGACGGCGATGATGATGTCCGCCACCGTCACGTCTTCGGCCTTGCGCGCCAGGCTGTAGCCGCCGCCCGGACCGCGCACGCTTTCCACGATCTCGTGACGGCGCAGCTTGCCAAAAAGCTGCTCCAGGTACGACAGGGAGATCTTCTGACGCTGACTGATGCCTGCCAGGGTGACAGGGCCCTGATCCTGGCGCATGGCCAGGTCGATCATGGCGGTTACCGCAAAACGGCCTTTGGTGGTCAGTCTCATGATGCTCGGGGAGAGGGAATACTTGAGAATTTCGGTCGAGTTTAAGATATCCCGACTAAATCAGTCAAGTTCCCTGTCCAGCAACGCACTATTCCGCCTGCGATAACGATCCGGGCAACCATACTGGCCGAACGGCCATGGAAAGCGCTCAGGCTTGATCGGGGACATGGCAGAAGTGGCGATCAGGTATCGCCAATCGGCGCGCGCCGGCGCCCGCCTGCGGGTATCCCGGCCGTCCGGGCCCGGGATTCTACCGCTTCGGCAACTTGCAGCCCATCCCGCCGGGAGTGCGCTATAGCCGTTCCGCCAGTTGCTTGCCGCGGGCAAAGCCGGCCGCCTCGGCGGCTTCGGGCGCCTTGAAGTGTTCCGATGGCGGGGACGATTCGACCAGCGTGTCGGCGGCCCGGATGTTCGTGCCCTTGCGGCACACCCGCACCGTGTAGTCCCACTCGATCGGCGACCGGGGTTTCACCAGCACCTGGATCTCGTGCGTCTCGAAAACCCTCTTCTTCCATTCACTGCTGTAGGACATCAGCGTGTCTCCTGATGTGCCGGCTGTCCGGAATCAACTCACCTCGCCGGCATCTATGGTTCGCATGGCTTCGGCCTCGGCCAGGGCGATGGCCGCCTCGGGCGTCTCCGCCGCGCCGGTTTCCACTTCGAACGTCGGCCCGCCGGGCTCGCCGAACGCGTCCGCGATGGTCAGCACCCCGGCAAAACCGCCGCCGGCCCGCGCAACCGCCCGGGCGACCACCGCATACCCCCCATATTCGAACTGTGTCACCACGGCACACTCCTCAGGTTCGTGATCCGGCGCGCCCCCGTTCGGGCCGACTGCCTAACCACTATAGGATGCCGTGGCGCACCGTGCCCATCGGGGCGCGCCCCGGTTGCGGCGGCCGGCAGCGCTCAGATGTGATCGCCCTCGGCGCCGGCCCCGAACACCTGGGCCCGCAGCTTGGCCAGCTGGTCCCGCACCTGGGCGGCCTTCTCGAATTCGAGGTTCTTGGCGTGGTCCAGCATCTGCTTTTCCAACCGCTTGATCTCGCGCGCCACCTGCTTCTCGCTCATGTCCTCGTACTTGGCGCGCTCGGCCTGCGCGTTCAGCTCGGCCTTGACGTCGTTGGCATCGTAGACCCCGTCGATGATGTCCTTGATCCGCTTGACCACGCCGCGCGGCACGATGCCGTTGGCCTCGTTGAACGCCATCTGCTTGGCGCGGCGGCGCTCGGTCTCGCTGATCGCGATCTTCATCGAATCGGTCATGCGGTCCGCGTAGAGGATGGCGGTGCCGTTGACGTTGCGCGCGGCGCGGCCGATGGTCTGGATCAGCGACCGCTCGGCGCGCAGGAAGCCTTCCTTGTCGGCATCGAGGATGGCCACCAGCGACACCTCGGGAATGTCCAGCCCCTCGCGCAGCAGGTTGATGCCGACCAGCACGTCGAACGTGCCCAGCCTCAGGTCGCGGATGATCTCCACGCGCTCGACCGTGTCGATGTCCGAATGGAGGTAGCGCACCTTGACGCCGTTCTCGGACAGGAACTCGGTCAACTGCTCGGCCATCCGCTTGGTCAGCGTGGTCACCAGCACGCGCTCGTTGACCTTCACCCGCTCGTGGATCTCGCCCAGCAGGTCGTCCACCTGGGTCGTGGCCGGCCGCACCTGGATCACCGGGTCGACCAGGCCCGTCGGCCGCACCACCTGCTCCACCACCTGGCCGGCATGGTCGCGCTCGTAGGCGGCCGGCGTGGCGGTGACGAAGATCGCCTGGCGCATCTTGCGCTCGTATTCGTCGAACTTGAGCGGCCGGTTGTCCAGCGCCGACGGCAGCCGGAAGCCGTACTCCACCAGCGTGGTCTTGCGCGCCCGGTCGCCGTTGTACATGCCGTTCAACTGGCCGATCAGCACGTGCGACTCGTCCAGGAACATCAGCGCGTCCGGCGGCAGGTAGTCCACCAGCGTCGGCGGCGGCTCGCCCGGCTGGGCGCCGGACAGGTGGCGCGAATAGTTCTCGATGCCCTTGCAGAAGCCCAGTTCCGACAGCATTTCCAGGTCGAAGCGCGTGCGCTGCTCCAGCCGCTGGGCCTCGACCAGCCGGTTTTCCTTGTAGAAGAAGTCCAGCCGCTCGCGCAGCTCGACCTTGATGTTCTCGATGGCGCGCAGCACGGTCTCGCGCGGCGTGACGTAGTGGCTCGACGGGTAGACCGTGAAGCGCGGAATCTTCTGGCGCACGCGGCCCGTCAGCGGGTCGAAGAACTGCAGCGAATCCACCTCGTCGTCGAACAGTTCCACGCGCACGGCCATCTCGGCATGCTCGGCCGGGAAGATGTCCAGCGTGTCGCCGCGCACGCGGAACGTCCCGCGCTGGAAATCGCTCTCGTTGCGCGTGTACTGCATGGCGATCAGCCGGGCGATGATGTCGCGCTGGCTCAGCTTGTCGCCGGTGCGCAGCGTCAGGATCATCTGGTGGTATTCGTTCGGGTTGCCGATACCGTAGATGGCCGACACCGTGGCCACGATGATCGTGTCGCGCCGCTCCAGCAGGCTCTTGGTGGCCGACAGCCGCATCTGCTCGATATGCTCGTTGATCGACGAGTCCTTCTCGATGAACAGGTCGCGCTGCGGCACGTACGCCTCAGGCTGGTAGTAGTCGTAGTAGCTGACGAAGTACTCGACCGCGTTGCGCGGGAAGAACTCGCGGAATTCCGAGTACAACTGGGCCGCCAGCGTCTTGTTTGGCGCAAATACGATGGCCGGGCGCCCCATGCGGGCGATCACGTTGGCCATCGTGAATGTCTTGCCCGACCCCGTCACGCCGAGCAGCGTCTGGAACGACAGGCCGTCCTCCACGCCTTCCACAAGCTGGCGGATGGCCTCGGGCTGGTCGCCGGCAGGCGGGAACGGCTGGTAAAGCTGGAACGGCGAACCCGCAAACGTGACGAATTTGTCTTCGTCCAGGGGCGGGGCGACTTCGGCGAGATTCGTCATAAACGTAGGGAAAAACCTGAGGAATGCGGGCGGATTACGCTAGAATCTTGGGGTTGCGCGGATCGGTTCAAGTCCAGTTTGCCTGAGGTTCCTGTCAGGTTTTGTCAGGAGAGGCAGTCATGCGGGAGCCAGTCGCCGCCGCAGCCAGCGCAGTTCGAAGCATTCTACGCCCTCCGTTTTGTTACAAAGCTGACCACGAGATCCCAAATGAGTTTGTTTTCTGCCGTCGAGATGGCCCCGCGCGACCCGATCCTGGGCCTGAATGAAGCGTTCAACGCCGATACCCGCGCCACCAAGGTGAACCTGGGCGTTGGCGTGTACTTCACCGACGAAGGGAAAATTCCGCTGCTGCGCGCCGTGCAGGAAGCCGAAAAGGCCCGCCTGGCCACCGCCACCCCGCGCGGCTACCTGCCGATCGAGGGCATCGCCGCCTATGACCAGGCCGTGCAGACGCTGCTGTTCGGCAAGGACTCGGCACTGATCGCCGAAGGCCGCGTCGTGACGGCCCAGGCACTTGGCGGCACCGGCGCGCTGAAGATCGGCGCCGACTTCCTGAAGCGCCTGTACCCGGACGCCACGGTCGCCATCAGCGATCCGAGCTGGGAAAACCACCGCGCGCTGTTCGAGTCGGCCGGTTTCCCGGTGGTCAACTATGCCTATTACGACGCCCCGTCGCACGGCCTGAACTTCGCCGGCATGGTGGCGTCGCTGAAGTCGTACCCGGCCAACACGGTCGTCGTGCTGCACGCGTGCTGCCACAACCCGACCGGCGTGGACCTGGACGAGGCCCAGTGGAAGCAGGTGGTGGAACTGGTCAAGGAACGCAACCTGATCCCGTTCCTGGACATGGCCTACCAGGGCTTTGCCGACGGCATCGAGCCGGACGGCGCGGCCGTGCGCCTGTTTGCCGACTCCGGCCTGCCGTTCTTCGTGTCCAGCTCGTTCTCGAAGAGCTTCTCGCTGTACGGCGAGCGCGTGGGCGCCCTGTCGATCGTCACCACGGGCAAGGAAGAAGCCCAGCGCGTGATGTCGCAGATCAAGCGCGTGATCCGCACGAACTACTCGAACCCGCCCACGCACGGCGGCACCGTGGTCGCCACCGTGCTGAACAGCCCGGAACTGCGCGCCATGTGGGAGCAGGAACTGGGCGAGATGCGCGACCGCATCAAGCTGATGCGCAACGCGCTGGTGGACAAGCTGGCCGCCAAGGGCGTGCCGGGCGACTTCTCGTTCGTCAAGGCGCAGCGCGGCATGTTCTCGTACTCGGGCCTGACCTCGGACCAGGTGGATCGCCTGCGCAACGAGCACGGCATCTACGCCGTGGGCACGGGCCGCATCTGCGTGGCCGCGCTGAACAGCCGCAACATCGACGCCGTGGTCAACGCCATCGCCGCCGTGTACTAAAAAGCAACACCTGACGCGCGCGTCGGACGCCAAAGGCGACCTGGAGGCCACTCCGGTCGCCTTTTTCTTTCCTGTCAGCCAGTGTCATCCGGAATTAGCGCCAATGTCCTATTGTCTTCGTCGGCTAAAGAAGTAACTTGAAGACATATGCTGCAGAGCACGATCGTTCGATTGCGGGCATAATCGTTGCGCGACAAGCACTCGCGACAAGAAAGGCTAGACAGGTACCGGCATGCTTTACCAACTGCATGAATTCCAGCGCTCGATGCTGAACCCGCTGACCGCGTGGGCCCAGGCGACCGCCAAGACGTTTACAAACCCCCTCAGCCCCCTTTCCCTGCTGCCGGGCGCCCCCCGCATGGCGGCGGGCTACGAGTTGCTGTACCGGCTCGGCAAGGAGTACGAGAAACCTTCCTTCGACATCAAGGCCGTGCGCTCCAACGGGCGCGACATCCCGATCGTCGAGCAGGCCGTGCTGGAAAAGCCCTTCTGCAAGCTGATCCGCTTCAAGCGCTACGCGGACGATTCGGAGACCATCAAGCTGCTCAAGGACGAGCCGGTGGTGCTGGTCTGCGCGCCGCTGTCCGGCCACCATGCCACGCTGCTGCGCGACACCGTGCGCACGCTGCTGCAGGACCACAAGGTTTACGTGACCGACTGGGTCGATGCCCGCATGGTGCCGGTGGAAAACGGCAGCTTCCACCTGTCGGACTACATCTACTACATCCAGGAATTCATCCGCCACATCGGCGCCGAGAACCTGCACGTGATCTCGGTGTGCCAGCCGACGGTGCCTGTGCTGGCGGCCATCTCGCTGATGGCGTCGGCCGGCGAGAAGACGCCCCGCACGATGACGATGATGGGCGGCCCGATCGACGCGCGCAAGAGCCCGACGGCCGTCAATTCGCTGGCGACGAACAAGTCGTACGAGTGGTTCGAGAACAACGTCATCTACACGGTGCCGGCCAACTACCCGGGCCACGGCCGCAAGGTGTACCCGGGCTTCCTGCAGCACGCCGGCTTCGTGGCGATGAACCCGGACCGCCACCTGTCGTCGCACTATGACTACTACCTGAGCCTGGTGGAAGGCGACGCCGACGACGCCGAGGCCCACGTGCGCTTCTACGACGAGTACAACGCCGTGCTGGACATGGCTGCCGAGTACTACCTCGACACGATCCGCGAGGTGTTCCAGGAATTCCGGCTGGCCAATGGCACGTGGGAAATCGACGGCGCGCCGGTGCGCCCGCAGGACATTAAGAGCACCGCGCTGCTGACCATCGAGGGCGAGCTCGACGACATCTCGGGCGCCGGCCAGACCGCCGCGGCGCACGACCTGTGCGCGGGCATTCCGAAGGCCAAGAAGCACCACATCACCGCGCCGAAGTGCGGCCATTACGGAATTTTCTCGGGCCGCCGCTGGCGCGAGAACATCTACCCGGAGCTGCGCGACTTCATCCGCAAGGCCGAGAAAGCCTGACCGGCAGGCCGGGCAAAGCAAAAACGCCCGCGATGTGGAAGTCGCGGGCGTTTTCGTTTGCGGCGGCGGGTGCCGGTCAGCGGTCGGTCAGCGGTTGGTCAGGTACGACAGCAGCATGTCGGTGTGCAGCTCGGCAAAGCGCGCGTGCTCCTCTTCCGACGCCACGTCGCGCCCGATCACGGCGCTGATCGTGTACCGGTTCGACAGCACGTAGTAGCCCAGCGCCGAAATCGTCAGGTAGAACTGCGGCACGTCGATGTTGTCGCGGAACACGCCCTGGTCCTGGCCGCGCCGGATGATGTCGGCCAGCACGTCCACCACGGGGTTGATGAGCTGGTGGAGCTGCGCCGATTTCTTCAGGTGCCGCGCCTCGTGCAGGTTCTCGCTGTTCACCAGCCGGATGAACTCGGGGTGGGCGTAGTACCAGTCCCAGACAAAGCGGGCCAGCGTGCGCACGGCCGCCACGGGGTCCTCGTCGGTGATGTGCAGTTGCTCCTCGGCGGCGCGGAACTCGGCGTACTGTTTTTCCAGCACGGCCAGGAACAGCCCTTCCTTGCTGCCGTAGTAGTAATAGAGCATCCGCTCGTTGGTTTCGGCACGGCGCGCGATCTGGTCGACGCGTGCGCCGGCCAGCCCGCCCTTGGCAAATTCCTCGGTGGCGGCGGCCATGATGCGCCGGCGCGTGCCCTCTGGATCCCGCTTGGTTTTTGGCTCGTTCGACATGAATATCTGATCTGTCAGTTGCGCGGATTATGGCACAGCCCGCCACCTCGTCCGGGCTCCCCTCCCGAATGGGTGACGCGGCATGATCGCCTTTTCTGCACTGCCGCGAAATCGGGGATAATCCTTGCCGCGCACACGCCCGATAGAGGCATGCCCGACGCCACAGTCGTCCCCCCGAATCCCTTTGCAGTCTTGCTGTCGTGACTCGTTCTTCCCCACCCGCCGCCGGCGCCCCCAGCCTGGCGGACCGCCTTGAAGCCCTGCTGCCGCAGACCCAGTGCACCAAGTGCGGGTTCGACGGCTGCCGCCCGTACGCCGAGGCCATGGCCGCGGGCGAGGCGGCCAGCAACCGCTGCCCGCCCGGCGGCGCCCAGGGCATCGTGCGGCTGTCGGCGCTGCTCGATGCGCCGCCCCAGCCGCTGGACCCCGCGCGCGGCGTGGAACAGCCGCGCGCCGTGGCCCGCATCGACGAATCGCGTTGCATCGGCTGCACGCTGTGCATCCAGGCATGCCCGGTCGACGCCATCGTCGGCGCCCCCAAGCAGATGCACACCGTGCTGCCCGACTGGTGCACCGGCTGCGACCTCTGCGTGGCGCCCTGCCCCGTCGACTGCATCGACATGATTCCCGTGACCGGCGCCAGCACCGGCTGGGCCGCGTGGTCGCAGGCCCAGGCCGACGCGGCCCATGCGCGCTACGTCGCACGCAAGGCCCGGCTGGTGCGCGAGCGCGAGGAAAACGACGCGCGGCTGGCCGCCAAGGCCGCTGCCAAGCTCGAAGCGCTGCAGGCCGAAGCCGCCGCCAGCGAAGCCGCCGCCAGCGAAGCCGAGCAGGCCGCCCAGGCGCGCAAGAAGGCGATCATCCAGGCCGCCATCGAGCGCGCGCGCCAGAAAGCCGCCGCCGTGCAGCCGCGCAACACCGACAACGTGTCGCCGGCCGTCCAGGCCCAGATCGACGCTGCCGAAGCCCGTCGCGCCAGGCTTGGCCTGGCTGGCACGCCCGACCGGAACGATACCAGCGATACCGACGATTCCCACCGATGAATCCTGCGAAGCGCCTCGCCATTTTCGAGACCTTGAGGGAGGTCAACCCCAATCCGGAGACGGAGCTCGAATACAGCTCGCCGTTCGAGCTGCTGATCGCGGTGCTGCTGTCCGCGCAGGCCACCGACGTCGGCGTGAACAAGGCCACGCGCAAGCTGTTTCCGGTCGCGCACACGCCGCAGCAGATCCTCGATCTCGGTGAAGCCGGGCTGATCGAGTACATCAAGACCATCGGCCTGTTCAAGACCAAGGCCAGGCACGTGATGGAAACCTGCCGGATCCTCGTGGCGCAGCACGGCGGCAAGGTGCCGCCCGTGCGCGAGGCGCTGGAAGCGCTGCCCGGCGTGGGCCGCAAGACGGCCAATGTGGTGCTGAACGTGGCATTCGGCCAGCCGACCATCGCGGTGGACACGCACATCTTCCGCGTGGCCAACCGGACCGGGCTGGCGCCTGGCAAGAACCCCGACGCGGTGGAACAGAAGCTGCTGAAGGTGACGCCGACCGAATTCCTGCACGACGCCCACCACTGGCTGATCCTGCACGGCCGCTACGTCTGCAAGGCGCGCAAGCCCGAGTGCTGGCATTGCGCGATCGAGCCGCTCTGCGAATTCCGGCCCAAGACGCCGGCGCCGAACGTCTAGCGCTGGCCGAGCACCCGCGCCAGTTGCAGCGCGGTCTGCGCGACGGCATCCACGCCGGGCGCATGGCCGTTGCGGATCCAGTACAGCGCCACGTGCACCACGCCGCCCGCCACGCCGGCGGCCAGCATCGGGTCGACCGGCGTGCCCGGCGGCGCCAGCGTGCGGGCCAGCAGCGCGCCAAAATCGCATAGCGAGACGGCCAGCGCCTCGTCGACGAGCTTGCTGACGCCCCGGATCTCCACCAGGAACACACGCGCCGAGCGCGGCTCGCACTGCAGCGCGCCAAAGTACGCGCGCAGCATGGCCAGCGCGCGATGCTCGCCGTCGCCGCCGGCCTCGTCCCCGGCGCGCGCCAGCGTCTGCAGCAGCCGGTGGGTGACCGTTTCATACGACGCCAGCAGCAGCGCCTCGGAGTTGGCGAACGATTCGTAGAAGTAGCGCTCGGTCAGCCCGGCCGCCTCGCACACGGCCTTGACCGTGGCGTTCTGGTAGCCGCGCTCGCCGTAGACCTGCACGGCGGCGGCAATGAGCTGCGCGCGCCGCTGGGCGCGGCGCTCCTCGGCTTCGGCACCGCGGTAGCGGCGGGCGGGAGAGAGCTCGGTGGTCATGGCGGCCATTATGACATTCCCTATTGTCAGATGGCGTCTGACAACCTATGTTGTCAGAATACCCACTCGCCTCCGGTCCCTGACATGCGCCCTCCCCCGCCCGAAGACGATGTCCTCGACGTGCTGATCGTCGGCGCCGGCCTGTCCGGCATCGGCGCCGCCCGGCAGTTGCAGCAGCGCTGTCCGGACAAGCGTTTCGCCATCCTGGAGGCGCGCGACGCCATCGGCGGCACCTGGGACCTGTTCCGCTACC
Organism: Cupriavidus pauculus; assembly: GCF_003854935.1. Lineage (NCBI taxonomy): Bacteria > Pseudomonadati > Pseudomonadota > Betaproteobacteria > Burkholderiales > Burkholderiaceae > Cupriavidus > Cupriavidus pauculus. Next base: position 3,433,584 of record NZ_CP033969.1, read on the forward strand.
CGGGCATCCGGTCCGACTCCGACATGTACACGCTCGGCTACCGCTTCAAGCCCTGGCGCGGCGCCAAGGCCATCGCCGACGGCCCGTCGATCCTGGCCTACATCCGCGAGACCGCCGAGGAGACGGGCATTACCCGCCACATCCGCTTCGGGCACAAGGTCGTCGCGGCGGCCTGGCACAGCGCCGAGGCGTGCTGGACCGTCGATGCCGAGCGCACCGCCGACGGCAGCCGCCAGCGCCTGCGCGCCCGCCTGCTCTACGTCTGCGCCGGCTACTACAGCTACGCCGAGGGCCACCGCCCGAGCTTCCCGGACGAGGCCGCCTTCCGTGGCCAGATGGTCCATCCGCAGTTCTGGGACCCGTCGATCGACTATGCCGGCAAGCGCGTGGTCGTGATCGGCAGCGGCGCCACGGCCGTCACGCTGGTGCCGGCGATGGCCGAGACCGCCGCGCACGTGACAATGCTGCAGCGATCGCCGACCTACATCGTCACCCGCCCCGGCGAGGACGCCATCGCCCGCAAGCTGCGCGACGTGCTGCCCGAACGGCTGGCCTACCGCGCCACGCGCTGGAAGAACGTGCTGCTCGGCATGTTCTTCTTCCAGCTCGCGCGGCGCCGCCCGGCCAAGGTCAAGGCGCGGCTGGTGGAGATGGCTGCCGCGCAGCTGGCGCCGGGCTTCGACGTCGCCACGCATTTCACGCCGCGCTACAACCCGTGGGACCAGCGCGTCTGCCTGGTGCCCGACGGCGACCTGTTCCGCGAACTCCGCAACGGCCGTGCCTCGGTGGTGACTGACCAGATCAAGCGCTTCACGGCCGACGGCATCGTGCTGCAATCGGGCCAGACGCTGCCGGCCGACGTGGTGGTCGTGGCCACCGGCCTGAAGCTGAACATGCTCGGCGACATCGCCCTGACCGTCGATGGCCAGCCGCGCCGCCCGTCGGAATCGCTCGCGTACAAGGGCATGATGCTCGGCAACGTGCCGAACCTGTTGCTGGCGTTCGGCTATACCAATGCGTCGTGGACGCTCAAGGCCGACCTGACCGCCGAGTACGCCTGCCGGCTGCTGCGCTTCATGGACCGCCGCGGCTACCGCATCGCCATGCCCGCGCCAGACCCAACCGTGCAGGCCGTGCCGTTCCTGGATTTCACGTCGGGCTACGTGCAGCGCGCCGCGTCGGTGCTGCCGCGCCAGGGCCACCGCAAGCCGTGGCGCGTGTATCAGAATTACCTGATGGACATGCTGACGATCCGCCATGGCCGCATCGACGACGGCGTGCTGCGCTTTGCCCGCGCGCCGGCCACCGCCGTGCCGGCCACCGCCCCCAACGACCCACTCGCCGAGGCCCAACCTTGACCCTCCTGCCGACGCTGATCGCCGCCGTGGCCGTGCTGGCCGCCGCGCTGCTGATCCTGCTTGCCCTGCTCTACCTGTTTACCCGCCACACCGTCGGCAAGATCGAGGCGGGGCTGCCGCCCACGGGCCGCTTCGTCGATGTGCCGGGCGCGCGGCTGCATGTCGTCGAACAGGGCCAGGGCCAGCCCGTGCTGCTGGTCCATGGCCTGTCGGGCCAGCTTGCCAACTTCGACTACGGGATGATCGCGCCGCTGGCGCGCGACTTCCGCGTGGTGGCGGTCGATCGGCCCGGCGCCGGCTGGTCCACGCGCGATGCCGGCGCCCCGGCCGACCTGCGCGCGCAGGCCGACACGCTCGCGGCACTGATCTACCAACTCGGGCTGCACCAGCCGCTCGTGGTCGGCCATTCCCTCGGCGGCGCCATCGCGCTGGCGCTGGCCGCCTACCACCCCCAGCGCGTGGGCGGCCTGGCGCTGATTGCGCCGCTGACGCACCCGCCCGAGCAGATCTCGCCGGTGTTCAAGGCCATGACGATCCCCAGCCCGGCCCTGCGCAAGCTGATCGCGTGGACGCTGCTGATTCCGATGTCGATCCGCAATCGCGCGCAGGTCATGGACATCGTGTTCGGCCCCGACGCCGTGCCGGCCGACTTTCCCGTGCGCGGCGGCGGCCTGCTGGCGCTGCGGCCGGGCCATTTCCTTGGCGCGTCCGAAGACCTGATCGGCGCCGCGCACAGCCTGCCGCCGCTGGTGGCGCAGTACGCCGACCTGCGCGTGCCGGTGAGCATCCTCTACGGCCGCGACGACCGCATCCTCGACTACCGCAAGAACGGCGAAGCATTTGTCGCCCGCGTGCCCGCCGCACAACTGACGCTGGTGCCGGGCGGGCATATGCTGCCCGTGACGGCCATCGACACCAGCGTGGATTTCGTGCGCACGGCCGCCGCCCGGCTGCGCGAGCCGGCCACCGCCTGACCCATCGCCCTCCCGCCGAAAGGACCCGTCCATGGCTACCTCCACAGGCTCCAACCCGTACCGGCGCGACCTGCCCACCGCGTTCCAGGCCATCCGCAAGCTGCTGGCCGATGGCAACGACACCGAACAGGTGTTCCGCATCATGCGCGCGCTGAACGGGCCGTCGATGCCGCGCAACTACAGCCGCCTGCTGAGCACGCCCGACGGCCGCCGCATGGCCTACCAGCGCATCGAACTGGCCGAAAAACTATCGGACCCGGCCTATATCGCCAGCTTCGCGCCGGGCACGGTGGGCGCCGCGTACCGTGGCTTCCTGGAAGCCACCGGTTACAGCGCCGACGGGCTGGCCAAGGTGTCGAACCTGAACCAGGAGCCGATCGTCGAGGACGCCTACATGTGGTTTGGCCGCCGGACGCGCGACGTGCACGACATCTGGCACGTGCTGACCGGCTACCGTGCCGACGAGAGCCTGGGCGAAGCCGCGCTCGTGGCGTTCAGCTACGCGCAGACCGACGGCAAGGGCTGGGCTTTCATCGCCATCGCCGCCTCGCTGAAAAGCTGGCGCGTGACGCGCAGCCTGGCCTTTGCGCGAGCCGTGCTGGAAGGCTACCGCCGGGGCCGCCGTGCCGGCTGGCTGCTGGGCGAGGACTACGAGAGGCTGCTGCACGAACCGCTGGACGCGGCCCGCGCGCGGCTGGGCATTGCCGATCCGGTGCGCTATCTGGCCTGCAGCCCCATGCAGGCGTGGACGGCCTGAGCAGCCAACCCATCGTCCGTGGACGCAAAAAAGGCGACCCGAGGGTCGCCTTTTTCCATGGCGCAAGGGCCGGTCAGACGATGCGGCAGGCTTCGTCGAACGACAGGCGCGGCAGGCGCGGGTGCAGCTTGTCGGCGTCGCCGTAGCCCAGGTTCACCAGGAAGTTGACCGACCACTTGCCGTCCGGGAAGAACGCGGCGTTGACCTTGTCGGCATCGAAACCGGCCATCGGGCCGCAGTCCAGGCCCAGCGCGCGGGCGGCCAGGATGAAGTAGGCGCCTTGCAGCGAGCTGTTCATCAGCGCGTCGCGGGCAATCTTCTCGTCGTTGCCGGCGTACCAGGCGCGGGCGTCGGCATGCGGGAACAGCTTCGGAAGCTGGTCGTGGAACGCGTTGTCGAAGGCGATGATGGCCGTCACCGGCGCCGAGCGCGTCTTTTCGACGTTGCCGGCGGACACGCACTCCACCAGGCGGGCCTTCTGCTCGGCCGACTTCACGAACACGATGCGGGCCGGCGAGCCATTGGCGGCCGTCGGGCCGAACTTCATCGCCTCGTAGACCTGCTGCAGCAGGGCATCGTCCACGTGCTTGTCCTGCCACACGTTATGGGTGCGGGCTTCGGTGAACAATTGTGCAATCACGGCCTGATCGACGGGTTTCATTGCGCGGTTTCCGGGTTTTGTGAAGGAAGAAGGCGCGATTGTACCCAAGCAGGGCGTCGCCGTAGACAGCCGGTTTGACGAAGCCGTTCAATTCCGTTCGTCGGCGGACTCCAGCGGCGGCGTAGCACTGGCCCGCCGTGTGAGCCACAGGACACCCAGCACGATCAGCCCGCCGCCCTCGGCCTGCGTCGGCCCGATGTGCTCGCCCAGCAGCAGGGCGGCCAGCACCACGGTCACCACGGGTTCCAGCGTCGACAGCATCGACGCCCGCGCCGCGCCCAGCTTCTGCAACCCGGCGAAAAACGTCAGGATGGCCAGCACCGTCGACACCAGCGCAATGGCCACCAGCGCCAGCCAGCCGCCGGCCGTGGCCGGGAACTGGGGCGGCACGCCGGCGCCGCTGCGCAGGATGCCCACCGTCACGTAGACCAGCGCGGCCGCCGTGCAGATCACCGTGGTCGTGGCGATGGCATTGACGCCGGCCGTCACCCGCGCGCCGACGACGATGTAGACCGAATAGATCACCGCCGCCGCCACGCCCAGCGCAATGCCGATCGGCTCGCCTTCGCCACCGCCCACCGTCAGCCCCGCGCCGACCGAGCACAGCACCAGCGCGATCACGGCCGGCGTGGTCAGCGCCTCCTTCAGGAAGACCGCCGCCAGCAGCGTCACGAACAGCGGATAGAGATAGAGCAGCAGCGCCACGAGGCTGGCCTGCGCATGGTTCAGCGCGGTAAAGAAGCAGTACGACTGCCCGACGTAGCCGATGCCGCCCATCGCCGCCAGCGCCAGCACCCGGCGCCACGGCGGCAGGCGGATCCCGCGCGCGCGCATCACCAGCGCCATCGCCACCGCCGCCACCACGAACCGGACCGCCAGCAGGCCGTAGACATCGGCGCCAGCCGCATACGCAAAGCGGGCGAAGATGGCCATGGCGCCAAAGGCGCTGGCGGACAGCGCGATCAGCAGCACGCCCGCGAGCTTGTCGCGGGCCTGGCCACGGGCGGCGGCGGCAGAGACGGTCATGGTGGCGGCAAGGGATCGAAACCTCGCATTCTACGCACGCGCCGGGCCCGGCCGGCAGCGCCCGGACCGCTGCACTACAATAGCGGCCATCATGTTCAATCCCTCAAGAGAAGAAGTCCGCCGGTTCTTCTGCGAAGCGTGGCAGAAGCGCGTTGCGGGCAGTGTCCTGACGCCGCTGGAGGCGATCGCGGTCGACTGGATCGACCAACATCCCGAGTACCACGCGCAGCTTGACGACACCGAAGGCGCCCTGGCGCGCGACTACACGCCCGAGGCCGGCCAGACCAACCCGTTCCTGCACCTGGCGATGCACCTGTCGATCTCCGAACAGGTGTCGATCGACCAGCCGCCCGGCATCCGCGCCGCCTACGAGGCGCTGAGCCGCCGGCTCGACTCGCCGCACGACGCCCAGCACGAGATCATGGAAGCGCTGGGCCAGATGCTCTGGAACGCACAGCGCACCGGCATGCCGCCCGACGGTCAGGCCTACGTCGACGATATCCAGCGCCGCGCCAAAGGCTGATTTGTCCGACGCACACTGACAAGCGGCGCGGGCGGCGCATGCTAATCTCTGCCGGTTGCCATTCCTTGCCACGCCTGCCCGTCTCGTCGGCGCCACCGGAGCCCGCTCCGTGGATGCCGCGCGGCGCCGGCGTGCCGATGTCCCATGTCCTACCCTCTTTCCCCGCGCGCGGGCAGCCGCCGCGCCGCCGCGCTGTTGTCCGCGCTGACCGCCACCACCGCGCTTGGCACGCTGGCCATGCCGATGACCGCGCAGGCGGCCGTCTCGCTGCTGCAGCCGCCGCGCCAGATCGACGGCACCCGGCCGCTCACGCTGACGCTGCTGGCCACCGGTGACGAAGACCTGCGCCGCTACGCCGTGCCCGATACGCTCGAAGCCACGGTCTCCGGCGACCTTGCCGCGCCGGTGCGCGTCACGCTGCGGCGCGTTGGCAGCGGCCCGGCCATCCTGAACCTGCGGCGCGGCGAGAACCGCACCATCAGCTACACCGCCGAATGGCCCGCCACGCTGCGCGGCCTGGTGCGGATCGACGTCACCGGCATCGACGCCGCGCCGGTCCTGGTCACGCTGAACCGCGCGCCCGTACCGGGCGAGACCCCGGCCCGGCCGCCCGTGGTGGCGGCGGCACCAGCCGATGGCGCCACCGCGCCAGCCCCGGTGGCCAACCCGGCCGCCACGCCGGTCACGCCCATCGTCACCGCCGATGGCGGCGCCCCGCCGCCCGCCCCGGTCGACCTGCGCGACGCCCAGCGGCTGTCGTTCAACGAGCCGATGTACATCATGTTCGGCGGCCACAACGGCGCCAACGCCAAGTTCCAGATCAGCTTCAAGTACCGGATCTTCGAGGGCGAGGACCCCAAGTCGAAGTCGGTGCTGGACAACCTGTACTTCGCCTACACGCAGTTCTCGCTGTGGGACCTGGCCAGCGAATCGCGCCCGTTCAAGGACACGAACTACCGGCCCAGCCTGTACTACTACCTGTCGGACACGGGCGTGAAGAACAGCGTGATCAGCCGGATGTCGATCGCCACCGGCTTCGAGCACGAATCGAACGGCCGCGACGGCGACAACTCGCGCGCCGTCAACACGCTGTTCGTCAAGCCGACGATGTATTTCGGGGACCAGACCGACTTCCACTGGCGCGTGGCGCCCAAGCTGTACGCCTACGTGGGCAAGAGCGACAACGAGGACATCGCCCACTACCGGGGCTACATGGACCTGAACATCGCCTACGGCCGGCCCGATTCGTGGGAGGTGGCCGCCACGCTGCGCAAGGGCACGCGCAAGGGCTATGGCAGCGTCGACACGCAGCTCACCTACCCGCTGGCGCGGCTGCTGCCCGGCACGGCCGGCTATCTGATGGCCGGCTTCTTCTACGGCTACGGCGAGAGCCTGCTGTACTACAACCAAAAGACGCCGTGGCAGTTCCGCGTGGGCTACGCGCTGTCGCGCTGATCAGCCCGCCAGCGGCTTGCCCTCGGCCTTGAGCCGGGCGTTGGCCACCGCCGCCGCGAACTGGCCGTAGCCGTGCCAGCCCGTGGCGCGGCCCAGCCGCTTGCCGCGGTGGAAGAACATGAACACCGGAATGCCGTGCAGGCCGAAGCGGCGGCCCAGTTCGGGATGGGCGTAGACGTTGGTGTGCAGCCAGCGCAGGTTCAGCACGCGCAGCTTGTCCGGATCGGCCAGGATCGCCTTCTTGGCCATTTCGCAGTTGAAGCAGTCCACGCCCCAGAAGAACACGCAGACCAGGTCGTCGCCAGCGGACGCGATGGCCGGGTCGATGGTGGCCGGATCCACGGCCTGCATGGCCAGCGCGTCGAAGGCGCGATGGTCCAGGTGCGGGGCGTCGCCCTGGGTGTCTGATGCGGTGTGCGATGCGTTGTCCGCCATGGCGGTATCTCCAGAAACGACGACGCCCGGGCAGCCTTGCGGCCCCCGGGCGTCGTTCGAACCATTCACATCGTGCCGGTCAGCGCGGCGCCGAGACGGTCACCAGCGCCGGACGCAGCACGCGGTCGGCAATCGTGTAGCCCCGTTGCAGCACCGACACCACGGTGTTCGGCTCCTGCTCGGACGGCACCATCGAGATGGCCTGGTGGCGGTGCGGATCGAACTTCTCGCCCACCGGATTGACCTCGACGATCTTGCCGCGCTCGAAGGCGGCGGCCAGCTGGCGGGCGGTCAGCTCCACGCCCTCGCGCAGTTTCTTCAGGTCGCCGGTATTGTCGGCCAGCGCGGCCTGCAGGCTGTCCATGACGGGCACGAGGTTGTCGGCAAAATTCTCGATCGCGAACTTGTGGGCCTTGGCCACTTCGTCCTGCGAGCGGCGGCGGATGTTCTCGCCTTCGGCCGTGGCGCGCAGGAACATGTCGTAGTGCTCCTTGGCCTTGGCTTCCAGCTCGGCCACCTGCTGGGTCAGGCGTGCGATCTCGTCAGCACCGGCGGCCGCAGCCTCGGGCGCCGGCGCAGCCGCGGCGGCATTGGCCGCCTGCTGCGGGTTCTGGTCTGGCGTCAGATTCTGTTCTTCCATGTCGATTCGTATCAAATAGCTAAAACCGCGGCCGCTCAAGGCAACGACGTGGCCACGGGATGGATCGGATGCCAACCGGCAAGTCTAGCCGCAGATGGCGACACGGTTCCACTTTTTCAAGGTGTGCGCGTTCAGGGACCCGGAAATACGCCGTTACAAAGGGGCGTTTCATGACATCTGGTGTTTATTGCTTTGCTGCAACGCAAACACTAAGATTCATAGCAGGAAAAATGACAAAAATAACGGGAGCAAGAAGGTGGATCACATTGGTGCATCTTTGGGACGCTTCACCATGCACAAGTTGCCTGTCGTGACGTTATGCCTGATTGCCGCGCTGTCGGCGATGACGGCCTTCATCTGCCTGTCAGAGGCGGTCGCCCCGCGCGATACCGAATATGGCAGCGGCAAGGCCGTGTTCAAGCACTACATCGTCCAGTACGTCCGCTGACCCCTCTTCATCCGCCAGCCGAGGCCAAGCGCTCCGGCTGGCCCGCCGCGTTTCCTTTCCTGCCTCATCAACTTCTGAAGTCGTCGATGCGGCGCCGGTCGCGCTTGGTCGGCCGGCCCTGCAACTGCGCCGCCGGTTCCGGCTGCAGGCGCCGCCGGTCGGCCTCCTGCTGGCGCCGGGCCTGGCTTTCCGGCGTTTCCGCGTAGGTCGTCTGGGCGATCGGCGCCGATCCGCGCGACGCCGGCACGCCCTTGACCACCACCTCCCAGCGCTGCTCGTGGGCGTCCAGCACCACCGTGTCGCCGGGCTTTACCTCGCGCGAATTCTTGACCGGCTGGCCGTTGACCGTCACCCGCCCGCGCTCCACCGCATCGGCCGCCAGCGAGCGCGTCTTGAAGAACCGCGCGCACCACAGCCACTTGTCGATCCGCATCCGCGCATCGGCGTCGAAATCCACTTGCATCTTGCTCTCCTTCCTGCCGCCGTCAGGCCGCCGCGCCGCGCGTCTGCGCCCGCGTCCGCCGTGCCTCCAGTTCATGTGGATGCGGCAGGTCCAGCGGCCAGCCCTGCAGATGCTGCAACGCGATGTCGGCCAGCCCGGCAATCCACGGCTCCGAATCATTCAGGCACGGAATGAAATGGAAATCCTGCCCGCCGGCCACGCGGAACTCGCTCTGGCCTTCCATGGCGATTTCTTCCAGCGTCTCGATGCAGTCGGCCGGAAAGCCGGGGCAGAACACGTCCACCCGCTGCGTGCCGACCTTGCCCAGTTCCACCAGCGTCGGCGCGGTATAGGGCTGCAGCCATTCGGCCTTGCCGAAACGAGACTGGAACGTCACCTGGTACTGGCCCGGCTGGAGTCCCAGCGCCTCGCCCAGCAGCCGGCCCGTCTTCAGGCATTCGCAATGGTAGGGATCGCCCAGGTCCAGCAGCCTGCGCGGCAGGCCGTGGAAGGACAGGATCAGCCGGTCGCCGCGCGCAAAGTCGGGCAGGCCGTGCGCCGCCCAGTATTCCCGCACGCGGGCCGCCAGCGCCGCGATGTAGGCCGGGTGATCGTGGAAATGCTTGACCAGCCGCAGTTCCGGCTGGTTGCGCCAGCCGGCCAGCACGCGGAACAGTTCGTCGAACGCGGTGGCCGTGGTCGTGCCGGAGAACTGCGGATACAGCGGCAGCACCAGCACGCGCTCGGTGCCCTGCCGGCGCAGCGCCTCCATGACCGAGTCGATCGACGGATTGCCGTAGCGCATGGCGCAGGCCACGGTCACGTCGTGGCCAAGCTTGTGCAGCAGCAACTGCAGCGCGTGGGCCTGGCGCTCGGTGTGCACCAGCAGTGGCGACCCCGTCATATGGGCCTCGCGCAGCCAGATCGACTCGTACTTCATGGCCGATGCCCGCGAGCGGAACGGCAGAATCACGCCGTGCAGAATCGGCAGCCACGCCAGCCGCGGGATTTCCACCACGCGTGGGTCGGACAGGAACGCCTTCAGGTAGCGGCCCACCGCCTTGGGCGTGGGGGCGTCGGGGGTGCCGAGGTTGATCAGCAGGATTGCGGTGCGCGGCGGCTGGCCGTGCTGGTATGCCGGTTCAGGCGAAAACGTCATGGAGGTTCCGGGTCGGGTGCCGGGGCGCTGGCAACAAGTCGCATCATACGACGGGGGACGCACGCGGGCGGCCGCGAGGCGCCGCCTCGCAGGGTACAGATCCTGGCGGCGCGTCAGGAGTTCTGGCTCAGGGCGCTGGACAGCAGCCGGGCCGTGATGTCGACGATCGGGATCACCCGTTCGTAGGCCATGCGCGTGGGGCCGATCACGCCGAGCGTGCCGACGATCTGCCCATCCACCTCGTACGGCGCCGTGATCACGGCCATGTCCTCCAGCGGCACGAGCTGGCTTTCGCCGCCGATGAAGATCTGCACGCCCTGCGCGTGGCTGGACACGTCCAGCAGTTGCAGCAGGCTGGTCTTGTGCTCGAAGACATCGAACAGCCGGCGCAGCTTGTCCATGCTGGACGACAGGTCTTCCACCTCCAGCAGCCGCCGCTCGCCCGAGATGAACACCTGCTCGGTGTTGTCCTCGGCCATGGCGCTGCTGCCGGCTTCCACGGCGGCCTGCATCAGCGACGACATGTCGCGCCGCAGCGCCTGCAGCTCGCCGCGCAGGTGGTCGCGCACCGCGTCGAAGCTCATGCCCGCGTAGTGCGTGTTGAAGAAGTTGGCCGCCTCGATCAGCTGGGCCGGCGTGTAGGACAGCTCGGTCTGGATGATGCGGTTCTGGACGTCGCCCTCGGGGCTCACGATGATCAGCAGGATGCGCTTGTCCGACAACCGCATGAATTCCACCTGCCGGAACGCCTGCGCGCGCCGTGGCGTCATCACCACGCCCGCGAACCGCGACAGGTTCGACAGCGTGTGCGCCGCCGCCGTGATCATCCGCTGCGGCCCCAGCTGCTGGCTGGCCATCTGGCCCTGGATCTGGTCCTTGAGCCCGGCCAGCTCGGCGCTGAGCCCGGTCTGGCCCTCCAGCGGCCGCGCCGTGAGCATCGTGTCGACGAACAGCCGATAGCCGCGCGGCGTGGGGATGCGGCCCGCCGACGTGTGCGGGCTGGCAATGAACCCCATCTCCTCGAGGTCGGACATCACATTGCGAATGGTCGCCGGCGACAGGTCCAGACCCGAGTACTTCGACAGGGTCCGCGAGCCCACCGGCTGCCCTTCGGCGATGTACCGCTCGATCAGGGTCTTGAGAAGGGTTTTCGAACGTTCGTCCATGATGCATCGGATTTTAATCAAATCTGGCCCGTTCGGGCGCCGGCCGCACCGATCCTGCCGACGCTGGCAATGGTCATGCCGGTATGGTCTAATCCCGCCATGTCTGCCCCCTCCAAGCCCAGCGCCACGCGCGCGCCGTTCAAGACCGTCGCCCTGGTGGGCAGGCATTCGACCGCCGGTATCGAAGGCCCGCTGGAGGAACTGGCGTCCTGCATCTCCCGCAACGGCCAGGACGTGGTGTTCGAGCGCGAGACCGCCGCGGCCACCGGCCTGACCGGCTACCCGGTGCTGACGCCCGAGGAAATCGGCCGCGAGGCCGACGTGGCCGTGGTGCTGGGCGGCGACGGCACGCTGCTGGGCCTGGCCCGCCAGCTTGCCGGCCACGACGTGCCGGTGATCGGCGTGAACCACGGCCGGCTGGGCTTCATGACCGACATCCCGCTCGAAGACGTCACCCGCACGCTGCCCGAGATGCTGGCCGGCCGCTACGAGGCCGAGACCCGCATGCTGCTGGAATCGCGCGTGATCCGCGACGATGGGGTAATTTTCTCGGCGTTGGCGTTCAACGACGTGGTCGTCAACCGGTCCGGCATCTCGGGCATGGTCGAACTGGCCGTCTCGGTGGACGGCTACTTCATGTACAACCAGCGGTCCGACGGCCTGATCGTCTCCACGCCCACCGGCTCCACCGCCTACGCGCTGGCCGCCGGCGGGCCGATCCTGCATCCCACGCTGTCCGGCCTGGTGCTGGTGCCAATTGCCCCGCACGCGCTGTCCAACCGCCCGATCGTGCTGCCGCACGACGCGGAGGTGACGATCGAGGTGGCCAGCGCGCGCGATGTCAGCGTCAACTTCGACATGCAGTCGCTGGCGTCGCTGCTGCCGGGCGACCGCATCGTGGTGCGCCGCTCGGCCAAGACCGTCAACCTGCTGCATCCGGTGGGCTACAACTACTACGCCACGCTGCGCAAGAAGCTGCACTGGCACGAGTACCCCACCGAAGACAACCGGCTCTGAGCCGCCCGTATCCAACCCCTCCGCCTGACGCCCCGGTCCAAGATGCTGCGCAGCCTGTCCATCCGCGATTTCGTCATCGTCGATACGCTCGACCTCGACTTCACCGGCGGCTTCACCGTCTTCACCGGCGAGACCGGCGCGGGCAAGTCGATCCTGATCGATGCGCTGGCCCTGGTGCTGGGCGAGCGCGCCGATGCCGGTGTGGTCCGTGAAGGCGCGGCCCGGGCCGGCATCAGCGCCACGTTCCACACCCATGCCGCGCTCGACGCCTGGCTGGCCGACCGCGAACTGGCCGGCGACGACGACACCGTGCTGCTGCGCCGGACCGTCGACGCGTCGGGCCGCAGCAAGGCGTTCATCAACGGCGCCGCCGCCACGCTGGCCCAGTTGCGCGAGGTGGGCGACCAGCTCGTCGACATCCACGGCCAGCACGCGCACCAGCAACTGCTGCGCCCGGACGCCCAGCGCCAGCTGTTCGACGCCCACGCCGGGCTGACCGAGCAGGCCGGCGCCGTGGCCGAGGCGTGGCGCGCGTGGCGGGCCTGCGTCAAGCAGCGCGAGGCCGTGGAGCACCAGTCGCGCGAGATGCAGCTCGAACGCGAGCGGCTGGAATGGCAGGTGGGCGAACTCGACAAGCTGGCCCCGCAGCCGGGCGAGTGGGACGAGATCCAGTCCGAATACAACCGGCTGTCGCATGCCGCCGGCCTGATCGACGGCAGCCGCGCCGCGCTGGACGCGCTGTCCGAAGCCGACGGCGCCGTGGCGTCGGTGCTGAACGGCGTGGTGCACCGGCTGCAGCAACTGGCCGATGTCGACCCGGCGCTGCGCGACGTGCTGGCGGCGCTGGAACCGGCGCTGGTGCAGGTCGAGGAAGCCGCGCATTCGCTGAACCGCTACGTCGACCGGCTCGAACTTGATCCCGAGCGGCTGCAGGCCGTGGAGGAACGGATGCAGGCGCTGCACGCCACGGCGCGCAAGTACCGCCTGCCGCCCGAGCAGCTGGCCGACGAACTGCTGGCACGCCGGCAGCAGCTCGACGACCTGCAGGCCGCGCAGGACATCAACAAGGTGCTGGCCCGCGAGGCCGCATCGCGCGCCGCCTACCTGACGCTGGCCCAGCACCTGTCGGCCGCGCGCAAGGTGGCCGCCGACGCGCTGTCGGCCGCCGTGACCGACGCCATGCAGGGCCTGTCGATGGCCGGCGGGGCGTTCGCCGTGGCGCTGCACCCGCTGGACGAAGGCCAGAGCCACGGGCTCGAACAGGTGGAATTCCTCGTGGCCGGCCATGCCGGCGTGAGCCCGCGCCCGCTGGCGCGCGTGGCCTCCGGCGGCGAACTGGCGCGGATCAGCCTGGCGATCTCGGTGATCACCAGCGAGGCCGCGCCCACGCCGACGCTGATCTTCGACGAGGTGGATACCGGCATCGGCGGCGCGGTGGCCGAGGTGGTGGGCCGCCGGCTGCAGGAACTGGGCCGGTCGCGCCAGGTGCTGTGCGTAACCCACCTGCCCCAGGTGGCCGCGCAGGCCGGCACGCACCTGCTGGTCAGCAAGGAAAGCAAGGCCGACAAGTCGGGCGCCGTGACGCGGTCCCGCATCCGCGTGCTCGACGCCGAGGGCCGCGTCAGCGAGACGGCGCGGATGCTCGGCGGCGCCACGGTGACTGCCACAACCATGCAACATGCCGAGGAGATGCTGGCCCAGGGGCTGGCCCAGGGCGCCCGCACGGCGGCCCAGGCCGCCAATGCGCCGCGCGACGGCGGCGGCCGCAAGCCGCGCCGCGCGGCGGGCTGACACCATGCCACGGCGATCCGGAAACAGGAGTTTGAAACCGATGACACATGGCAAGCTGCCATTGCCCCGCCCCCACTGCCTGCGCCGCCTGCAGCCGCTGCACCCGGGCGTGCGCCGCGCCGCCGCCACCGCGCTGGCCGCGGTGACGCTGACCGCGCTGAGCGCCGTGTCCGGCTGCGCGTCGGAGTCGAAATCGTTCGCGCCGCCGCGCGGCAGCATCACCGACGACCGCGCCATCGGCGACATCCTCGTCCAGTTCTCGCCGCCCGAGGTGACGGTGTCCGAGGATGCCGGCAAGCTGCTGGCCGCCATCCCCGGTCCGGTGCGCTACGTGGTCAAGCGGCCGATGTCGGGCGGCACGTGGCTGGTCACCGCCATCACGGCATCGGCCGACGTGACGCTGGACCAGGCCGTGGCAACGCTGCAGGCCGCGCCGCGCGTGACCTCGGCCACGCCGGACCGCCTGCTGCGGCCCCATCGCGACCGCCCGGTCAGCCGGGACATGCCCAAGCCGTAGACGGCGGGCTGACATGACCGGAGGCACCAACCCGAGACATTGAGCACCGAGAGATCGCCCAGACGAAGTCCGATTCACCGTTCGCCGTAGCAACCGCATCACCAGAACTCCACAGGAGCAGAGATGCCGCGCCCCCAGATGAATCCCCGCCACCGGTCCCGGCTGCCCGCGCTGCTGGCCGTCGTCGGCTCGTTGCTGAGCCTGGCCCCCGCCGCGCAGGCGGACACCACGCCCACCGCGCGCCCCGCGCCGGTCTACACCGGCAACTACATCGTGCGCTGGCGCGACGGCGGCCAGTCGCTCGATACCGACGCCAGCGCCACGCGCATGAAGCGGGTGGCGTCGAACACGGGCCTGTCGCTGTCGGTCAAGCGGCCGATGGCCGGCACCATGGACCTCGTCACGGTCAAGGACAGCCGCGGCGAGACCCCCGACGCCGTGGCAAAACGGCTGCGCGACGACCCGCGCGTGGCCGACGCCGTGCCCGACCGCTGGCTGCGGCTGCACGATACGGTGCCCAACGACGCCGATTTTGCCAACCAGGTCTATATGAATGCGCCCGCCACCGTGGTCGGCGGCGCCAACCTGCCGCGCGCGTGGGACCGCTCGCGCGGCAGCACCGGCATCGTGATCGCCGTGGTCGACACGGGCTACCTGCCGCACCCTGACCTGGCGCCCCGGCTTGTGGCCGGCTACGACTTCATCTCGACGACCACGGTTTCAGCCGATGGCGACGGCCGCGACAGCGATCCGACCGATCCGGGCGACTACGTGCCGGCCGGCACGACCTGCCCCGACGGCAGCGGCGCCACCAACAGCACCTGGCATGGCACGCGCGTAGCGAGCGTGCTGGGCGCGGCGACCAACAACGTGTCGGGCATCGCCGGCGTCGACTGGAGCGCGCGGATCCAGCCGGTGCGCGTATCGGGCCGCTGCGGCGCGCTGCTGTCGGACACCGTCGACGGCATGCGCTGGGCCGGCGGCCTGGCCGTGCCGGGCGTGCCGAACAACGCCACGCCAGCGCGCGTGGTCAACGTCAGCCTGGGCGGCGGCACCTGCTCGACCATCGAGCAGCAGGCCGTCAACGACCTGAACGCGGCGGGCGTGATCGTCGTGGCCGCGGCCGGCAACTCGGCCGGCGCGGTCGAGGCCCCGGCCGACTGCTCGGGCGTGATCGCCGTGACGGCCCACGCCAACGACGGCGAGAACGCCAGCTTTGCCAACGTGGGCCCGCAGGTGGCGCTGAGCGCGCCGGGCGGCGGCTGCGGCAACTCGAAGGTCATCGTCAACAACAACGTGGCCACCGGCTGCACGGGCGGCCAGTCGTTCATCCGCACGCTGACCAACGCGGGCGCCGCCAGCCCCACCACCTACGGCATCGTCGGCTCGCAGGGCACCAGCTTTGCCGCGCCGATGGTTTCGGGCGTGGTGTCGCTGATGCTGTCGCTCAACCCGGCGCTGTCGCCGGCGCAGGTCACGCAGGTGCTCAAGGCCACGGCTCGACCGCATCCGGCCGGCACCTATTGCACAGCGAGCGGCAACACGGGCAAGTGCGGCGCCGGCCTGCTCGACGCCGACCAGGCACTGGCGGCGGCACCGAACCCGGCCACCGCCGGCGCAGCCCCCGGATCGACCGGGTCGTCGGCCGCCGACAGTGGCGGTGACGGCGGCGGCGGCGCATTCGCGCCGTGGAGCGCGGTGCTGCTGCTGGGGATTGGCTTGGCGGGATTTGTGACGCGGCGGCGGGGGTAGTCGGGGGGCTGCGGCGTGAACACGTCGCGGCTCGACGGCTGGCCCTCTCCCCCAACCCCTCTCCCGCAAGCGGGAGAGGGGAGCAAGACCGTGGGATCGGGCAATTCCTCAAGTACAGATTGTTGTCTCCCCTCTCCCGCATCGCGGGAGAGGGGCCGGGGGTGAGGGCCGGCGCCTCATCCCCTGTCAACGCATCAATCCCGCCGCCCCCGCTGCCCCCACCACTCCTGCAGCAGCCAGCAAGCCAGCCCCGCCACCGCCCCCGCCGCATGGGCGCCGCGCACGACGCCGAAGCCCCATGACGGGTCGAAAACGATGGCCGCGAGCCACGACTGTTCGATCCACACCTTGCCCAGCACGATCACGCACGTAACCACGCCGATCAGCCGTGACCAGCCGGGGACGGGCAGCAGCCGCAGCGCTGTCCACAGCGCCAGGCCGTGGGCGGCGCCGGACAGCCCCCCGTACCAGCCGACCGCCGGCATCCGCAGCAGCGCCACCTGGGCGGCCACGCCGCAGATCAGCAGCACCGTCACCATCTCGCGCACGCGCGTCACGCGGCCGGCCAGCAGCAGCAGCCCGGCCGTCGCGGCCACGTCGGCCAGGTAGTGTTGCCAGCCAAGATGAACCCACATCGCCGTGACCAGCCGCCACCACTGGTGGTCCAGCCGCACGGCGTCGCGCACGTACAGGCCGTGCGCATGCATCCATGGGACGAACGAAAACAGCGCGGCCACCGCCGCCATGCCGGCCACCGTGGCCAGCATGGCCGGCCAGCCGGGCAGGCGCGCCGGCGGCAGGACGGCGGGCACAGGTTCGGGCGGTCGCTCTGGCGGCACGACGGGCACGGCGCGCGTCACCCCTGCCCGAACACGGCGTGCCAGAGCGCGCGCACCGATGCGGCCTGCTCGGCCACGCTGTCCGGCGCCACGCGCGCCTGGTCCTGGCCGTCCAGCCGCAGCTTGTGCTGGCGCGCGCGGAACAGCCGGTAGGCGTCGCCGACGGCCAGCCCCAGCCCGGCGTCGATCAGGTTCAGCACGCCGGCCATCCGCAGCAGCGCGATGTTGCCCGCGTTGCGCGTCAGCTCCGGGTGGGCGCCGCTGTGCAGCAGCACCAGGTACTGCACCGTGAACTCGATGTCGACCATGCCGCCCCGGTCGTGCTTGAGATCGAACAGCGCGGTCGGGTTCGGATGCCCCTCCGCCACCTTGGCCCGCATCTGGGCGATTTCCTCGCGCAGCGCCACGGCGTCGCGCGGCTGGCGCAGGATCTCGTCGCGCAAGTCCTCGAACCGGTTGCCGATCTCGCGGTCGCCGGCGCAGAAGCGCGCGCGTGTGAGCGCCTGGTGCTCCCAGACCCACGCCGTGTTGTCGCCCTCGCGCAGCTGGTAGCGGCGGAACGCGTCGAAGCTGGTCACCAGCAGCCCGGCCGCGCCATTGGGCCGCAGCCGCGTGTCCACGTCGAACAGCATGCCGGCCGCCGTATGGCTCGTGAGCCAGGTGATCAGCCGGCGCGCATAGGCGGCGTAGACGTCGGGCGCCCGCTCGTGGTCGTCGTCGTAGAGAAAGATCAGGTCCAGGTCCGACGCGTAGCCCAGTTCCTTGCCGCCCAGCCGGCCGTAGGCGATCACCGCGAAGCGCGGCGTCTCGCAGTGGCGCGTGGCCAGCTGGCGCCAGACCGCCTGCATCGTGACTTCCAGCATCGCGTCGGCCAGGTCCGACAGGCGGTCGGCCACCTGCTCGACGGTCAGCATGCCTTGCAGGTCCTGCAGCAGGATGCGGAAAATCTCGGCATGGTGCTCGCGGCGCAGGATGTCCATCTGCGTCTCGACCTGTCCGTCCGACGCCTGCAGCCGCTCCGCCAGCCGCTGGCGGAAGCCGGGCCAGTCCGGCGCGCTGGCCAGCGCGTCGCTGTCCAGCAGTTCATCCAGCAGTTGCGGATGGCGCGTCAGGTAGGTGGCCGCCCAGCGCGACGCGTGCAGCGTCTGCGCCACGCGGTCCATGGCCTGCGGATACTCGGACAGCAGCGACAGGTACGACGCGCGCCGGCTGATCGCATCCAGAAAGTCCAGGAAGCGGGCGATGGTGGCGTCGGCGTCGTCCTGGCGCGCGGCCAGGTCCAGCGCGCGGTTGACCAGCAGGTCGAAGCGCCCACGGCTGGTTTCCGACAGCGCGCGGTAGCGCAGCGACGTGCCGATGGCGCGCAGGCGGTCGTACAGGCCGGTGCAGTCGGCAAACCCGGCGGCCTGCAGCGCCTGGCACGGCGACGACTGCGGATCGGTCTCGTCCTCGTCGCCGGGGTTGGCCTGCGTGGCGCGCGACGCCATTTCCTCGCGCACCAGCGCCGGCCAGAGCGGCTCGCTTTGCCCCGACTCGCCATCGGCGAACGGATCGGCAAAGGTGGCCTCGAACTGCTGCGCCACCGGCGCCATCAGCGCCGACATCTGCGCGGCCAGCGCGTCCCAGTCGGCGCAGCCCATCATCTCGGCCACGGCCTGGCGCTCGTCGTCGGACGTCGGCAGGTGGTGCGTCTGGGCGTCGTCGCGGTACTGCAGCCGGTGTTCCAGTTGCCGCAGGAAGCGGTAGGCATCGGCCAGCTGCTCGGCCTGGCCGGCTGGCAGCAGGTTGCGCGCCACGGCCACGTCCAGCACTTCCAGCGTGGGCCGCACGCGCAGCGCCGGGTCCTGGCCGCCGCGGATCAGCTGGAATACCTGCGCCATGAACTCGATCTCGCGGATGCCGCCGCGCCCGAGCTTGATATTGAACGAGCGCTGGTTCACGCCGTGCCCGGCCAGCCCGCCGCTACGCTTGGCCGCTTCCGCGCGGATCTGCGCGTGCAGCGAGCGGATGGCGGCAATCACGCCATAGTCCAGGTAGCGGCGGAACACGAACGGCGTGGTCATGCGGCCCAGCAGCGCGGCGGCACGCTGGGCGTGCGGCGTGTCGACGGCCGACACCACGCGGCCCTTGATCCAGGCGTAGCGCTCCCATTCGCGGCCCTGCACCACCAGGTATTCCTCCAGCATCCCAAAGCTGCAGACCAGCGGGCCGGCATCGCCATTGGGCCGCAGCCGCATGTCCACGCGGAACACGTAGCCGTCGCCGGTGACTTCCGACAGCAGCGTAATCAGCCGCCGGCCCAGCCGGATGAAGTATTCGTGGTTCGACAGGCTGCGCGACCCGCCCTGGGTGTCGCCGTCCTCGTCATACAGAAAGATCAGGTCGATGTCGGACGACACGTTCAGCTCGCGCCCGCCGAGCTTGCCCATGCCCACCACCACCAGTTCCTGCACCTCGCCGCCCTGCGCGCCCGTGGGGCGGCCATAGGTGGCGGCCAGGTCGTCGCCCAGCACGCGCAGGCCGTACTGGATGGCCAGTTCGGCCAGGTCGGTCATCGCGCCGGTGATCTCGGCCAGCGTGGCCAGCCCGCGCAGGTCGCGCTCGATGACCGTGCACATCACCTCGGCGCGCAGCCGGCGCAGCGCCTGGCCGGCGGCGGCCTCGGCGTCGGCCGACGGCGCGTGCAGCGCCTGCAGGCGCGCTTCCATCCAGTCGCGGGTGATGGGGCCCACGGCGGCGTCCGCCACGATGGCCGGCAGCCCGGGCCGCGCGGCCAGCACGCGGCGCGCGTAATGCGAGTACGCCGCCGAGTACAATGTGTGGCCCTCGCAGTCGGCGGGGGTCAGTCCCTGCGCCGTCATCGTGGCAAAGGCCCCGTGGGCCATGTTGCCGAGCGGTCCGGCGGCGCCCGCCGAGGCTGGCAGCGAAGTGGTGCCGGCGCCATCCATCGGGTGCTGCGGGCCGGTCGATGCCGGGGCGGTGCCCGCGGCGGAACTCGTCGGATCAGGGACAGTCATTCCAGTTACGTTGCAATTGGGCAGGCGCCGGGGAACCGCCGTGGCGCTTGCACGCACCACTTTGGAGAGCGGCTAGTATTGTCGGATAATCTGCGCATGTCCAGCCGCTCCACCGCCCCCGACGACGGTTCCACAGCCCCACGCGCGGGCGGTGACCGCACCGCGCCGGCCGCCGCTTCCGTCGCGCCCCCGGTGGCCGCTTCCCAAGTCCCGCATCCGCACGTCCCCGGCCGTGGCCGCCGGGCGCTGGCGCACGTCCGGCGCTGGCCGCGCGCCGTCTGGGACGGCCTGGGCACGCTGGCGCGGCATCCCGCCTGGCGGCGGCTCTGGCGCATGCTCGCCCGCATCGTCGCGGTGCTGGCCGCGCTGGCCGTCGTCGCCGTCCTGCTGATCCGCTTCGTGCTCTGGCCACAGGCCCATGCCGCGCGGCAGTGGCTGGAACGCCAGGGTTCGGCCGCGCTGTCGGCCCAGCTCACGATCGGCCAGCTCGACACCTACTGGGACGGCTGGCATCCCGCGTTCCGCGCCAGCAACGTGCAGGCCGTGGACGACCAGCGCCGCATGCTGCTGTCGACGGCCACGCTGGAAGGCCGGCTGTCGTGGCAGTCGGTGCCCGCGCTGGCGCTGCAGTTCGCCAGCCTGACCGCCGACCGCGCCGACGTGCTGGTGCGCCGCACGCCGGCCGGCCGGGTGCTGGTGGCCGGCATGCCGATCGAGGCGTCGCAGCAGTCGACCGACAACGACCCGTTCCTGAACTGGCTGCTGTCGCAGGGCCGCATCGAACTCAAGAGCGGCAACCTGCGCTGGCTCGACGAGAAAGCCGGCCTGCCACAGCTTGAAGTGGCCGACATCCACTTCCTGGCCAGCCGCCACGGCGCCCAGCACACGGTGCGGCTCGATGCCAGCAGCACGTCGCTGGCGCCCCAGCCGCTGGTATTCCAGGCCAGCCTGCGGCACGACTACCTGTACGGCGCCGGCAACTGGCAGCACTGGACCGGCCAGGCCAACTGGGCCTTCAACCAGTTGCAGTTGCCCGTGGTGCAGCGCTACCTGGCCATCTTCGATCGCGTCGACAGCGGCGTGTTCAGCACCGACGGCACCATCGACTTCCGCGGCGGACACGTGCTGCGCAGCCAGACCCGGCTGCGCGCCAGCGGCGTGGACCTGCGGCTGACCGGCGCGCCGGAGCCGCTGAAGCTGGCCAACGCGCAGGCGCTGCTGCTGCACAAGGGCGACCGCAACGGCAACCATTCGCTGACCATCGACACGCTGCTGTGGCAGGCCGAGCCCCAGGCCGGCCCGCCGTCCGCCACCGATCCGTCGTGGCGCGAAGGCATGCGCAAGGTGACCGTGGACTGGGCGCGCGACAACGACGGCCAGCTCCGCAAGTTCGCGCTGCGGGCGCCGACGTTCGACCTGAACACGGTGCGCGCGCTGGCCACGTCGCTGCCGATCGACACGGCCGTGCTGCGCCAGCTACGCGCGCTGCAGCCGGCCGGCCATATCGACAACCTCGACGTGGCATGGGCCCGCGAGCGCGCCGGGCTGCTGGCGCGCGCGCCCGGCACGCCGCACTACACGGTGCAGGGCACGCTGCGCGGGGTATCGGTCAACAGCCAGCCGGCCGTGCCGGCCGTGGGCCCGGACGGCAAGCCGCACACCGGCACGCCCGGCTTTACCCGGCTGTCCGGCAATTTCAGCTTCGATGACCGCCAGGGCAGCGCGCGCGTGGACAGCACCGGCGCCACGCTGAGCTTTCCGGGCGTGTTCGACGACCCGCTGGTGCCGTTCGACGAACTGCGCGGCGAGGTGCGCTGGCGCCGCGACAACGGCAAGCTCGTGGTCACCACCGACGGCATCCGCTTTGCCAATGCCGACACGGCCGGCACCGTGCGCGGCAACTGGCGCGAGGGCGGCGACGGCCACAGCGGCATCGCCGACCTGTCCGGCGAGCTGGACCGCGCGCTGGCGCACCGCGTGCCGCGCTACCTGCCGTCGACGATGCCGGCCACGCGCCACTACCTGGAAGGCGCGCTGGTGGGCGGCGAAGCCTACAACGTCAAGTTCCTGGTCAAGGGCGACCTGTACCACTTTCCGTTCCACCCGCCGTTCGCCAAGGCCGGCGACTTCCGCGTGGAAGTGCCGATCCGCAACGTCAGCTACCAGATCGCCCCGCACGAGACCGGCCCCAACGTGGGCGGCGCGGCCAATGGCACCGGCAACGGCACCGGCAATGGCAATGGCCCCCCCGGCATGGCGTGGCCCGATTTCACCGACATCTCCGGCACGCTGCTGTTCGAGCGCAGCACGATGTCGTTCCAGGCAAAGCAGGCCGGCGTGCGCGGCATCCCCGGCATCGTGCTGCGCGACGTCAACGGCCAGATCGACGACCTGAGCGACCACGGCCACCTGATGGTCGATGGCGGCGCCACCGGGCCCGTGCAGGGCTTCCTGCGCTACGTCGCGGCCACCCCGGTCAAGGGCTGGACCGGCAACGTCACCGAAGCCGCGCACGCGCCCGGCCAGGGCGAGCTGCGGCTCAAGCTGGACCTGCCGCTGAGCCACGCGGCGGGCGCCAAGGTCAACGGCGAGTTCCGCTTTCCCGGCAACGACGTGACGCTGATGCCCGAGCTGCCCACGCTGTTCGGCGCCACCGGCGCGGTGGCCTTCGACGAGCATGGCTTCCAGCTCCACAACGTGCGCGGCCGCTTTGTCGGCGGCGAGACGCGCATCACGGGCGGCACCCAGCCGGACGGCACGACGCGCGTGGCGATTGGCGGCACGGCCACGGCGCAGGGCCTGCGCGATGCGCTGGGCGCCGGCGCCGGCGGGCTGGGCGCCCGGATCGACGGCACCACGCCCTACACGGCCGTGGTGGGCGTGCGCGACAAGCGCCTGCAGGTGCAGGTGGCGTCCGACCTCAACGGGCTGGCGCTGAACCTGCCCGCCCCGCTGGGCAAGCCGGCCGGGCAGGACCTGCCGCTGCGTTTCGACCTGCGGCCATCGGCCAGCCGGCCCGCGCTGGACGACATGACGATCCAGGCCGGCAACGTCGCCAGCGTGCGCTACGTGCTGCGTCGGGGCGAGACGACCGACGTGGTGTCGGGCGGCATCGGCATCGGCCAGCCCGCGCCGCAGCCGGCCAGCGGCGTGACCGCCGCGATCACGGCCGACAAGCTCGACCTTGACGGCTGGCGCATGGTGCTCGACACGGGTTCGGGCGAGCGCAAGCCTGCCGATACGGTCGACCGCTCGTCGCCGTTCCTGCCCGAGCGCGTGGGCGTGCGCGCGCGGACGCTGGACGCGTTCGGCCGCAGCCTGGACGACGTGTCGATCGACGCCGCCCGCGAGGCCGCCGGCTGGAACCTGCAGATGGCGTCGCGCCAGATCACCGGCAACGGCCAGTGGCGCCGCGACAGCAGCAACCCCACCGGCGCGCTGACGGTGCGGCTGTCGCACCTGGACATCCCCGAGGCCACCGACGACGGCCACGCGGCCGAGGCCATCACGCGCAGCGTCGAGGAGATGCCGGCGCTGGACCTGGTGGTCGACCGCTTCGTGCTGCACGGCCGCGACTTCGGCAAGCTGGCGGTCAAGGCCCACACCAGCCATACCGACAACCAGCCGGTCTGGACGCTGGACAGCCTGAGCATCGAGCAGCCCGGCGCCACGCTGACCGGCAGCGGTAGCTGGCGCCTGCCGCGCCGGCTGCGCGAGGCCGCCGCGCAGGGCAATGTGTCGCCCACGGAAGGCCGCCGCACGCTGCTGAACTTCAAGCTCGACATCCGCAACGCCGGCGACGTGCTGGACCGCTTTGGCCTGCCGCACACCGTGCGCGACGGCAACGGCGCGCTGGAAGGCCGCATCGCGTGGCGCGGGTCGCCCATGTCGATCGACTACCCGACGCTGTCCGGCCGGCTGAACCTGAAGCTGGAAAACGGCCAGATCCTCAGCGTGGAGCCGGGCGCCGCGCGACTGCTGGGCGTGCTGAGCCTGCAGAGCCTGCTGCGCTTTGCCACGCTGGACTTCCGGTCGCTGTCGAGCAAGGGCCTGGTGTTCGACGACATCAGCGGGTCGGGCACGATCGAGAACGGCGTGGGCAAGATCGACGAGTTCCGCTTCAAGAGCAGCCAGGTGATGGCGTCGATGACCGGCACGGCCGACCTGCTGCGCGAGACGCAGGACGTGCAGGTG
Organism: Cupriavidus pauculus; assembly: GCF_003854935.1. Lineage (NCBI taxonomy): Bacteria > Pseudomonadati > Pseudomonadota > Betaproteobacteria > Burkholderiales > Burkholderiaceae > Cupriavidus > Cupriavidus pauculus. Next base: position 3,457,755 of record NZ_CP033969.1, read on the forward strand.
GACGTGGTGCCGCGCATCAACGCCACCACCACGTCGGTGGCGGCCGCGTTCATCAACCCGGTGCTCGGCATCGGCACGCTGGCCGCGCAGTTGCTGTTCGCCGACGAGTTCTCGAAGGTGTTCACCCAGCACTACCACGTGAGCGGATCGTGGGCCGACCCCAAGGTCAGCAAAGTGGAGGACAATAAGTCGCGCCCGGCGCCGGTGCAGGACCGCTCCAGCGTGTTCCCGCGCTGATCGCCCCGCCCCCGCGCCCCCGCCCCACCCGCCGAGAAAGGAAGCCACGATGACCGCAGCCCATCCGTTCCGCGTCGCCGCCATCCAGACCGTGACGGGCACGTCGCTCGACGACAACCTCGCGCGCGCCGACGCGCTGATCGCCGATGCCGCGCGCGGCGGCGCCGAGCTGGTGCTGCTGCCCGAGTACTTCTGCATGATGGGCCGGCATGAATCGGACAAGGTGGCCATCCGCGAGCGCGACGGCGACGGGCCCGTGCAGCGCTTTCTGGCCGACGCGGCCCGCCGGCACCGGCTGTGGCTGGTGGGCGGCACGCTGCCGATGTGGTGCGGCGACGACAACCGCGTCTACAACAGCTCGCTGGCATTCGACCCGCACGGTGAACGCGTGGCCCGCTACGACAAGATTCACCTGTTCGGCTTTACCAAGGGCGAGGAAAACTTCGACGAGTCGCGCACCATCCTGGCCGGCAAGACGCCCGTGACGTTCGAGGCGCCCTGCGGCCGCGTGGCGATGTCGGTCTGCTACGACCTGCGCTTTCCCGAGCTGTACCGGGGGCTGGCGCGCGGCGCCAACGGCGTGAGCTTGATTCTGATGCCGGCCGCCTTCACCTACACCACCGGGCAGGCCCACTGGGAAATCCTGCTGCGCGCCCGCGCCATCGAGAACCAGTGTTATGTGCTGGCGGCGGCACAGGGCGGGCGGCACGAGAATGGCCGGCGCACGTGGGGCCATTCGATGCTGGTGGACCCATGGGGCGAGCTGATGGGCGTGCTGCCCGAGGGCGAGGGCGTGGTGTCGGGCCTGGTGGACCCGGCGCGGCTGGCCGAGGTGCGTCAGAACCTGCCGGCGCTGCGGCATCGCGTGCTGTAGCATGCAGGGCATTACCGTTTGCTTTTCGCCATGGCCGCGCGCCGTGGCGCTTCAAGACCAAGGACAATCATGAACGCCGGAGATCTCGGAATTCGCAACCTGGCCACGGCGCAAGAGCTGCTGCTGGCGCCCTACGGCCTGGACGAGGCGGCGCTCCAGCGCGTGCTGGCCGACGTCTTCACGCACAAGGTGGACTACGCCGACCTTTACTTCCAGCACACGCGCAACGAGGCGTGGAGCCTGGAGGAAGGCATCGTCAAGTCGGGCAGCTTCAGCATCGACCAGGGCGTGGGTGTGCGCGCCGTGTCGGGCGACCGCACCGCCTTTGCCTATTCCGACGACATCAGCCTGGCCGCGCTGTCGCAGGCCGCGGCGGCCACCCGCACGATCGGCCGCGCCGGCAGCGGGCGTGTCAAGGTGGCCAGCGCGATGGCGTCGCAGGGCGGGCGCAGCCTGTACGCCCCGAACGATCCGCTGGATTCGATGACGGCCACCGAGAAGGTGGCGCTGCTGGAAAAGATCGAGAAGATGGCCCGCGCCAAGGACCCGCGCGTGGTGCAGGTCATGGCCGGGCTGGCCGGCGAGTACGACGTGGTGCTGGTGGCGCGCAGCGACGGCATCATCGCGGCCGACGTCCGCCCGCTGGTGCGCGTGTCGGTGACGGTCATCGCCGAGCAGAACGGCCGGCGCGAGATTGGCTCGTCGGGCGGCGGCGGCCGCTACGCCTACGGCTATTTCACCGACGACCTGCTGCGCAAGTACGTGGACGAAGCCGTGGCATCGGCGCTGGTCAACCTGGAGGCGCGCCCCGCCCCGGCCGGCGCGATGACCGTGGTGCTGGGCCCGGGCTGGCCCGGCGTGCTGCTGCACGAGGCGGTGGGCCACGGCCTGGAGGGGGATTTCAACCGCAAGGGTTCGTCGGCGTTCGCCGGCCGCATGGGCGAGCGCGTGGCCGCCAAGGGCGTGACCGTGGTGGACGACGGCACGATCGAGAACCGCCGCGGATCGCTGAACCTTGACGACGAGGGCAACCCGACCCAGTGCACGACGCTGATCGAGGACGGCATCCTGACCGGCTACATCCAGGACACGCTCAACGCGCGCCTGATGAAGATGCCGGTCACCGGCAACGCCCGCCGCGAAAGCTACGCCGCGCTGCCGATGCCGCGCATGACCAACACGTACATGCTCAACGGCGACCGCGACCCGCAGGAAATCATCGCCAGCGTCAAGCGCGGCCTCTACGCCGTGAACTTCGGCGGCGGCCAGGTGGACATCACCAACGGCAAGTTCGTGTTCTCGGCCAGCGAGGCGTACATGATCGAGGACGGCAAGATCACGTACCCGGTCAAGGGCGCCACGCTGGTGGGCAACGGCCCGGAATCGCTCAAGGACGTGACGATGATCGGCAACGACATGCGCCTGGATTCGGGCGTAGGCGTCTGCGGCAAGGAAGGACAGAGCGTACCCGTGGGCGTGGGCCAGCCGACGCTGCGCATCGAAAACATGACGGTGGGCGGCACGGCCTGATGGGTTGACGTCTTTCTCCCCTCTCCCGCGCGGGAGAGGGGAGCACACCGGACGGCCTTTTTCTACGGCCTCACCTCATACACCAGATTGAACGGCGTCTGCGCCGCGCGGCGGAAGCTGCCGAAGCCGCCCTGCTCGGTCACGCCGCGCATGCGGGCCTCGCCGGCCTGGGCGCCCAGGCACATCGCGCCGTCCTGCGCCCGCGATCCCGGCGTGCAGATGAACGTCGACGCCGAATAGAACACGCGGCCGACGGGATTCAGGTTGTCCTGCAGGCTGTCGTTGGCAAACGGTTCCACGATCATCCAGCAGCCGTCGGGCTTCAGCGTCTCGCGGACGTGGCGCGCCGCGCCCACGGGGTCGCCCATGTCGTGCAGGCAGTCGAACACGGCCACGAGGTCGTAGTCGCGGCCCGGGTAGTCCTTGGCCGATGCCACCTCGAACTGCACGCGGTCGGCCACGCCGGCGCGGCGGGCGGCCTCGGTGGCGTAGCGGATCGACGGCTCGTGGTAGTCGAAGCCGCGGAACGTGGCGTGCGGGAACGCCTGGGCCATGATGATCGTCGACGCGCCGTGGCCGCAGCCGACGTCGGCCACCACGGCCCCGGCCGCGAGCCGGGCCGCCATGCCTTCGAGCGCCGGAATCCATTCGCTGACCAGATGCGCGGCATAGCCGGGCCGGAAGAACCGCTCGGTGCCGTGGAACAGCGCCGGATCGTGCTCGTGCCAGCCCAGGCCTCGGCCGTTGCGGAAGATCTCGATCATGCGCGGGATGGCCCGGAACTGGGCCACCGCAATCTGGAACGCGCCCGGGATGAAGGCCGGGCTGCCTTCCTGGGCCAGCGCGAACGCCTGTTCCTCGGTCAGCGAGAACTGGTCGGTCGCCGGGTCGTACTCCACGTAGCCGCTCGCGGCCTGGGCGGACAGCCACTCGCGCACGTAGCGCCCGTCGGTCCGGGTCTTGGCGGCCAGCGTGTCGCTGGTCATCGGTTTTTCGGCCAGCGCCTTGTACAGGCCCAGCTCGTCACCCACCACCACGGTGGCCGCGTGCATCACGGCCCCGATGTCATGCACGAACTTCTCCATAAAGGCATTCAGCCTTGCTTCATCGACTGACATGATCGGCACCTCCGCCTGCTGATTATTGTTCGCCGCCCCTTCGTACCAGGGCTTGCCTTTGTAATATAGGCAGCCGGAATATCCTGCATCGGCTTAAAACTGTTGCGGTTGCCGCTTGCAAGGCCCCGGGAAAAGCGCTATAAAGATGCTTCGTTGTCGCACGGGCGGCGACCGCGCCCGCAGAATCTGCAGGCCGCGGCGCAATTAAATGCCACGCCACCCCGCGCCGCAGCATTAATTTCACGCCTCGGCGTCAAACCGACACAAGCTCGCTACAGCCAGACCGTTTCCCGCCATGTCCGCCAAGTTTTACTTTTACTTCTTTTGGCATCTCACACCGCTGGCGGATAGAGAGGGACGGCTGTAGGCAGACCCCCAATGCAAGAGAAACCGCCAGCGACCCTGGCGGTTTTTTTATGTCCGCCACGACCGCGACGCACCATCCCAACAGAATCAAGACCTCACAAGACCCGGAGCCATCATGCTGAAGAACACCGACGACCTGCGTATTCGAGAACTCAAGGAGCTGCTGCCCCCGGCGCACCTGATCCGCGAGTTCGCCTGCTCGGAAGCCGCGTCCGACGTGATCTATGGCGCCCGCCAGGCCATGCACCGTATCCTGCACGGCATGGATGACCGGCTGATCGTGATCATCGGGCCGTGCTCGATCCACGACACCCGCGCGGCGCTGGAATACGCCAAGCTGCTCAAGGTGCAGCGCGAGCGGTTTGCGGGCGAGCTGGAGGTCGTGATGCGGGTCTACTTCGAAAAGCCGCGCACCACGGTGGGCTGGAAGGGCCTGATCAACGACCCGCACATGGATGGCAGCTTCAAGATCAACGACGGCCTGCGCACGGCCCGCGAACTGCTGCTGAACATCAGCGAGATGGGCGTGCCCACCGGCACCGAATACCTGGACATGATCAGCCCGCAATACATTGCCGACCTGGTGAGCTGGGGCGCCATCGGGGCGCGCACGACCGAGTCGCAGGTGCACCGCGAGCTGGCGTCGGGGCTGTCCTGCCCGGTCGGCTTCAAGAACGGCACGGACGGCAACGTGAAGATCGCGGTCGACGCCATCAAGGCCGCGTCGCAGCCGCACCATTTCCTCTCGGTGACCAAGGGCGGCCACTCGGCCATCGTGTCGACGGCCGGCAACGAGGACTGCCACATCATCCTGCGCGGCGGCAAGGCGCCGAACTACGACGCCGCGAGCGTGCAGGAAGCCTGCGACGCCATCGCCAAGGCCGGCCTGGCCGCCCGCCTGATGATCGATGCCTCGCACGCCAACAGCAGCAAGAAGCACGAGAACCAGTTGCCGGTGTGCCAGGACATCGGCAACCAGATCGCCGGCGGCGACCAGCGCATCGTCGGCGTCATGGTGGAATCGCACCTCGTGGCCGGCCGCCAGGATCACGTGCAGGGCACGCCCGTGGAGAACCTGACCTACGGCCAGTCTGTGACCGACGCCTGCATCGGCTGGGACGATTCGATCGGGATCCTGGAAACACTGGCCAACGCGGTCAAGCAGCGCCGGCTCGTGTCCGGCAGCGGCAACTGAGCCTGGCCCCGGATACGAAAACGCCGACCCACGGGTCGGCGTTTTTCATGGGGCTGGCGCGGCCAGCGCGCCGGCCGCCTACTTCTTCAGCACCAGGTCACCCTTGAGCGAGCCGATATAGGCGGCAATGTCCTTGAGCTCGGCCTTGGTGAACGGGCGCGGCTTGCCGTCCTTGCCGGTCACGGCCGGGTTGCTGTTGACCTGCCCGGCCATGATCGCGTTGGTGCGGCCCACCAGCGGGTTGCCGCTGACCTGGTACGACGTCAGCGCGTGGTACAGGTAGTCCGGATGCTGGCCGGCCAGCTTCGGGTAATCGGGCGAGATCGGCGCGTTCATGTCCTTGCCGTGGCAGGCCACGCAGCCACCCTTCTCGACCAGCGCCTTGCCCGCCGCGATATCGGCGGCCTGCGCGGACAGCGCGGCGGCGCCCAGCACCGCGGCGGCCAGCGCGTACGACACAACGTTCAGCTTCTTCATGGTTTGCGGCCTTCCTACTTGAGCGTGTTGTTCTGGGTACCCGGCTTCTGCTGCGCGTAGTACGCCGCCACGGCGGCGATGTCCTTGTCGGTCAGGCTGGCCGCGATGGCGCGCATGGTGGGATGCTTGCGATCGCCCTTCTTATAGCCGTTGAGCGCATTCTCGATGTACTTGGCGCTCTGGCCGCCCAGCATCGGTACCTCGTAGGTCTCCGGAAACGAGGCGCGATACCCGGGAATGCCATGGCAGCCGATGCACATGGCAACCTTGTCCTTGGCGGCGTCGACAGTGCCCGTGTCCTGGGCATGCGCAGCCGTTGCGGCAGCGCCCAACACTACCGTCGTGAGGAGCTTTTTCATTGTCGTAGCTGATTGGGAAGTGTTAAACCGCGTGTGACCTGCCCTCGTTTGGGGCGCCAGACGGCCGGGCGGAAATGGGGATATGGAGCGGATCGCCGCTGGGCCGGCCGGGCATTGCCGGTCGGGCCCGGGGCGCAGCCGGGGCGTGTGCTGATGTGCCGCGGTGCTCGAACACCATTCTGCAACCATCTCGCGCTGTTGCCGCCTCCCGATGCTCTGCCATGTCTCTGGTGGCAGAACTGCCGGGCTTGAGGAGGATATTGACTGGGGGCGCGTCAAACCGGCGCATTGTACCGCAGCGTGCACGCGGCGGTCCACGCCACCCGCCTTCGGGTGTGCCCCACTGAACACGAATGCCGATCTGCTCTTATACTGGCCCATTCCGGCCGGATTTCGGGTTGTCGAGGCCCGTTGTCGGCGCGCTCCGGCCCCGCCGGTTGTCGCTTCCCATTGTCATTCGACCGGCCTGCCAGGCAGGCCGGCCGCGTTCCGCCAGGTTGCCCCATGTCCACCACCGCCACCGCCAACGCCAATCCGTCCCAGCAGGCCAAGTTCGAAGGCAGCGCCCAGTACGTTGCCACCGACGACCTGAAGCTCGCCGTCAACGCCGCGCGCACGCTGCAGCGGCCGCTGCTGATCAAGGGCGAGCCCGGCACCGGCAAGACCATGCTGGCCGAGGAAGTGGCCGCCGCGCTGGGCATGCCGCTGTTGCAGTGGCACATCAAGTCCACCACCAAGGCGCAGCAGGGCCTGTACGAGTACGACGCCGTGTCGCGCCTGCGCGACTCCCAGCTGGGAGACGACCGCGTGCACGACATCCGCAACTACATCGTCAAGGGCGTGCTCTGGCAGGCGTTCGAGGCCGACGCGCCCGTGGTGCTGCTGATCGACGAGATCGACAAGGCCGACATCGAATTCCCGAACGACCTGCTGCGCGAACTGGACCGCATGGAGTTCTACGTCTACGAGACGCGCGAGCTGGTCAAGGCCCGCCACCGCCCGCTCGTGATCATCACGTCGAACAACGAGAAGGAGCTGCCCGACGCCTTCCTGCGCCGCTGCTTCTTCCACTACATCAAGTTCCCGGACGCCGAGACGATGCAGCAGATCGTCGACGTCCACTACCCCGGCATCAAGCGCGAACTGGTGGCCGCGGCGCTGGAGGCGTTCTACGAGATGCGCAACCTGCCGGGCCTGAAGAAGAAGCCGAGCACGTCGGAGCTGATCGACTGGCTCAAGCTGCTGATGGCCGAGGACATCCCGGCCGAGGCGCTGCGCAGCCCGGACCGCAAGGCCGCCATCCCGCCGCTGCACGGCGCGCTGCTCAAGAACGAGCAGGACGTGCACCTGTTCGAGCGGCTGGTGTTCATGAACCGCGCCAACCGCTGAGCGGAGCCGGCACGATGACGAAGTTTGTCCAGCCCGTCACGCTGACCGGGCAACACGCCACGCTGGCGCCGCTGTCGACGGACCACCTGGCCGGCCTGCAGGCCGCCGCCGCCGATGGCGCGCTGCACCGGCTCTGGTACACCAGCGTGCCGGCGCCCGAGGCGATGGCCGCCGAGATCGAGCGCCGCCTGGGGCTGCAGGCGCAGGACACGATGCAGCCGTTTACGGTGCTGGACGCCGCCGGCCGCGTGGCCGGCATGACCACGTACATGAACATCGACGGCAAGCACCGCCGCGTCGAGATTGGTTCCACCTGGTACGCGCAGCGCGTGCAGCGCACCGCGCTGAACACCGAATGCAAGCTGATGCTGCTGCGCCACGCGTTCGAGACGCTGGACTGCATCGCCGTGGAATTCCGCACGCACTGGATGAACCACCAGAGCCGCACGGCCATCGCCCGGCTGGGCGCCAGGCAGGACGGCGTGCTGCGCAACCACCAGCGCATGCCCGACGGGTCGTTCCGCGACACGGTGGTCTTCTCGATCATCGCCAGCGAGTGGCCGGCCGTGCGCGCCCACCTGCAATTCCAGCTCGACCGCCCGCGTTGATCGGAGGCCCGCCATGCTGATCGACTTCTTCTTCTCGCTGCGCCACGCCAAGCTGCCCGTATCGGTCAAGGAATACCTGACGATGCTCGAAGCGCTGCGCGCCCAGGTGATCTCGCCGTCGATCGACGAGTTCTACTACCTGTCGCGCATGACGCTGGTCAAGGACGAGAAACATTTCGACAAGTTCGACCAGACCTTCGCCGCGTACTTCCAGGGCGTGCAGAGCCTGGTGGACGGGAAGAGCGACATCCCGCTGGACTGGCTGCAGAAGACGCTGGAACGCGAGCTGTCGGCCGAGGAGAAGGCGAAGATCGAGGCCATGGGCGGCCTGGACAAGCTCATGGAGCGGCTCAGGCAGCTGCTGGACGAGCAGAAGGAAAAGCACGAGGGCGGCAACAAGTGGATCGGCACCGGGGGCACGTCGCCGTTCGGCCACGGCGGCTACAACCCCGAGGGCATCCGCATCGGCGGGCCGTCCAAGGGCAACCGCACCGCGATCAAGGTCTGGGAAAGCCGCGCCTACAAGGACTACGACGACCAGGTGGAACTGGGCACGCGCAACATCAAGGTGGCGCTGCGCCGGCTGCGCCGCTTTGCGCGCGAGGGCGCCGACACCGAGCTGGACCTGGACGACACCATCCACGCCACGGCCGCCAACGCCGGCCTGCTCGACATCAAGCTGCGGCCCGAGCGCCACAACAAGGTCAAGGTGCTGATGCTGATGGACGTGGGCGGCTCGATGGACGACCACATCAAGCGCGTGGAGGAGCTGTTCTCGGCCGCCAAGACCGAGTTCAAGCACCTGGAGTACTACTACTTCCACAACTGCCTGTACGACTACGTCTGGAAGAACAACCGGCGCCGCCACGCCGAAAAGATCGCCACGTGGGACCTGATGCACAAGTACACGCCCGACTACAAGGTGATCTTCGTCGGCGACGCGACGATGAGCCCCTACGAGATCCTGCAGCCGGGCGGATCGGTCGAGTACAACAATCCGGAGGCCGGCGCGGTCTGGCTGAACCGGATGATCGAGCAGTTCCCGCGCTTCGTCTGGCTCAATCCCGAGCCGGAGGGCCTGTGGCAGTACCGCCAGTCGATCACGGTCATCAACCAGATCATGAAGAACCGGATGTATCCGGTAACGCTGGCCGGGCTGGAAGAAGCCATGAAGGTGCTGACCAAGTAACCGGGCACCGGGCCGCCCGCCCGGTCACGCGACGACGTCCACGCCTTCCATCACCCACTGCCGGAACGTCTGCAGCGCCGGCAGGTGCGCCTTCTGCTCCGGATAGCACAGGTAATACCCCTTGCGGGCCAGCACGCGCGCCGGATGCGCGACGATCAGCGTGCCGGTGGCCAGTTCCTCCTCGATCAGGCAGCGCGGGATCAGCGCGATGCCCAGCCCCGACATGGCCGCCTGCGTGAGCAGCGTGAACTGGTCGAAGCGCGCGCCGGCCCAGGCTTCGCGCGTGGAGATGCCCAGCGCGGCCAGCCAGTCGGGCCACGCCTCGGGCACCGTCGTATGGTGCAGCAGCGGATAACGCAGCAGCGCCGCTGGCGTTTTGGCCACGCCGTCGGGCTCGTGCACGAGCAGGCCAGGCCGGCAGACCGGCAATACTTCGCGCCCAGTCATGTAGTCGGCCTGCGTGCCGGGCCAGACGCCGTCGCCAAAGCGGATGGCCGCGTCCAGATCGGGCTGGGAAAAGTCGTAGCCCTGCGCGTGCGGCACGAATTCCAGGGTGACTTCGGGATGCCGGGCAAAGAACTGCGGCAGCCGGGGGATCAGCCATTTGGCGCCCAGCGTCGGCATGCTGGCGATATGCAGGATGCCGCCGCGCCCCTGCCGCGCGATCAACTCCACGCTGGCCGACTCGATGGCCGCCAGGCTCGGGCCGATCCGCTCCAGGTAGCGGGCGCCGGCCTCGGTCAGCAGCAGCCGCTGGCGCACCCGCTCGAACAGCTCGACGCCCAGAAACGCCTCCAGGCTTCGTACCTGCTTGCTGACGGCGCCCTGCGTCACATGCAGCTCGCGGGCCGCCACCGTAAAACTGCTATGCCGCGCCGCCGCCTCGAAAGCCACCAGTTCGGTCATCGACGGACATAAGCGCCGCATGATGCACTCCTACTTCAATACCAAATGGAATGAGCCTGGGATTTTAAATCGTTTGCCAGCCGCGTGCTCGGGCGCGCAGAATCGAAAAGCGCTCGACACATGGATTTCCTACGATGCCGATGGGCCCGCCGGCCCGCCGCGTCCCGCGATCCATCCGGTCGCCAGGTCCGCCAGAGACCGTCCTTCCTCTCTTCTTTCAACGGAATCCCTTCGATGCAACGCCGTCCCCTGCTGAAAGTCCTTGCCGCCGCCACCGCCTTCGCGGCCGCCAGCCTGACCCTGCCCGCCTTTGCCGAGGGCTATCCGACCAAGCCGATCACGCTCGTCGTGCCGTTCCCGGCCGGCGGCACTACCGACATCGTCGCGCGCATCGTGGCCGACAAGCTCGGCCAGCAACTGGGCCAGGCCGTGGTCGTGGACAACCGCGGCGGCGCCGGCGGCAGCATCGGCACGGGCTACCTGGCCAAGGCCGCGCCGGACGGCTACACGCTCGGCATCGCCACCGCATCGACGCACGGCATCAACCCGGCCGTCTACCCGCGCCTGCAGTACGACGCGACCAAGGATTTCACGACGATCACGAACCTGGCCTCGGTGCCGAACGTGATGAGCATCAACCCGGCGGTCAAGGCCACCGACATGAAGTCGTTCATCGCGCTGGCCAAGTCCGAGCCGAACAAGCTGGCCTATGGCTCGGCCGGCAACGGCAGCGTGTCGCACATGATGGGCGAGCTGTTCAAGATGAGCAGCAAGACCGAACTGCTGCACGTGCCGTACAAGGGTGTGGGCCCGGCGCTGAACGACGCGCTGGCCGGCCAGGTCCAGATCCTGTTCGACAACCTGCCGTCGTCGCTGCCATTCATCGAAGGCGGCAAGCTGCGCGCGCTGGCCGTGGCCGCCCCGAAGCGCGTGGCCGCCCTGCCGAACGTGCCTACCTTTGCCGAACTGGGCTTGCCCGAGGTCAATGACGCCGCCTGGTTTGGCCTGATCGCCCCGGCCAAGCTGCCGGCCGACATCCAGGCCAAGCTGAACGCGGCCGCGATCAAGGTGCTGGCCATGCCCGAGGTCAAGGCCAAGCTGGAAAAGCTCGGCGCGACCCCGGTGGGCGACACGCCGCAGCACTTCGCGCAGCAGATCACCGCCGAGGTGGCCAAGAACAAGAAGGTGGCCGCCGCCGCCAAGATCTCGCTCGACTAACCCGATCCACGACTGGCAGTCCGTATGACCGAAGCAGACCGAAAGACCGCGGAAAGCCCGTACTTCCTGCAGATGCCGGAAGGCGAGTGCGGCCCGCTCTTTCTTGATTCCCCGCATAGCTGCACCACGTACCCGGCCGATTTTCGCTTTGCGGCCAACCTGCCCCTGCCGCTGCTGCGGCAGGCGGAAGACACGTTCGTGGACGAGCTCTACGCCGGCGCGCCCGCGCGCGGCATTCCGCTGCTGGCCGCCGGCTTTCCGCGCAGCTACCTCGACGCCAACCGCGGCCTGACGGAAATTGACGAGGCGCTGCTGGACGCGCCGTGGCCGGGCCTGAAGCAGGAAACGTCCAAGACGCGCCTGGGCAAGGGCCTGGTCTGGCGCGTGCTGGACACCGGCGAGCCGATCTACGACCGCAAGCTCGGCGTGGCCGAGCTGCAGGCGCGCATCGACACGTACTACCTGCCGTACTACGCCCAGCTGCAGCGGCTGTCGGACGCGGCCGTGGCGCGCCACGGGCATATGTTCCACATCAATTGCCACTCGATGCCCAGCGAGGCCGCTAAGTTTGCGACCGAGCATCCGGGGCTGCAGCATCCGGACTTCGTCGTGGGCGACCGCGACGGCACCACCTGCGACACCCGGTTCACCGACCGCGTGGAGGCCGTGCTCAAGGAGATGGGCTACGACGTGTGGCGCAACCACCCGTACAAGGGCGTGGAGATCGTGCGCGTGGTGGGCCAGCCGCAGGCCAGCCGCCACAGCCTGCAGCTGGAGGTCAACCGCAAGCTCTACATGGACGAGGTGGGGCTGGCAAAATCGGCCGGCTTCGACAAGCTCCAGCGCGACCTCGACGCGCTGATGGACGACCTGCTGCGCTTCGCGCGCACGTTCTGACCGGCGGTCATCGACGGAACGGGCGCCGCAAGGGCGCCCGCTGCACACTCCGGGACACGCTGCATGCGTGTCTCGGGGTTCCTCTCAGTTGCAACATCCCGGACACTTCTGCTATTGCGCGCGGATAATCGCATCCAATGCGCGCAAGATGTAAGCAATTAGAACGAAGGGTAACAACATTTAGGAACTTCACGGCGGGGGATTCCTCTATCATGGCAATCCTTCACCCACCCTCCTTGCTTGCACGAGCAAAGACGTTCCCGTGATCAGACGAATTTCCGAACTGTTTGGCAGCCAGCTCCGCATGCTGACTGCCGCAGTGGCAGGCGCCATCGCGCTGGCCGGCTGCGCCACCGCGCCGACCGACGACAACGCCACGGCCGCCACGCCGGCCGCTTCGCCCACCGCCACACCCGCCACCGCGCCCACCCCGGCATCGGCCGTCAAGCCGCCTCCGATCGTCAACAAGACGCCACCGCCGACCACCACGGTCACCCTGCCCGACAAGGGCCGCGTCAGCCTGGCCGAGTACCGGACCCAGATGCGCCAGCAGTTGATGAAATCGGAAAATGCCGCGGCCGATGTGGCCGACTGCGCCGCCCACGCGAGCTGGGTGGTGCCGCGATCGGCCACCTACGACGCCCTGAAGATTCCCACCGGCGCGCTGTCCGCCGGCCAGGCCATGGAAGAACGCTGGGAAGGCCGCTTCTCGCCCGGCAAGCAGGCCGTGCCGGTCAGCTCCGTGGTCACGTTCAACGCCACCGCGCACAAGCGCCGCGGCGAGGCCCAATGGCAGCCCGTGCGCGTCCGCTGCGGCTACAACGACGGCATGATGCTCGCGTACGAACTGCTGGACAGCAACGGCGACACGATCATCGAACCCGCCGCCGCACCGGCCGTGGCCACGTCGGCCACGCAGAGCAAGAAGAAAGGCAAGAGCAGCGCCAAGTCGACGACATCGAAGTCGAAGGCCAAGTCGACGTCATCGACGAAGAACTCGGCGTCGTCGAAGACGAAGAAGAAGCAGTAGCTTTGTCGCTCCCCTCTCCCGCACGCGGGAGAGGGGCCGCGGGTAAGGGCAAGCGGCTCAAGTTGCCGACCACAGCAATCTGAAACGCCGGGCCCGCACCCCCAACCCGTCTCCCACCGTGTGGGAGACGGGAGCAAACCATCCTGAATCTTTCCTAGCCTAGATACTCCAGCACCGCCTGCAGCATTGCCGTGCCCAGCAGCGCGCTGCGCGCGCCGTTCCAGCCCACTTCCGGGTCCGGCAGGTCGGCGTTGTCCTTGAACGGCATTTCCAGCGTCAGCGCCAGGCAGCCGAAGGTGTGGCCGATGTACTTCGAGGCCAGCTTCAGCGCGTCGGCGTTGTACTTGCTGGCCGCGTAGCCGTGCACGTCCTGGAAATCGGGCGAGACGCGCTTGAATGCATCGATGAAGCGCGACTGCTGCGCGCGCTGGGCCTCGGTGAAGCCGGGCAGCATCTCGCTGCCGGCCACGAAGTTGTAGGGCAGCGCCTCGTCGCCGTGGATGTCGAAGAACAGGTCCACGCCGGTCCGTTCGATGGCGCGGCGCACGTGGTAGACCTCGGGGCTGGTCTCCAGGCTCGGCTGCATCCATTCACGATTCAGGTTCGCGCCGGCCGCGTTGGTCCGCAGGTTGCCGCGCGACGACCCGTCCGGGTTCATGTTCGGCACGATGTGGAACACCGCGCGCTCCAGCAGCTTGCGCGCCACCGGGTCACCGTGCCACGTGCCGGTGCCGGTCAGACGCTGCAGCACGCCTTCGCAGAACCATTCGGCCATGCTCTCGCCCGGGTGCTGGCGCGCAATCATCCAGACGGTCTTCTTGCCCGGCCCGGGCTCGCCCAGCGTCACGCAGGTCAGGTCGCGGCCGTCCACGGTGCTGCCCAGGTGCGACAGCCTGGCCACCGGCGAGCGCTGGCACGACGCCAGCAGCGCCAGGTGACGCTCATCGGAATACGGCTCGAAATAGGCAAACCAGACGCTGTCGTGCGACGGCGTGAAGTCGACGGTCATGGTCTGGCCGTCGTACTGGGTCGGCACGCGGAACCAGTGCGCGCGGTCGTACGACGCCACGGCGCGATAGTCGCGCCAGCCGTCCGGGTACGTGCACTCGCCCGCGTTCAGGAACCGCAGCCGGCAGGCCTGCCCGGCCGCGCCCTGCAGCCGGAAGTGGAACCACTGGCGAAAGTCGGCGTGGGAATCGGCGCGGATGCGCAGGCGGATGTCGTCGGCGCGGTCGATCGATTCGACTTCGATCGCGCCGGAATCGAACATTGACGAGATATGGAGTGCCGAGGTCATGGGGATAGGGTCCTGTTTGTCTCGGGTCAGTCTTCCAGGCGGCGGCGGAACACCCAGCGCGCGTCGTCCGAGGCGGCCTTGTCGAAAGCGTAGCCGTCCTCGTTGAAGCGCTTGAGCCGGGTGGCGTCGGTCACGCGGTGCGTGACCGCGTAGCGTGCCATCGTACCGCGCGCCCGCTTGGCATGGAACGAGATGATCTTGTAGCGGCCGCCCTTCCAGTCCTCGAACACGGGCGTGATGACCCGCGCGTCGAGCACCTTCGGACGCACCACCTTGAAATATTCCTCGGACGCCAGGTTCACCAGCGTCGGCGCGCCCTCGTGCTTGAGCGCGGCCATGTCCTTGTTGAGCAGCTGGGTGACGTCGTCGCCCCAGAACGCGTACAGGTCGCGGCCGGCGGCGTTGTCCAGCCGGGTGCCCATTTCCAGCCGGTAGGGCTGCATCCAGTCCATCGGCCGCAGCAGGCCGTACAGCCCGGACAGGATGCGCAGGTGCTTCTGCGCGAACGCCAGGTCGTCGGTGGACAGCGATTTCGCGTCCAGCCCGTCGTAGACGTCGCCGTTGAACGCCAGCACCGCCTGCTTGCTGTTGGCGGCCGTGAACTCGGGCGACCAGTCGGCGTAGCGGGTCACGTTGAGCACGGCGAGCTTGTCGGAGATGTCCATCAGCGACGCCACGTCCTGCGGCGCCAGCTTGCGCAGGCGGTCGATCAACGTGGCCGAACGGTCGATGAAACGCGGCATCGTGTGGGTCTTGACGCGCGGCGGTGTCTCGTAGTCCAGGGACTTGGCGGGAGACAGGACGATGAGCATGGCAAAATCGCGGGCAGAAACAAAGCTGAGATTGTAGCGAATGCCCACCGAAGCCACCGCCGGCGCCCTGCCCCGCACCCCCGCGCCTGCCCCCGGCGCCACCTCCGACACCCCCGCCGGCGCGCCGCGCGTGGTGCTTGATTCCAACGTCTGGGTGGACCTGTTGGTCTTCCGGGACCCCCACGTCGAGCCGATCCGGGCCGCGCTGGCCACGGGCGCCATCGCGCCGGTGATCCGGGCCGACTGCCGCGAGGAACTGCGCCGCGTGCTGGCCTATCCGCAGTTTGCGCGGTTCGCGGTCGACATCGACGCGGCGCTGGCCGAGGTAGACCGCCTGGCCACGCTCGAACCGCTGCCGCCGGCCGCCGAGGCCGACGCCGTCCGCCTGCCGAAGTGCCGCGACACCGACGACCAGAAGTTCATCGAACTGGCCCACTTCGCGCGCGCCGTGCTGCTGGTGTCGAAGGACAAGGCCGTGCTGAAGCTCAGGAGCCGCCTGCGCCGCACCAGCGGCGTGGACGTGCTGCCGCCGCTGGCCTTTGCCGGCTGGCTCGGCGGCTGGCAGGCCAGCGGGCGGGCGCCCGCAGCCGCCGCCGGAACCCCGCTAGAATGACGCTCTGCCTGCCTGCCCGAGACCTTTTCCGCCTTCGTCCCACATGTCCGAATCGACCCTTGCCCCGCTGAATCCGCCGCTGTCCCGCCTGCCCAACGTGGGCACCACGATCTTCACCGTGATGTCGGCGCTGGCCGCCGAGAAGAACGCCGTGAACCTGGGCCAGGGCTTTCCGGACTTCGACTGCGACCCGCGCATCGTCGACGCCGTGGCGGCCGCCATGCGCGCTGGCCACAACCAGTACCCGCCGATGGCCGGCGTGCCGCGGCTGCGCCAGGCCATCGCCGCCAAGATCGCCACGCTGTACGGCCACCAGTACGACTGGAACACCGAGATCACGGTCACGGCCGGCGCCACGCAGGGCCTGCTGACGTCGATCCTGTGCGCGGTGCACCCCGGCGACGAGGTCATCGTGCTGGAGCCGTGCTACGACAGCTACCTGCCGTCGATCGAGCTGGCCGGCGCCACGGCCGTGCCCGTGCGGCTGGAGGCGCCGCTGTTCCGCATCCCGTTCGACAAGCTGGCCGCCGCGATCACGCCCAGGACGCGCATGATCATGATCAACACGCCGCACAACCCGACCGGCACGATCTGGCGCGCCGAGGACATGCAGCAGCTGGCTGACCTGCTGGCCGGCACCGACATCCTGCTGCTGTCCGACGAGGTCTACGAGCACATGGTCTACGACGGCCAGCCGCACGCGTCGGTATCGCGCCACCCCGAGCTGGCGCGCCGCAGCTTCGTCGTGTCGAGCTTCGGCAAGACCTACCACGTGACGGGCTGGAAGGTTGGCTACGTGGCCGCGCCGGCCGCGCTGATGCACGAATTCCGCAAGGTGCACCAGTTCAACGTGTTCACGGTGAACACCCCGGTGCAGCACGGCCTGGCCGACTACATGGCTGATCCCGCGCCGTATCTGGACCTGGCCGCCTTCTACCAGAAGAAGCGCGACTATTTCCGCGCCGGACTATCCGGCACGCGCTTCAAGCTGCTGCCCTCGGACGGCACGTACTTCCAGTGCGTGGACTATTCGGCCATCTCCGACATGAGCGAGGCCGATTTCTCGATGTGGCTGACGCGCGAAATCGGCGTGGCCGCGATCCCGGTCTCCGCCTTCTACTCGGCCCCGCGCGAGTCCGGCGTGGTGCGGTTCTGCTTCGCCAAGAAGGAAGAAACGCTGAAGCTGGCGCTGGAGCGTCTGGCAAAGCTGTGATGGGGATTGCAACTGTGAGGGGTGTGAAGCGCTGAGGGTTGTAGCTCCCCTCTCCCGCCTGCGGGAGAGGGGTTGGGGGTGAGGGCCAGCGGTGCAAACTGCCACCCGTCGGCAAGCAGAACCTCAACGCCCCCACCCCCGGCCCCTCTCCCGCACGCGGGGGAGTGGAGCAAACAAGCGGAAAACGATGGTTACCGATTCCGACTCAGCATCAGCTCGGTGTTGGCCTTCCGGTCGGCATTGACCTTCTGCACGCTCGGCCGTTCGGCCATCCGCTTCAGGTAGTCCTTCACCGGCAGGCCGGCCAGCAGGTCCTCGCCGTAGATGATCTTGGTGCACGACGACACCAGCGGCAGGTGACACACGGCGGCGCAGTCGGCCAGCGTGAAGGTGTCGCCGGCGACATACGGCGAGAACTTCGCCAGCTTGCCGAAGGCGGGGATGAACTTGTCCAGCAGCGCGCGCTGGCGTTCCTTCACGCGGTCGCTGACCTTGCCGCCGAAGAACGCCTCCGGGTACAGCTCGCGGGCGGTCAGTTCCAGGTACAGCTCCATGAACGTGACGAGTTCGCGCACCTTGCCGGCCTGGTACGGGTCCTTCGGCAGCAGCGGGGCCTGGATGTAGGTGGTTTCGATGTACTCGGCAATCGCCTCGGACTCGCACAGCGGGCCGGCATCGGTGATGATGTAGGGCACCTTGCCCAGCGGGGACGCCGCCAGGTCGGTCTCGCCAATCCAGGCCAGCACTTCCTCGAACGGCAGGTTCTTTTCCAGCAGGGCCAGCTTGACCTTGTTGTAGTAGTTGCTGGCGGAAAATCCGCAGAGCTTCAGCATGTGTGTGTCTCTCCAGGTAGGTGGAATCGCCGGTGTCGACCCCAGGCCGCACCGCCGCCGTCTGCCCCGCCTTGCATGGCCGATCAGCGCACGCCGCATGCGCGGCGCCTCTGTCGCTGAAGGTGCAGAAAACGTACGATCGTGCTAATTTAGCCACAACTTTTTTGGACCGACAATGCGCAATTCCACTATCCAATCGCTCGGCATCGTTGGCACCGGCGCCATGGGCCGCGGCATCGCCCAGATCGCCGCGCAGGCGGGCCTTGCCGTCAGCCTGTTCGATACCAACGCCCAGGCCGTGGCCGCTGCGCGCCAGTACCTGCAGGATACCTTTGCCAAGCTGGCCGACAAGGGCAAGATCAGCGCCGCCGACAGCGAGGCCGCGCTGGCCCGCGTGAAGGCGTGCACCGCGCTGGAAGACCTGGCCGGCTGCGACATGGTCGTGGAAGCCATCGTGGAAAAGCTCGACGTCAAGCGCGACCTCGTGGCCCGGCTAGAGGCGATCCTGCCGGACGACGCGGTGATTGCGTCGAACACGTCGTCGCTGTCGATCACGGCCATCGCCGTGGGCGCCCGCCAGCCGGGCCGCATCGTCGGCTATCACTTCTTCAACCCGGTGCCGCTGATGAAGGTCGTGGAAGTGATCGACGGCCTCTCTGGCGACCCGGCCGTCGGCGACCGCCTGATGGAGCTGTCGCGCCGCATGGGCCATACGCCGGTGCGCTGCAAGGACATGCCGGGCTTCATCGTCAACCATGCTGGCCGCGGCATGAACATCGAGGGCCTGAAGGCCGCGCAGGAAGGCGTGGCCGCGTTCGTCGACATCGACAACATCATGCGCGAGCAGGCCGGCTTCCGCATGGGTCCGTTCGAGCTGATGGACCTGACCGGGCTCGACGTGTCGCACCCGGTGATGGAGTCGATCTACAACCAGTTCTACCAGGAAGCGCGCTACCGCCCGTCGCCGATCACGCAGCTGCGCTACACCGGCGGCCTGCTGGGCCGCAAGACCGGCGCGGGCTTCTACGCCTATCCGGACGGCCAGAAGCAGGTGCCGGCCGCCCAGCCCGTGCCCGACGCCCGCCCGGCCAGCGTCTGGGTCAGCCGCGCCAACGCGCGCGGCCACGCGATGACCGTGAAGCTGCTGGGCGCGCTGGGCGCGACGGTCGAAGGCGGCAACGCCCCGTCGGCCGACGCGCTGATCGTGGTGACGCCGCTGGGCCTGGACGCCACCACCGCCGCGCTGGAGGAAGGGCTGGACGCCACGCGCGTGGTCGCCATCGACACGCTGCTGCCGTTCGAAGCCACCAAGCGCCGCACGCTGATGACCACGCCGGCCACCAGCGCCGCCGCCCGCGACGCCGCGCACGGCCTGCTGGCCAGCGACGGCGTGCCGGTGACCGTGATCCGCGACTCGGCCGGCTTCATCGCCCAGCGCATCATCGGCTGCATCGTCAACATCGCCAGCGACATCGCGCAGCAGCGCATTGCCACGCCGACCGACATCGACCTGGCCGTGAACCTGGGCCTGGGCTACCCCAAGGGCCCGCTGGCGCTGGGCGACACGATCGGCCCCGGCGTGATCCTGGAAGTGCTGCGCAACATGAACCGCCTGACCGGCGACATGCGCTACCGCCCGAGCCCGTGGCTGTGGCGCCGCGCGGGCCTGGGCCTGTCGCTGCTGACCGAAGAAGCCTGACCCCCGCACGGGCGCCCCGACGAGACACGGGGCGCCCGTTTCGTATCCCCCCGGCAATCCTTATCAGAACAGAGGCCGCCATGACCGCCCAGCTACTTTCCGAACGCGTCGACGCGACGCTCGTCCTGACCATCTCGAACCCCGAGGCGCGCAACGCGCTGCATCCGGACATCTACGCCGCCTCGCAGGAGGCGCTGGAAGTGGCCGCGCGCGATGACGCGATCCGCACCGTGGTGCTGACCGGCGCCAACGGCGTGTTCTGCGCCGGCGGCAACCTGAACCGGCTGCTCGGCAACCGCTCGCAGCCGCCGGCGGTGCAGGCCGAGAGCATCGAGACGCTGCACCACTGGATCGAATCGTTCCACGCGTTTCCCAAGCCGATCATCGCCGCCGTGGAAGGCCCGGCCGCCGGCGCCGGCTTCTCGCTGGTGCTGGCCTGCGACTTCGTGGTGGCCGCCAGCGACGCCAAGTTCGTGATGGCCTACGTCAAGGTCGGGCTGACGCCGGACGGCGGCGGCTCGTACGAGATTGCCCGCATGCTGCCGCGCCAGCTGGCCAGCGAGATCCTGATGGAAGGCAAACCGGTGGACCCGGCGCGGCTGGCACACTTTGGCATCGTCAACCGCGTGGTCCAGCCGGGCCACGCGCTGACCGAGGCGCTGCGGATTGCCGACAACCTGGCCAAGGAATCGCCGAACGCCGTGCGCGGCATGAAATCGCTGATCAACCATGCCGGCACCGCCACGCTGACCGAACACCTGGCCGCCGAGCGCGACAGCTTCGTGGCCGCGCTGCACCACCGCGACGGGGGCGAGGGCATCACGGCCTTCCTGGAAAAGCGCAAGCCGAACTATCGCTGACGCCCGGGCATATCCGGCGGCGACAATTCCGACAACGACGACAAAACACATTGCGGAGAGAGACACACATGAGCAGCAGCAACGTTTCGCATTTCGAAGGCACGCGCCCCGTGGCCGACCAGCAGCGCTTTGACGTCGGCGCGCTGGAGGACTGGATGCGCCAGCACGTGGCCGGCTTTGCCGGGCCGCTGAGCGTCGAGCAGTTCAAGGGCGGCCAGTCCAATCCCACCTTCAAGCTGGTCACGCCGGGCCAGACCTACGTGATGCGCGCCAAGCCGGGCCCCAAGGCCAAGCTGCTGCCGTCGGCCCACGCCATCGAGCGCGAATACCGCGTCATGAAGGCGCTGGCCGGCACCGACGTGCCGGTCGCGCACATGTTCGCGCTCTGCGAGGACGAGGCCATCATCGGCCGCGCCTTCTACATCATGGAATTCGTCAGCGGCCGCGTGCTGTGGGACCAGTCGCTGCCGGACATGACCCCCGCCCAGCGCGGCGCGATCTACGACGAGATGAACCGTGTCATCACCGCGCTGCACACGGTCGACTACAAGGCCATCGGGCTGGCCGACTACGGCAAGCCCGGCAACTACTTCCAGCGCCAGATCGAGCGCTGGAGCAAGCAGTACAAGCTGTCCGAGACCGAATCGATCCCGGCCATGGACCAGCTCATGGCGTGGCTGCCCGATCACATCCCGCAGGAAGACGTGGATCTGACCAGCATCGTCCATGGCGACTACCGGCTCGACAACCTGATGTTCCACCCGACCGAGCCCAAGGTGCTGGCCGTGCTGGACTGGGAGCTGTCCACGCTGGGCCATCCGATGGCCGACTTTGGCTACCACTGCATGAGCTGGCACATCCAGCCCGGCCAGTTCCGCGGCATCGCCGGGCTAGACCACCAGGCGCTCGGCATCCCCGACGAAGCCGCGTACCGCCGCCTGTACGAACAACGCACCGGCCGCCAGATCACCGGCGACTGGAACTTCTACCTGGCCTTCAGCATGTTCCGCATCGCCGGCATCCTGCAGGGCATCATGAAGCGCGTGGTGGACGGCACGGCATCGTCCGCCCAGGCCCTGGACGCCGGCAAGCGCGCCCGCCCGATGGCGGAAATGGGCTGGGAGTACGCGAAGAAGTCGGGGGCGTAGGGCTGAGGTGCGGCCTGACCAGCTCCCCTCTCCCGCCTGCGGGAGAGGGGTTGGGGGTGAGGGCCAAGCGGGTCGCCTGCGAAGAACGCTTGTCAATGCCCGACGGCCGGCCCTCATCCCCGGCCCCTACACCAGCGGCGGAAGAAGGCAGCAAACCCAAGCTCAAGTCATCAGACAACTGAGCACGCCGGTCCACATGGCTCCGTCTGCGCCGAGACATTGAACGCCCCACCCCAGCACCCGCCCCCACCCTAATGTCCCAACATTCATCCCCTCCCTTCTACGTGTTTTCCCGATAGACCCGACCGCGATCCCAGCCTACACTCCCATCCATCGTTGTACGACGACTGATGATAAGTGTTGACTGGAGACACAGCATGACCTCTTCCCGCCGCCAATTCCTTGGCCAGCTTCCGGGCCTTGCGGCTCTCGGTGCCGTGGGCACGTCCGGCATCATTGCCCCGGCCACCTCGTGGGCCCAGGACAAATGGCCAACCAAGCCGATCCGGCTCGTGGTGCCCTATCCCGCCGGCGGTTCGTCGGACATCATCGCGCGCCTGATCAGCAAGCAGCTGGGCGAAGCGCTGGGCCAGCCGATCGTGGTGGACAACCGCCCGGGCGCCAACGGCAATATCGGCGCCGCCATGGTGGCGCAGGCCGGATCCGAGAACCACACGCTGCTGCTGTGCGACGTCGGCGCGCTGGCGATCACCCCGTCGGTCTACACCAAGCTGACGTTCAATCCGGACAAGGACCTCAAGGGCGTGGCGATGCTGGCCTACTCGCCGCACCTGCTGGTCGTGCACCCCTCTGTGCCGGCCAACAACCTCAAGGAACTGGTCGAGCTGTCGCACAAGCAGTCGCTGAACTTTGCCGTGACGGCCATCGGCAGCGCCCCGCACCTGGCCGGCGTGGCCGTGCAGCAGGCCACCAAGGCCGCGTGGCAGTACGTGCCGTACAAGGGCGGTGCGCAGGCGATTGCCGACACGGTCGGCGGTACCGCCCAGGTGCTGATGAACGGCATGCTGGCGACCTATCCGCACGTGCAGTCCGGCAAGCTGAAGCTGCTGGCCGTATCCAAGCGCACGCGTATGGCGCTGGTCGGCCAGACGCCGACGATTGCCGAAAGCGGCGTGCCGAACTTCGAATCGGGCACGTGGCAGGGCGTGATGGCGCCGGCCGGCATGCCCGACGCGCTGGTCCAGCGCATCAACACCGAGCTGGTCAAGATCATCCGCACGCCTGAAATCCGCGCCAACCTGGCCGGCCAGGGGGCGGAAGTGGTGACGATGTCGCCGGCCGAGACCAACAAGTGGTTCCAGGCCGAGGAGAAGCGCTGGGCACAAGTCGTGAAAGCGGCAGGGGTCAAGCTGGACGCCTGAGTCCAGACCAACAACATGCAGCACTGGAACGGGCGCGATCTTCGCGCCCGTTTTTTTATGCCCGCGCGCCGCCGCGATGGGCCACGGTCAGTCGCCCAGCGCCACGCCTTCGCGGCGCGGATCGGCGCCGCCGGCCCAGACGGCCTTGCCGTCCACGGTCTTGCGCATGATGGCCTGCGTGCCGCTGGTCATCTCGATCTCGGCCACCTGATGGCCCTGCTGGCGCAGCGCGTCCACCAGCCGCGGCGTCACCAGTCCGCGCTCCACCTCGGTCGGGCCGTTGCGGCTGCCGAAGTTGGCCATGCCCACGGCCTGCTGCACGTCCATGCCCCAGTCGAGCAGGCCGACCAGCGTCTTCGACACGTACTCGATGATCTGCGACCCGCCCGGCGACCCCAGCGCGGCCACCAGCTTGCCCGACTGACGGTCGAACACCAGCGTCGGCGCCATCGACGAGCGCGGCCGCTTGCCGGCCTGCACGCGGTTGGCCACGGGCTTGCCGTTCTCGGTCGGGGTGAACGAGAAATCGGTAAGCTGGTTGTTGAGCATAAAGCCGCGCACCATGATGTGCGAGCCGAAGTACGACTCGATCGTCGTCGTCATCGACAACGCCCCGCCCCGGTTGTCGACGGCCACGATCTGCGACGTGGAAATACGCGGCGGCGAGCGGTCCGGCGCGAACGCCACCTTCACGCCGGGTGGCGTGCCGGGCTGGGCCTTGCCCATGCTCTTGTCGCCAATCAGTTGCGCGCGCTCGGCCAGGTAGTTCGGATTGACCATCGCGGCCACGTCCACGGGCACGAAGTCGGCATCGGCCACGTAGAGGCCCCGGTCGGCATAGGCCAGCCGGTCGGCCTCGGCGATGGCATGCACCGCCAGCGGGTTCGGCTCCATCAGCGACGGCAGGTCGACGCGCGACGGCTTCAGGCTGGCCAGCGCATAGCGCGGGTCGCGCTTTTCCAGCGCCTCCAGCGTGCCCAGGATCTGCGCGATGGCAATGCCGCCCGACGACGGCGGCGGCATGCCGCAGACCTTCCACTGCCGGTAGTCGGTGCAGACCGGCACGCGCACCTTGGCCTTGTAGCCCTTGAGATCGGCCACCGAGAGGCTGCCGGGGTTCGGATGCGCGTTGACCTTGGCGGCGATGTCGCGCGCGATCGGGCCGTTGTAGAACACGTTCGGGCCGTTGCGGGCAATCTCGCGCAGCGTCTGCGCCAGTTGCGGATTGCGGATCAGCGTGCCGACCGGCTTGGCCTTGCCCTGCGCGTCAAGGAAGTACGCGGTCATCTCGGGCGAGCCGCCCATGAACTTGTCCGCCGCGACCTGCGTGTAGAGCCGCTGCGACATCGGAAAGCCCTTCTCGGCCAGCCGGATGGCGGGCTGGAACAGCCGCGCCCACGGCAGCCGGCCATGCTCGCGATGCGCCATTTCCAGCGCGCGCAGCACGCCCGGCACGCCCACCGAGCGTCCGCCGATCTGACCTTCGGAGAACTCCATCGGCTTGCCGTCGGGCCGCATGAACAGGTTCTCGGTGGCGCCGGCCGGCGCGGTCTCGCGGCCGTCGTATGCCTGCACGCGCTTGCCGTCCCAGTACATGATGAACGCGCCGCCGCCGATGCCGGTGGCCTGCGGCTCCACCAGCGTCAGCACGGCCTGCATGGCCACGGCCGCGTCGATGGCCGAGCCGCCGGCCCGCAGGATCTCGCGCCCGGCCTCGGTGGCCAGCGGATTGGCCGCGGCCGCCATGTGCTTCTGCGCGTAGGTGGTGGTCATGCCGGGCCGGTAGCCCGACGACACCTCGGGTGCGGCCGGCATGGGCGCCTGGGCCGCCGGCGCCGAGGCCGGGCCCTGGGCGGCAGCCGGCTTGCCGGCGTCCTTGTCCGTCGTGCCGCACGCGGCAAGCAGCGCCGTCAGCGCCACGGCCAGCGTGGCGCGCCAGCGCGGCGATTGGAAACCGGAAACCTGGGAAGTTGCTGCAACGTCGTCAGTCATGCGGTGTCTCCTGGGGGAAGGCTTCGGCGATTGTAGCGGCGAACGGGGCGCCCGGACTTGCGAATAGTCTGAAAACGGCACCCCGGGCGGCCACCGCGTCTGGAGCCGCCAGTCCTGCCGCCAGTCCTGCCGCCAATCCCCCAGCCAGCCCGGCCGTCACACGGCAAAACGGGAGGCCCATGCCTCCCGTCCTTGCTTTGTGTCGACTTCCGACGACCGCGTCAGCGCGTGGTGAACGCCCAGTTCAGGTTCACGCCCTGCCCGTTCAGCGTGCCGCTGACGGTGACGTTGTAGCGCGTGCCGGCGGCCAGCGGCGCGCGCGGCGTGCAGATCGCCAGGCCGCGCGCGGCGCCGGACATGCCCGCGGTGCGCGCGTCCACCTTCTCGCACGGCACGCCGTTGCCGGCCGCGTCGGTAATCGTGAAGGTGTCGGCGTTGAACGCCAGATTGGTGTTCACGGCCTGCACGGTCACCGGATAGCCCATGGTCTGCCCCGCGTAGGCCGGTGCCGGG
Source organism: Cupriavidus pauculus (assembly GCF_003854935.1). Classification (NCBI taxonomy): domain Bacteria; kingdom Pseudomonadati; phylum Pseudomonadota; class Betaproteobacteria; order Burkholderiales; family Burkholderiaceae; genus Cupriavidus; species Cupriavidus pauculus. The sequence continues at coordinate 3,483,510 of NZ_CP033969.1, forward strand.
TTCGGGCTTTCGTTGTTGACCCAGCTTGCCGGCACGTCGGCCTGGCCGTTGTAGGGGTAGGCCACCATCTGGTTGTCGGCGCCGCCCTGGCTGCGGTCGGCCAGGTCGATCGTCTGGTAGTAGTACGCCTGCGTGCCGCCGCTGCTGCCGGCGGCCACGCTCTCGGCAAACCCGCTGCCAGCCGAGCCGTAGCTGCCCAGCAGCGCGGCGCGATGGAACGGCGCGTCCACCAGATCCACCACAAGCTGGTCCTTCGGCGTCATCGACAGGCTGGCGCCCGACTGCGACGTCCAGCGGTTGGCGCCGGCCACCACTTCGGCCGTGGCGTTGGTCGGATAGGCGGCCTGGATGCGGTCGTTGGGCGCCGCGCCGGTGTAGCCGGTCTTGCCCGACTGCTCGTCGTGCGTGAGCGTGTTGTTGGCCAGCATGTAGGCCGTGTGGTTCTGCGCGACGGTGTTCAGCGCATCGCGCGCGGTCAGCGGCGCCAGGCCCACCTGCTCGCGGCGATAGTTGGCGTAGCACAGGCCCGCGCTGCGGGCATCGGCCAGCACGCGATAGCCGGACACGCCGGTGCCGCGCGCGGGCAGCAGCGCGACCGATCCGGTGACCGGGGCCGGCGCGCTGCCGGACACGGTGTAGCAGGCCCGGTCGGTGCCGCCGGCCGTGGGCGCGGTGGCCGTGGCGCCCGTGCCCGTCGACGGCTGCGTGCCGGTGCCCGTCGCGGGCTGCGCCGCCGATTGCGCCGGGCTGCCCGACGCCGCCGTGCTGCTGCTGCCGCCATCGCCGCCACCGCAGGCGGCCAGCGTCAGCGCCGCGCCGGCGGCCATGGCGCCGCAGGCCAGCGGGCGCAGCTTCAGAAAGGCAAAGGGCAAGGGTTTCCCTGACATGGAATCGTCTCGGTGCATGGCAATCTAGGAATGGGGAAACTGCCCGCATGGCGGCCGCGCGGGCCGTCACAACGCCAACCAGGGCGCGGCAGCGCCGCGATGGGAGGCGTCCGGGGCAGATGGAACGGGGTGATGGTAGGGAGGCATCCCGGACCCGTCCAGCCTGCGAACATTTTCTTACGGTGTGATCCGGGCGCGCTGCACGTGGCGGCCCGGCGGGCGATTCAGGCGGACGGGGGCGCCTCGCCGGTCACATCGGCCATGCCGTTGCCCAGCGACGTCATGACCGCCATCAACTGCTCGCGCAGCCAGCGGTTGGCGCCGTCGTTCTCGCCGCCAGCGTGCCAGTACAGGTGCAGCTCCAGCGACGGCACCTTGAACGGCAGCGACAGCAGCCGGTTGGCGTACGGCTCGTTGGCGATACGCGCGTAGCGCAGCGGCAGCGTGGCCAGCAGATCGGTACAGCTCACCACGCGGCAGGCCGCCGCATAGTGCTGGCAGCGCAGCCGCACGCGGCGCGTCAGGCCCATCCGGTGCAGCGCCTGGTCTTCGAGCCCCGCGCCGCGCCGGCGTGACGAGACGTGGACGTGCTCGGCAGCCAGGTAGCGTTCCAGCGTCAGTTCCTTCTTGACCAGCGGATGGTCGCGCCGGGCCAGCACGACCATCGGATCGGACATGAACGCGACATGGTGGATTGCCGGCGAGACCGGCAGCAGGATGTCGATGGCGGTGTCCAGCGTGCCGGCCAGCAGTTCGGACTCCATCTCGCGGCGGTCGAAGCGGATGGCGGCGATTTCCACGTGCGGCGCCATGGCCGTCACGCGGGCCATCAGCGGCGGCAGCAGCGTGCTTTCCAGCGCGTCGCGCATGCCGATGGTGAAGCGGCGCGTGGTGTTGGCGGGGTCGAAGTGCGGCGTGTCCTGCAGCGTGCGCGCGAACGATTGCAGCGCGCCGCGCACCTCGCCGGCCAGCGAGCGCGCCAGGGGCGTGGGCGCCATGCCCTGCCCGCGCCGCTCGAACAGCGGGTCGTCGAACAGCGTGCGCAGCCGGCCCAGCGCGTGGCTCACGGCCGGCTGGGTCAGGTTGAGCTGGCGGGCCGCGGCGGTGATGCTGCCTTCGCTGTAGATGGCGTCGAAGACGACGAACAGATTAAGGTCGATCCGGCTCAGTTGCATGGCACCTTCCTGCACGAACAATGGACTGGCGCGACACCCCGGCGCCGATGTCGCGCATTCTGGCACGGAATGCAGCACATTGATACTGACCAATCCAGAAAATTCATTTTTCTAATTTGAATCGTTCCGCTAGAGTAGCCACAGTCGGCACGCGCGTGCCCACCAAACCCCCGAGGAGACCTCATGCAATTCGAATACTCGCCCAAGGTCAAGGAGATGCAGGCCAGGCTGCTGGCCTTCTTCGACAAGCACATCTATCCGAACGAAAAGCGCTTCTATGCCGAAGTGCAGGCCAACCGCGAGGCCGGCAATGCGTGGGTGCCCACCAAGGTGGTGGAGGAACTGAAGCCGCTGGCACGCGAGGCCGGCCTGTGGAACCTGTTCCTGCCGCGTTCCAAGCGGGCCCCGGAGGGGCTGTCCAACCTCGAATACGCGCCGATGTGCGAGATCATGGGCCGCGTGCCCTGGTCGGCCGAGGTCTTCAACTGCGCCGCGCCGGACACCGGCAACATGGAGACGCTGGAACGCTACGCGTCCGAGGCGCTCAAGGACCAGTGGCTGGAGCCGCTGCTGCGCGGCGAGATCCGCTCGGCCTTCCTGATGACCGAGCCGGCCGTGGCGTCGTCGGACGCCACCAACATCGCCTGCCGCATCGAGCGCGACGGCGACCACTACGTGATCAACGGCACCAAGTGGTGGTCGTCGGGCGCCGGCGACCCGCGCTGCAAGGTCTACATCGTGATGGGCAAGACCGACCCCGAGGCGGGCCGCCACGAGCAGCAGTCAATGATCGTCGTGCCGGCCGACACGCCGGGCATCACGATCAAGCGCTTCCTGCCGGTGTTTGGCTATGACGACGCGCCGCACGGCCACATGGAGATCGAGCTGAAGGACGTGCGCGTGCCGGCCGAGAACATCCTGCTGGGCGAAGGCCGCGGCTTCGAGATCGCGCAGGGCCGCCTGGGCCCGGGCCGCATCCACCACTGCATGCGCAGCATCGGCGTGGCCGAGCGCGCGCTGGAACTGATGTGCAAGCGCAGCCTGGAGCGCGTGGCCTTTGGCAAGCAGATTGCCCGCCATGGCGTCACGCAGGAGCGCATCGCCGAGGCCCGCTGCGATATCGAGATGGCGCGCCTGCTGACGCTGAAGGCCGCCTACATGATGGATACCGTGGGCAACAAGGTGGCCAAGGCCGAGATCGCGATGATCAAGGTGGTGGCGCCCAACGTGGCCCTGCGCGTGATCGACTGGGCCATCCAGGTGCATGGCGCCGCCGGCGTGTCCAGCGACTTCCCGCTGGCCAACTGGTGGGCCCACCAGCGCACGCTGCGCCTGGCCGACGGTCCGGACGAGGTGCACCGCAACGCCATCGCCAAGCTGGAACTGGCCAAGCACATGAACGTCAGCGCCGACAGCATCCAGATGCCGGTCACGCGCGGTTCCTGACCTGCCCCGCCCTGACCTGACCTGACCTGCCGCCCGGGCCGGCGCCCCCACTCCAGGGGGCCCGGCCCGGCGCGTTAGATCTCCCGTCAGCAGGGTTTTTCACTCTGTGCTGTAATGCCTCCGCCAATTCACCATGGAGCGCGTTGCAAAATGATCGACGTCTATTCGTGGGCCACCCCGAACGGCCACAAGGTCCACATCATGCTCGAGGAATGCGGTCTCGAGTACAAGGTGCATCCGATCAACATCGGCGCCGGCGACCAGTTCGGCGACGACTTCCTCAAGATCAGCCCCAACAACAAGATCCCGGCGATCGTCGACAGTGACGGCCCCGACGGCGCGCCGATCTCGCTGTTCGAATCGGGCGCGATCCTGCTCTACCTGGCCGGCAAGACCGGCAAGTTCCTGCCCGACGACGTGCGCGGCAAGTACGACGCGCTGCAATGGCTGATGTTCCAGATGGGCGGCGTGGGCCCGATGCTGGGCCAGGCGCACCATTTCCGCATCTACGCCCCGGAAAAGATCGAATACGCGGTCAACCGCTACACCAACGAGGCCCGGCGCCTGTATGGCGTGATCGACAAGCAGCTGTCCCGCCACGCCTGGCTGGCCGGCGACGGCTACACCATCGCGGACATCGCCACCTTCCCGTGGCTGCGCAGCTGGCAGAACCAGGGCGTGGAGCTGGACGACTACCCGCACCTGAAGCGCTGGTTCAACGAGATTGCCGAGCGCCCGGCCGTCAAGCGCGGCGTGGAGGTGCTGGCCAAGGAGCGCAAGCCGCTGCAATCGGACAAGGAACGCGAGATCCTGTTCGGGGCCACGCAATATCAGCGCCGCTGACCGCCGCCGGCCGTTGCCGGAATGACACATTACCGTCAACCGATGCCGGCCTCGGTTTCGGCCGGCGGGGTGTGACGGAGGTTGGCTGCGGGGTGGCAAGGGGGCCGGCTGCACGGCCTTTCGGAACCTGCCAGGCAGGCCGGGGGTGCCCGGCGCCCCGGTATCCGCAATGGACGGCGTGGCGCGGTTTTCCGCCCCGCCGCCCATGCCGGGCGGGGCCGTTTTCGGTGCCCCTGTGTTCGACGGACAGGCTGGCATCTGTGCCGCCATCGCGATAGTCAGCGCGCTTAGGATTGCGATCTGGCACCGATAGAACGACGAACTATAAGTTGTCGTTGTGCATAGGTCGAACCCTTAGGCTCGATCGACTTAGCGACTTAGTATCCACACAGCAGCATATGACAGCAGACCCACTCAAGCTGTTCGGGCGGCACCTGACCTGGTTGCGCAAGCAGCGCGGTTGGTCACAGGAAGCGCTGTCGCTGGAAAGCGGCCTGGCCCGATCGTACCTCAGCGGCATCGAACGCGGCACGCGCAATGTTGCGCTATACAACATATGTACCCTCGCGGATACGCTCGGTGTTGCGCCAACCGAGATGCTTGACTTTTCCAAGCATCGTGCCGAGGAGAGCCAGGACGCGCCCCGGTCGCCGTTCGACGCCGAGCAGTCGCCGTCCGTGCAGGCCACGCTGCGGTACATGGCGGAACTGAACGACGTGGACCGCGACGTCGTGGCCGGCGTGGCCCGCGCGCTGGCCCGGCGCCACACGCGCTGAAGCACCACCCCGGCGCCCAGGCCGGGCGCCCTTCGCCAGCCGCGCCGCGCGCGCTCAGACGTTCAGCATGCCCTGCTGCTCGATGAAGGCGATGACCTGGTCCAGCCCCTGCCCCGACTTCACGCTGCCCATCACGAACGGACGCTCGCCGCGCATCTTGCGCGTGTCGCTTTCCATGATTTCCAGCGACGCCCCCACGTACGGCGCCAGGTCGGTCTTGTTGACCACCAGCAGGTCTGACTTGGTGATGCCCGGCCCGCCCTTGCGCGGGATCTTCTCGCCGCCGGCCACGTCGATCACGTAGATCGTCAGGTCCGACAGCTCGGGGCTGAACGTGGCGGCGAGGTTGTCGCCGCCCGATTCGATGAACACCACGTCGGCGTCGGGAAACTTCGCCAGCATGCGGTCCACCGCCTCCAGGTTGATCGACGCATCCTCGCGGATCGCCGTGTGCGGGCAGCCGCCCGTCTCCACGCCCATGATCCGCTCCGCCGGCAGCGCGCCCGAGATGGTCAGCAGGCGCTGGTCTTCCTTCGTGTAGATGTCGTTGGTGATCGCCACGAGGTCATAGCGGTCGCGCATGGCCTTGCAGAGCATTTCCAGCAGCGTGGTCTTGCCGGAGCCCACCGGGCCGCCCACGCCGACGCGCAGGGGAGGATTCTTCTTGGTACGGGTCATGATCGAAAGCTTCAGGAGTTGGGCCGGCCGCCTACGAGCGGAACAGCCGGGAATACTGGGTCTCGTGCCGGGCCGACAGCAGCCCGAGCATGGGCGAGAACGTGGAGAGCCGCGGCGGCTCGGCATCGGCGCGGCGTACGGCTTCGTCGACGGTCGCCTGCACGGCGCCATGCAGCCCAAGCAGGATGCGTTGTCCGGCCACCTGCCCCAGCGGCACGGCCTTGATCGCGGCGGCCACCTGGTTCTCGGCCCAGTTGAACGCATAGGCCGCCAGGCCGTCGCGCCCGTCGATGCCCAGCGCCACGCAGGCCGCCGTGAACGCCGTGGGCAGGCACAGCGGCGACAGGTCGCGCAGCACGCCGCGCATGGCGTCGTCGCCCCAGCCCATCTGCGCGACGAGCTTCGCCAGCGACCATCCCATCTGCTCGGTCTCCAGCCGCAGCTCGGCCGTCTCGCGCGTGGCATGGAACCAGCCGTTCCAGTGCGCCACCGCGTCGTGATCGCCAGCCCGCCACGCGCGATGCAGCAGCAGCCAGACCGGCGCCTCGCACTGGGCCTGCACGTGCGACAGGTTGTCGTGAATCCACCGCTCCGCCGTGCCGGCATCGGCCACCAGCCCGCAGTCGATGGCCGCCTCCAGCCCCTGCGAATAGCTGAACCCGCCAATCGGCAGCGCCGGCGAGGCCAGGTGCAGCAGGGAGATGAGCTGTGGGAGGGTTGTCATGGGGCGCCCTGGATGCGCCGGCCCTGTCCGCCGGCGGGACGGGGGACCGCATGATCGGTGACCGGGGACGGCAGTTCTACGAAACCGCGTGCCAGCACGGCCAGGCGGATCGATTCCAGCACGCCGTCGATCTCGTGGTCGATCTGGTTGTTCCAGAAGCGCAGGACCGTGTAGCCCTGCGCCTGCAGCCAGCGGTCGCGGGCCATGTCTGCCAGCGTGCCGTGCTGGCTGCCGTCGGCTTCGATGATGAGGTGGTACTGCATGCAGACGAAGTCCGCGACGTAGGGTCCCAGTGGCACCTGCCGCTTGAACTTCAGCCCGAGAAACCGGTGAGCCCGGAGGAAGTACCAGAGGCGTTCTTCGGCATTGGTCTGGCGGGTGCGGAGGGACTTTGCGAACGCGTAGCGACTCAGGCGCCGGCCCTCTCCCCCGGCCCCTCTCCCGCCAGCGGGAGAGGGGAGCAAACCAGCAGCCTCGCCAGCGCTGGCGTCGGCAAGCAAACCGGCAGCCTTGCCGGTGCTGGCAGGGGCGTTATCAGTTCCATTGGTGGTCTCCCCTCTTCCGCTTGCGGGAGAGGGGTTGGGGGAGAGGGCCAGCCGTTCAACCATTGATCACATCCCGTCAATGCTCATGCCCACAGTGTCCCCCATGCCCATGCGAATGCCCATGCCCATGCCCATGCCCATGGTGATCGTGGAACACCGCCTGCGCCGTGGCGTAGTCTTCGGCGAACGTGGCGTCGTGGCCATGTTTGTGGCCGCCGCCGTAGGCGCCGGCTTCGGGTTCGAAGGGGGCGCTGGCGCGGGATGCCTGGACGCCCAGGCGGGCCAGCATGTCGGCCAGCACGGGGTCGTATTCCAGCCGCAGGTAGTCGCGGCCCACTTCCACGGGGGTGTGGCGGTTGCCCAGGTGGTAGGCTGCGCGCATCAGGGCCTGGGGATCGGTGGCGCTGACTTCGAGCACCGATTCCGCAGCGGCCTGGACTTCCACGAAGGTGCCGTCCTCGGCCACCAGCAGGTCGCCGCCGCGCAGCACGGTGCCGCGCGGCAGGAACAGCGCGGCCTCGGTGCCGTTATCGAGCACCGCGCGCAGGCGGCTCTTGCTGCGGTCGCCGAATGGCAGCACCAGCTTGGGGGCGCGGCGCACCAGTACCGGTGCGATGCCATGCGGCGCGGGCAGGACTTTGTCGATCTTGATCACGGGTCAGAACAGGAAGTAGCGCTGCGCCATCGGCAGCACGGTGGCGGGCTCGCACGTCAGCAACTGGCCGTCGGCCACCACCTGGTACGTCTCGGGATCGACGGTGACGTGGGGCTGCCAGTCATTGTGCACCATGTCGCGCTTGCTGACGGTGCGGCAGCCGCGCACGGCGGCCAGCGTCTTGGCCAGCCCGTAGCGCCCGCCCACGTCGGCCGCCAGCGCGGCCTGCGAGACGAACGTCAGCGACGACCTGGGCAGCGCGCCGCCGGCCGATGCGAACATCGGGCGGTAGTGCACCGGCTGGGGCGTCGGGATCGACGCGTTGGGGTCGCCCATGGCCGCCGCGGCGATCATGCCGCCCTTGAGGATCAGGCTCGGCTTCACGCCGAAGAACGCCGGCTTCCAGAGCACCAGGTCGGCCCACTTGCCCACCTCGATCGACCCCACCTCGTGCGCGATGCCGTGCGTCAGCGCCGGGTTGATCGTGTACTTGGCGATGTAGCGCCGCACGCGGAAGTTGTCGTGCCCGCCGCGCGCGTCGTGCGGGTCGCCCGGCAGCTTGCCGCGCTGCGCCGCCATCTTGTGCGCGGTCTGCCAGGTGCGCAGGATCACCTCGCCCACGCGGCCCATGGCCTGCGAATCGCTGGAGATCATCGAGAACGCGCCCAGGTCGTGCAGGATATCCTCGGCGGCGATGGTCTCGCGCCGGATGCGCGACTCGGCAAAGGCGATGTCCTCGGCGATCGACGGGTCCAGGTGATGGCAGACCATCAGCATGTCCAGGTGCTCGTCCAGCGTGTTCACGGTGTACGGCCGCGTGGGGTTGGTCGACGACGGCAGCACGTTGGCCTCACCGCAGACCTTGATGATGTCGGGCGCGTGGCCGCCGCCGGCGCCCTCCGTGTGATACGTGTGGATCGTGCGGCCCTTGAACGCGGCGATGGTGGCCTCGACGAAGCCGCCTTCGTTCAGCGTGTCGGTGTGGATGGCCACCTGGGTGTCGGTGTCGTCGGCCACGGTCAGGCAGGTGTCGATGGCCTGCGGCGTGGTGCCCCAGTCCTCGTGCAGCTTCAGCCCGATGGCCCCGGCCTGCACCTGTTCGGTCAGCGGGCCGGTCTGGCTGGCGTTGCCCTTGCCCAGGAAGCCGATGTTCATCGGGTAGGCGTCGGCGGCCTGCAGCATCCGCTCCATGTACCACGGGCCCGGCGTCACGGTGGTGGCGTAGGTGCCCGTGGCCGGGCCCGTGCCGCCGCCAATCATCGTCGTCACGCCGCTCATCAGCGCCTCTTCGATCTGCTGCGGGCAGATGAAGTGGATGTGGGTGTCGATGCCGCCGGCCGTGACGATCATGCCCTCGCCGGCAATGACCTCGGTGCCGGGGCCCACGACGATGGTCACGCCCGGCTGGATGTCCGGGTTGCCGGCCTTGCCGATGCCGGCGATGCGGCCGTGCTTCAGCCCGATGTCGGCCTTGACGATGCCCCAGTGATCGACGATCAGCGCGTTGGTGATGACCGTGTCGACGCAGTCCTGCGACATGCGCTGGCTCTGCCCCATGCCGTCGCGGATCACCTTGCCGCCGCCGAACTTGACCTCCTCGCCGTAGATCGTGAAGTCGCGCTCGACCTCGATCACCAGCCCCGTGTCGGCCAGCCGCAGGCGGTCGCCCGTGGTGGGGCCGAACATCTCGGCATACGCCTGCCGCGAAATCTTCACGCTCATCACAGCGCTCCCATGATCTTGCCGTTGAAGCCGTAGACGATGCGGTCGCCGTCCAGCGCCACGAGCTGCACCGTGCGCGACTGGCCGGGCTCGAAGCGCACGGCCGTGCCCGCCGCGATGTCCAGCCGGAAGCCGCGCGCGGCCTCGCGGTCGAACGACAGCGCCGCGTTCGTCTCGTAGAAGTGGAAGTGCGAGCCCACCTGCACCGGGCGGTCGCCCGTGTTGGCCACGGTCACGCTGACCGTCGGCCGGCCCGCGTTCAGTTCGATCTCGCCGTCCAGCGGCATCAGTTCCCCGGGAATCATCGCCTGGCTCCTTGGGTTGGGTCAGGCCACCAGCAGGCCGGCGCCGTACAACGCCACGCCTGCCCCCGCCACGCGCGCGATCCAGCCCGCATGGCGGCGCAGGAACGTGCCGGCGCCGATGCCCATCACGTGCAGCGCCATCGTGCTCGCGGCAAAGCCGCCGACGTAGGCCAGCACGGCCGGCAGCGCGGCGGCCGTGGCGGGCAGCTCGGCGCCGTGCGCGTAGCCGTGGAACAGCGCGAAGCCGCCGACGATGGCCATGCCGGCCGGCGCCGACAGCCGGGCGCGTGCGGCCACCAGCAACCCGATCACGAGCAGCGAGGCGGCGATCATCGGCTCCACGGCCGGCAGCGACAGGCCCGCCAGGCCCAGCACCGCGCCCACCAGCATCATCGCCACGAACACGAACGGCAGGCGCAGCAGCGCGCGCTTCGCATCGCCCTGCCCGAACGCGCTTTGCGTCGGCGCGGCCAGCGCGCTCCAGACGCCCACGGCGGCCATGGCCAGCAGGTGGTCGGCGCCCGTGAACGGATGGGCCAGCCCGGCGAACAGGCTGGCGCCGACCGTGGCGGCGTCGTGGCCCGGATGGGCCAGGGCCGAGGCGGCGGCCAGCGACAGCGCGGCGCCGGTGGCCACGCGCGGCGCCAGCGTGCGCAGGCGGCGGCGGACGGTATCGAGGGAATGGGCGGAATGGCGCATCGGGTGGTTCCTCTTGTTGTGCATGTCGGATGGGCGGGGCTGGCGCGGCATGGGCGCGTCAGACAATCGGGTGGTGGACGGTCACGAGCTTGGTGCCGTCCGGGAAGGTGGCCTCGACCTGGATCTCGGGGATCATCTCGGCCACGCCGTCCATGACTTCCTCGCGCGCCAGCACGGTGGTGCCTTCGTGCATCAGCTCGGCCACGGTGCGGCCATCGCGCGCGCCTTCCATGATGGCGGCCGTGATCAGCGCCACGGCCTCGGGGTAGTTGAGCTTGAGCCCGCGCGCGCGGCGGCGTTCGGCCAGCAGCGCGGCGGTGAAGATCAGCAGCTTGTCTTTCTCGCGCGGTGTCAGTTCCATGTGTCGGATCCAGTTCTTCGTGGTTGTTCAGGTGGCCCAGAGCCGCAGCGGGCGGGCCGGCACGCCGTGCAGCGGCTGGCGCAGGACCTGCCAGCCGTCGATCATCAGGTGTCGCACGGCCTCCATGTCGCGGCCCAGCACGCGCATCAGTAGCATCGGCATCGATGCCGGCCCGGCGGCGGCCAGGCAGGTCACGCCGGCGCGCAGGTCGGGCCGGTACGGCAGCGACGCAGCCAGCGCCTCGGCCAGATCCTGCGTGGCGCCCTGCCCCACGGCCCAGAGCGTGCCGAGGATGGGCAGGCCGTCCAGGCCGGCCACCGCGCCGCGCAACGGCGACGCGGCGTCGAAATGCGACTGCTCGATCCACAGCGCGCGGCCGGCGCAGGCAATGCGCGTGTCGAGCCACAGCGATCCGCTGGCCCAGCGCTCGCCCGAGGCCAGCCGGCCCAGCACGACGGCGTCCCAGCCGATGGCGCTGCCGCCGGGCGCCACGTCGACGTCGGTGCCGATCCGCGCGCGGGCATCGTCGAACACGATGTTCTCCTGCGGCAGCCAGTCCAGCCGTGCGCCTTCGGCCACGTCGATGCGCACATGCTGCGCGGCGTCGCGGCCGAGCGACTTGTACCACTTGGTGGCGCCCGGCGTTGCCAGCACCGCATGGGCGCCCGGCGCCACGGCGATGTCGATGTCCAGCCGGTCGCCACCAGCCACGCCGGCCGGCGGGTGCAGCACCACGCCGTGGCAGATGTCGCCCTCGGGATAGAGCGGCTTCTGCACGCGCAGCGGGCCTTCGTGGCGGCGCTCGACCATGGCGGTGCGGCCCGCGCGCACGGCAAAGCGCAGGCGCAGGCTGGCGTGCCACGTGGACGAGGCGGCAAGCGACGAAGGGAAATCGGGGTGACGCATCGAAACGGATTCGGCGGGTTCAGGGGGCGCGGGGGCGTTGGCGGCGATCATAGCGCGCGGCCGCCTCCACCGGAAGGCGGCACGGCGGCCGGCGCAGGCGGCGCGGCGTCAGACGGCGATCAGCTCGCGCACACCGTCCTGCTCCATCGTCGCGCCCGCGCCCTTGGCCACCACCTCGCCGCGGCTCATCACCACGTAGTGGTCGGCCAGGTGGCGCGCGAACTCGTAGTACTGCTCCACCAGCAGCACGGTCATGCCGTACTCGTCCACCAGCAGCCGCAGCGCCCGGCCGATGTCCTGGATGATCGACGGCTGGATGCCCTCGGTGGGCTCGTCCAGGATCAGCAGGCTGGGCTCGCTCATCAGCGCGCGGCCGATGGCCAGTTGCTGCTGCTGGCCGCCCGACAGGTCGCCGCCGCGCCGCTGGCGCATGGTGCGCAGCACCGGGAACAACTGGTAGATGCGGTCCGGCACGCCGTCCGGCTTGCCGCGGCTGGCCGCGCCGATCAGCAGGTTTTCCTCGACCGTCAGGCGCGGAAAGATCTCGCGCCCCTGCGGCACATAGGCCAGCCCGGCCGACACGCGCTCGTACGGCGCCTTCTTCTCCAGCGCCTTGCCGTCCCAGCGGACCGTGCCGCTGCGCGTGGGCACCACGCCCATCAGGCACTTCAGCAGCGTGCTCTTGCCCACGCCGTTGCGGCCCAGCAGCGTGGTCAGCCGGCCCTGCGGCACGTCGAACGAGACATCGCGCAGGATGTGGCTGCCGCCGTAGAACTGGTTCAGTGCATTGACCTGCAGCATCGTTATCTTCCCAGGTAGGATTCGATCACGCGCTCGTCGCGCTTCACGGCGTCGAGCGTGCCCTCGGCCAGCAGGCTGCCTTCGGCGAGCACGGTGACCTTGCCGGCGTCGCCGGCCAGCGCGGCCACGAATTCCATGTCGTGCTCCACCACCATCATCGAGCAAGTGCCGCGCAGGCTGTTCAGCAGGCCGGCCAACTGCATCGTTTCCTCGTCGGTCATGCCGGCCACCGGCTCGTCGAGCAGCAGCAGCTGCGGTTGCTGCATCAGCAGCATGCCGATCTCCAGCCGCTGCTTCTGCCCGTGCGACAGCAGGCCCGCCGGCCGGTAGGCTTCGTCCTCCAGCCCGGTCAGCGCCAGCGTTTCCTCGATGCGGCGGTGGCCGTCGCCGGTCAGCCGCGCGCGCAGCGACGACCACCAGCGCTTGTCGGCCTTCATCGCCAGTTCCAGGTTTTCCCAGACTTCGTGCTGCTCGAAGACCGTGGGCTTCTGGAACTTGCGGCCGATGCCGGTCTGGGCGATCTTCGGCTCGGTCATGCGCATCAGGTCGATGGTCTGGCCCAGGAACACGCGGCCCGTGACGTTGGCGTTGCGCGGGCCGGTCTTGCCGGTAATCACGTCCATCATCGTCGTCTTGCCGGCGCCGTTGGGGCCGATCACGCAACGCAGCTCGCCGTGGTCGATCGACAGCGACAGCTTGTTCAGCGCGCGAAAGCCGTCGAACTGCACGGTCAGGTCCTCGATGTAGAGGATCGGGCCGTGCGTGGTGTCGATGACGCCCGGCTCGACGATGCGGCCCAGGCCCGTGGCGTCGCCGTTTTCGGCCTGCTCCACTCCCAGTGCGGCGTTCATGCGTTGCTCCCTTGTTGCGGCGCGGCCACCGGTTCCTCGGCCGCCGCGGCGTCGATCTTCTGCGCGGCGGTGCGCCGGCCGCGCAGGCGGCGCACCAGGCCGACCACGCCGTCGGGCAGGTACAGCGTCACCAGCACGAACATCGCACCGAGCAGGAACAGCCAGTACTCGGCAAAGTACGCCGTGAACATCGTCTTGGCACCGTTGACCAGGAACGCGCCGACGATCGGCCCAATCAGCGTGCCGCGCCCGCCCACGGCCACCCAGACGGCCATCTCGATCGAGTTGGCCGGCGACATCTCGCCCGGGTTGATGATGCCCACCTGCGGCACGTACAGCGCGCCGGCAATGCCGCACAGCACGGCCGAGAACGTCCAGACGAACAGCTTGTAGCCAAGCGGGTTGTAGCCGGAAAACATCACGCGCATCTCGGCGTCGCGCACGGCCGTGACCACGCGGCCGAGCTTGGACGTGACGATGTAGCGGCACGCGACGAACCCGCCGACCAGCGCCAGGAACGTCAGCACGAACAGCGCGGTGCGCGTCTCCGGCGCGGCCACGGCGTAGCCGGCGATGCGCTTGAAATCCGTGAAGCCGTTGTTGCCGCCGAAGCCGGTCTCGTTGCGGAAGAACAGCAGCATCGCCGCGTAGGTCATGGCCTGCGTGATGATCGACAGGTAGACGCCCTTGATGCGCGAGCGGAACGCGAAGTACCCGAACAGCCAAGCCAGCACGCCCGGCACCAGCACCACCAGCAGCAGCGCGTACGGCAGGTGCTCGGTGCCTTGCCAGAACCAGGGCAGTTCCTTCCAGTCCAGGAACACCATGAAGTCGGGCAGGTCGCTCTTGTAGACGCCCTCGCGGCCGATGGACCGCATCAGGTACATGCCCATCGCGTAGCCACCCAGCGCGAAGAACAGCCCGTGGCCCAGGCTCAGGATGCCGCAGTAGCCCCAGACCAGGTCCAGCGCGATGGCGGCCAGCGCAAAGCACATGATCTTGCCGACCAGCGTCAGCGCGTAGGCCGACAGGTGCAGCGGATGCCCCTCGGGCAGCAGCAGCGCGCAGACCGGCACGCCGATGCCGACGATGGCGGTCAGCGCCACCAGCAGGGTCCAGACGCGGACCGAGAACAGCGGCTGGCGCTCGGGCACGGCCAGGCGGAACGTCTTGCCGGATTCAGAGGAAAAACTGCGCATGTCAGGCCTCCGCGCTGCGCCCCTTGAGCGCGAAAAGTCCCTGTGGCCGTTTCTGGATGAACAGCACGATCAGCACGAGGACGAAGATCTTGGCCAGCACCGCGCCGTAGAACGGCTCGATGAACTTGTTGATGATGCCCAGGCCGAAGGCGCCGACGATGGTCCCGGCCAGCTGGCCCACGCCGCCGAGCACCACGACCATGAACGAGTCGATGATGTACGCCTGGCCCAGATCCGGGCCCACATTGCCGATCTGCGACAGCGCGCAGCCGCCCAGCCCGGCGATGCCGGCGCCGAACGCGAACGCGTAGCTGTCCACCTTCCAGGTGCGCACGCCCACGCAGGCGGCCATCGTGCGGTTCTGCGTCGTGGCGCGCACGAACAGGCCCAGCCGCGTGCGGTTCAGCACGGCCCAGGCCACGGCCACCACGCCCAGCGCGAACAGGATGATGACCACGCGGTTGTACGGGATCACGAGCCCGGCCATCGCGGTAAAGCCGCCGCTCATCCACGCCGGGTTGGCCACCTCCACGTTCTGCGCGCCGAAGATCGTGCGCACGGCCTGCATCAGCAGCAGGCTGATACCGAACGTGGCCAGCAGCGTTTCCAGCGGACGGCCGTACAGGTGGCGCAGCACGATGCGCTCGATCGCGAAGCCGACCAGGCCGGCGGCCAGGAACGATGCCGGCAGCGCGGCCAGCAGGTACCAGCCGAACGCCTCGGGCGGCGCGTAGGCGCGGAACAGCGTCTGCACCACGTAGGTGGCATAGGCGCCGATCATCAGGAATTCGCCGTGCGCCATGTTGATGACGCCGATCAGGCCGTAGGTGATGGCCAGGCCCAGCGCGGCCAGCAGCAGCACGCTGCCCAGGCTCAGGCCCGCGAACAGGTTGCCGACCACCTCGGCGCGGCGCTCGCCGCTGCGCAACTGGTCGATGGCCTGCTGGGCGGCCACGCGCACGCCCTCGTCGGGCTCGCGATACTTGCCGGCGTCGTCCTTTTCCATCAGCGGCGCCAGCTTCTGGCGCGACTGCGGGTTGCTGTCGCTGGCCAGGATGCGGATGGCCTCGATGCGGTCGCCGCGCGCCGCGTCGGTACCCTCGGCCAGCACCGTGCTGGCCCAGATCACGTCGAGCCGGGCGCGCAGGCCGGCGTCGGCCTCGGCCTTGCGGGCTGCCTCCACCGCCGGGCGCGACGCGCTCTCGGGCTGGTCCAGCAGCGTGGCGATGGCCTGCGTGCGGACGGCGATGTCGGCCGACTGCAGCAGCAGGCTGCTGGCGGCACTGTCGACGATGGCGCGCAGGCTGTTGTTCAGCGTCAGCGATTCCAGCGAATCGGCCGGCACGGTGACCGGCTGGCCGGTGATCGCGTCGAGCGTCTTGTCGCCGTCGGTGCGCACCATGCCCACGGACGGCGCGTACTGCAGCGCATCGTCCTGCAGCGCCTTCAGGATCGGCTCGGCCTGGGCGGGCGGCGCCTGCGTGATGCGGGTCAGCGCGGCGGACTTCGCATCGAAGTCGTCTTCGGCCAGCGGCTTCAGGTCCGCCTGGGTCAGCGGCGTGGCGGCCCAGAGCGGGGCGGCGGCCAGCAGCAAGGCGGCAAGCACGGCGCGCAGCCATGCCAGCCATGACGCATGTGGTCGGTGCATTCAGGAGTCTGGTGTAGCGCGATGGATCGCGTCTTTTGTTCGTTCGGATGACCTGCGGGCGCCCCCTCTCCCGCCGGGCGGGAAAGGGGATGCATGACCAAGCCGGGGGCGGCTTAGTTGACCTTGTCGGCCTTGCCTTCGTTGCCGGCGATGAACGGGCTCCACGGCTGGGCGCGGACCGGCTTGGCCGTCTTCCACACCACGTTGAACTGGCCGTCGCCCTTCACCTCGCCGATCATCACGGGCTTGTAGAGGTGGTGGTTGTCACCCATGGTCAGCGTGAAGCCGTCCGGGGCCTTGAAGGTCTGGCCGTACATGGCGGCGCGCACCTTGTCCACGTCGGTGGTGCCGGCCTTCTTGACGGCCTGGGCCCACATGTGGATGCCCACGTAGGTGGCTTCCATCGGATCGTTGGTCACGCGCTTGTCGCCGCCGGGCAGGTTGTTGGCCTTGACCCATGCCGCCCACTGCTTCTTGAATGCATCGTTCTGCGGGTTCTTGACCGACATGAAGTAGTTCCACGCGGCCAGGTGGCCCACCAGCGGCTTGGTGTCGATGCCGCGCAGTTCTTCCTCGCCCACGGAGAACGCCACCACCGGCACGTCCTTGGCCTTCAGGCCGGCGTTGCCCAGTTCCTTGTAGAACGGCACGTTGGAGTCGCCGTTGATCGTCGAGATCACGGCGGTCTTGCCGCCCTGCGAGAACTTCTTGATGTTGGCGACGATGGTCTGATAGTCGCTGTGGCCGAACGGGGTGTAGACCTCCTCGATGTCCTTGTCGGCCACGCCCTTGCTCTTCAGGAACGCGCGCAGGATCTTGTTGGTGGTGCGCGGGTAGACGTAGTCGGTGCCCAGCAGGAAGAAGCGCTTGGCGCCGCCGCCTTCCTTGCTCATCAGGTATTCCACCGCCGGGATGGCCTGCTGGTTCGGCGCGGCGCCCGTGTAGAACACGTTCTTGGACATTTCCTCGCCCTCGTACTGCACCGGGTAGAACAGCAGCGAATTCAGTTCCTCGTAGACCGGCAGCACGGACTTGCGCGACACCGACGTCCAGCAGCCGAACGTGACCGCGACCTTGTCCTTGGTGACAAGCTGGCGGGCCTTCTCGGCGAACAGCGGCCAGTTCGAGGCGGGGTCCACCACCACGGGCTCAAGCTTGCGGCCCAGCAGGCCGCCGCTCTTGTTGATCTCGTCGATCGTCATGAGCGCCACGTCCTTCAGCGACGTCTCGGAAATGGCCATCGTGCCGGACAGCGAGTGCAGGATGCCGACCTTGATCGGCTCCTTGGTCTGCGCCATCAGCGGGCTGGTACCGATCATCGCCGCGGCGGCCACCGCCGACAGCTTCAGCATGTCACGTCGTTTCATTGCAGCTCCCAGTTTGTCGTGTTTGGTAGGGACTACGCACCCCGGGTGATGCTTCTGCAACTAGCGTGCCATCGGGCGCATCGCCCGCAAACCGTTGCCAGGCATCGGCGACGCGACAAATCGGCGGAAAGGGAATCGCGGCGCACCAGGACGGTGCGCGTGCCGCGCGGGGCAGGCGGCAGGAGGATGCACCGATGCCGTGCATCGATGCGGCACGGTGCAGGACCGTGCGCCGCCGGTGCATGGCGCACCGCGGGCAATAAAAAACGGGGCCCGAAGGCCCCGTTTCGTCAGATACCGGCGACGGCGGTTACTTGCTCATCCACGGCATCATGTTCGCGTTCATGTTGTGCATGATCCAGAGCGAACCGGCCAGCACGATGAACAGGATCAGGACCGTGAACAGCAGCGCCATCACGTTCCACTTCTGGCCATCGGAGCCGTCCAGGTGCAGGAAGTACTTCAGGTGGACGACGATCTGCACGACGGCCATGCCCAGGATGATCCAGAGCGTGGTGGCGCGGTCCATCGAGCCGTCCATCACGATCTTGAACGGGATCACGGTCAGGATCACGGCCAGCACGAAGCCGATGACGTACGACTTGACGCTGCTGTGGCCGTGCGACGCGCCGTGGGCGCTCGTAGCGTGTTGCTGTGCCATTTACATTGCTCCCATCAGGTAGACGACCGTGAACACGCCGATCCAGACCACGTCCAGGAAGTGCCAGAACAGGCTGAGGCAGTTCAGGCGCTTGGCCACCACCGGCGTCAGGCCCTTCTTCGACAACTGGTACATCAGCACCAGCATCCACACCATGCCGCTTGCCACGTGCAGGCCGTGCGTGCCGACCAGCGTGAAGAACGACGACAGGAACGCGCTGCGGCTGGGGCCGGCGCCTTCGTGGATCAGGTGGGCGAACTCGTTGATTTCCATCGCCATGAAGCCCGCGCCAAGCAGGAACGTCACGGCCAGCCAGAACATCACGCGACCACGCTGCTGGTTCTGCATCGACACCATGGCAAAGCCGTAGGTGATCGACGAGAACAGCAGGATGGCGGTTTCCACGAGCACGTAGTTGAGCTCGAACAGCTCCTTGCCCGACGGGCCGCCCGCCACTTCGCCACGCAGGACGGCGAACGCGGCGAACAGGCACGCGAACAGGATGCAGTCGCTCATCAGGTACAGCCAGAACCCGAAGATCGTGTTCTCGCTGGTGTCGTGATGCGCGTGGTCGTGCGCCTCGTCGTGCGAGTGCGCATGCGCGGGGGCTTGCGCCCCGAAGCGGTCAAGAACTTCTGTCGACATGGTTATCAGCCCTGGGCAGCCACACGCTGCTGGTAGCGGGTTTCGATCTGCTCGACCTCGGCGGCCGGCACGTAGTAGTCGATGTGGTCATCGTTGGCGCGGCGGATGAACGCCACGACCATGCCGACCAGGCCCACGGCGGCCAGCCACCAGATGTGCCAGGTCAGCGCGAAGCCCAGCGCCAGGCTCCAGGCACCCATGTAGAAGCCGGCTGCCGTGTTCTTCGGCATGTGGATCTGCTCGAAGCCGCTGGTCGGCATCTTCTCGCCACGGGCCTTCATGTCGGCAAACGCGTCCAGGTCACGCACCACCGGGGTGTGCGCGAAGTTGTAGAACGCGGGCGGCGACGACGTGGCCCATTCCAGCGTGCGGCCACCCCACGGGTCGCCGGTCACGTCGGCCAGCTTCTTGCGGTCGCGGATCGACACGACGATCTGCAGCACCTGGAAGCCGATGCCCATCGCCACGAACACCACGCCCACCACGGCCAGGTGCAGCCAGGGCGTCCATTCCGGGTTGTCGGTATGGTTCAGGCGGCGCGTCATGCCCATCAGGCCCAGCACGTACAGCGGCATGAACGCGAAGTAGAAGCCCACCAGCCAGCACCAGAAGGCGCACTTGCCCAGGCGCTCGTTCAGCTTGAAGCCGAACGCCTTCGGCCACCAGTAGGTGACGCCGGCCAGGTAGCCGAACAGCACGCCGCCGATGATCACGTTGTGGAAGTGGGCGATCAGGAACAGCGAGTTGTGCAGCACGAAGTCCGCTGCCGGCACGGCCATCAGCACGCCGGTCATGCCGCCGATCACGAACGTGATCATGAAGCCCAGCGTCCACAGCACCGGCGACGTGAACTGCACGCGGCCACGGTACATCGTGAACAGCCAGTTGAAGATCTTCACGCCCGTCGGGATCGAGATGATCATCGTCGTGATGCCGAAGAACGCGTTGACGTTGGCACCGGAGCCCATCGTGAAGAAGTGGTGCAGCCACACGATGAACGACAGGACCATGATCGCGGCCGTGGCGTAGACCATGCCCTTGTAGCCGAACAGCTTCTTGCCCGAGAACGTCGAGATGATTTCCGAGAAGATGCCGAAGGCCGGCAGGATCAGGATGTACACCTCGGGGTGGCCCCAGATCCAGATCAGGTTCACGTACATCATGGCGTTACCGCCGCCATCGTTCGTGAAGAAGTGCATGTCGAAGTAGCGGTCCAGGCCCAGCAGCGCCAGCGACACGGTCAGCACCGGGAAGGCGGCCACGATCAGCACGTTGGTGCACAGGGCCGTCCAGGTGAACACCGGCATGCGCATCAGCGTCATGCCCGGGGCGCGCATCTTCAGGATCGTCACCAGGAAGTTCACGCCGGTAAGCAGCGTGCCCAACCCTGAAATCTGCAGCGACCAGAGGTAGTAGTCCACCCCCACGCCAGGGCTGTAGTCCAGGCCCGACAGCGGCGGGTAGGCCAGCCAGCCGGTGCGCGCGAACTCGCCAACGCCCAGCGACACGTTCACCAGCATCGCGCCGGCCACGAACAGCCAGAAGCTCAGCGTGTTCAGGAACGGGAATGCCACGTCGCGCGCGCCAATCTGCAGCGGCACCACGAGGTTCATCAGGCCCGTCATCAGCGGCATGGCCACGAAGAAGATCATGATCACGCCGTGGGCCGTGAACACCTGGTCGTAGTGCTCGGGCGGCAGGAAGCCGGTGGCACCGTTGGTGGCCACGGCAAGCTGGGTACGCATCATGATGGCGTCGGCAAAGCCGCGCAGCAGCATGATCAGCGCCACCAGCGAGTACATCACGCCGATGCGCTTGTGGTCGACCGAGGTAATCCACTCGGTCCACAGGTAGTCCCACTTCTTGAAATACGTGATCGCGCCGAGCAGCGCCAGCCCGCCAAGGGCCACGCAGCTCAGCGTGATCATGATGATCGGCTCATGAAACGGAATCGCCGACAAACTCAATTTGCCAAACATCATTGCTCCTAGATTTGCGCGCCCACGGCCGGGGTGGCCGGCGTGGTCAGGGACACACGCTCTTCGCCGAGCGTGTTACGCGACGTGCAGACCGGACCGCCATCGAAACCTTCGCGGGCGATTGCACGGCCGTCGTGCCCCATGTACTGATGCAGGATGCCGGTGAACAGGTTGTCTTCGACCTTGCCGAAGTACGTCACCGGTTCTGCCTCGCTCGGCTTGGCCAGGACCTTGTAGTCCGCGGCGGCGAGCTGCTTGCTGGACGCGCGCACCTGCTCCACCCACTTGTCGAACTCGAAGTTCGACATGGCGATGGTCTTGAACTTCATGCCCGAGAAGCCGCCGCCACTGTAGTTGGCGGACATGCCGTCGTACGTGCCGGCTTCATTGGCGATGAGGTGCAGCTTGGTCTCCATCCCGGCCATGGCGTACACCTGGCTGCCCAGTTGCGGGATGAAGAACGAATTCATGATCGAATCCGACGTGATCTTGAAGTTCACCGGCGTGTTCACCGGCAGCGCCAGCTGGTTGACCGTCGCGATCTTCAGTTCGGGATAGATGAACAGCCATTTCCAGTTCATCGCCACGGCTTCCACCTGCACGGGCTTGACGCTGGATTCCAGCGGCTTGTACGGATCGAGGTCGTGGGAAGACTTCCACGTGATGATGCCCAGCGCGATGATGATCAGGCACGGGATCAGCCAGACCACCACTTCGATCTTCGTCGAGTGCGACCAGTCGGGGTCGTAGGTGGCCGACGTGTTGCTGGCGCGGTACTTCCACGCGAACACGAGCGTCAGGATGATGACTGGCACGACGACCAGCAGCATCAGCCAGGTGGCGATCAGGATGATGCCCTTGATGTCCACGCCGACCTGCCCTTTCGGGTTCATCAGCGCAAAGTCGCAGCCGGCCAGCAGGAGCAGGCCAAGGCAAGGCAGGTACCGCATCAGGCGCGGCATTGTTGGTGTCTTCATGTCACGACGGTCTGGTTGCGCCACGCCTGTGCACAAGCGAGGCACTGCCGCCTGCTGCACGGGGC
This sequence comes from Cupriavidus pauculus, assembly GCF_003854935.1. Classification (NCBI taxonomy): domain Bacteria; kingdom Pseudomonadati; phylum Pseudomonadota; class Betaproteobacteria; order Burkholderiales; family Burkholderiaceae; genus Cupriavidus; species Cupriavidus pauculus. Next base: position 3,505,425 of record NZ_CP033969.1, read on the forward strand.
AACGGGCTGGCTGGGCTGGGGAAAACCGGGGACGTGTCCTAAGCTGGCGCGTGCGGAAAATGGGGCGTGCAAGCGCCGGCGGACCATGCGGCCGGGCAACGCCATGAGCGCGGCTGGACAGCAACTGACGACTGCGTGCGCGAAACGCGGGGGGCGCCAAGCGTGCGCTGAGGTAACCGACTGCCTACTGCGATCGGTCCCGGTTCGGAGCAGCCACCGGGACAAGCGTTGTGCAACGATGCCTACGCGGTATCCGCCTGCATTTGACCGCCTCGCCAGCGCAGCGAGAACGGTCTCCGAGCGGATATCGCATTACCTAAAACATCGTTGGCCGCGAATGTACCGCAACGCAACATTGCGGGTAAACCCAAACACAACGGAAACACTGTTCTTTTAATCGGACAATGTTTCAGCTGTCGCACAAAGGAAACAGATCACGTCATGAAGCGATGGACGACGCGAATCTGCTGGACAAAAGAAAAGGGCCGCGTTCTAGCGGCCCCGCTGGCGCTGCGCTGACGGCGCGCTCAGGAGTAGCGGCGGGTGATCGATTCTGCCACGCAGACCGGCCGGTCGCTGCCTTCCCGCTCGACCGTGACCTCCCAGGTGGACTGCGCCCCAACCAGCCCGTTGGGCGCCGGGTCCAGCCGCTCCACCTTGAGCAGTTTCACGCGTGCGCGCAGGCGGCTGCCCACCGGCACCGGGGCGGTGAATCGCACCCGGTTCAGGCCATAGTTGACGCCCATCTTGACGCCTTCCATGTGGATGGCACTGTGCATGAACTGCGGCAGCAGCGACAGCGTCAGGAAGCCGTGCGCCACCGGGGCGCCGAACGGCGACTCGCGCCGGGCCCGCTCGACGTCCACGTGGATCCACTGGTGGTCGCCGGTCGCCTCGGCGAACAGGTTCACCTGCTGCTGGGTGATCTCGAACCAGTCGCTGACGGCCACTTCCTGGCCCTGGAGGGATTCCAGTTCTTCCAGCGATGCGATGGTGCGCATATGCGTTGTCTCCTGTCGTGCTGTGGTAGGTGCTGCTGTGGTGCTGTGTTCCTGTGGTGCTGTGTTCCTGTCGGCCGGATGTCCTGCTGCCGGCCGTTGCCTTACGCCGGGCGCCGCTTGTACATACCCATGCCCTTGACCGTGCAGACCACCTCGCCCTTCTGGTTCGTGCCGACCCACTGGGTCATCACCACGCCCCGGTCAGGCTTGGAGCTGGACGGCCGGGCGTCCAGGATCTTGAGCGACGCGGTCAGCGTGTCGCCGGCATAGACCGGCTTGATCCAGCGGACTTCGTCCACGCCGGGCGAGCCCATGCTGGTGGAGCGGTCGCCCATCGACTGTACCAGCAGCCGCATGATGATGCCGCAGGTCATCCAGCCGCTGGAGATCAGCCCGCCGTAGATGCTCTGCTCGGCGGCGGCCTTGTCGATGTGGAACGGCTGGGGGTCGTACTGCCTGGCGAACGCGACGATTTCCTCTTCGGTCACGTGGTAGCTGCCGAGCGGGATCTCGCTGCCGACGACGTAGTCTTCGAAATACATCTTGCTGGACATCGGGGGCTCCAAAGCAAAAAACCGCGCTCGGGGTGGCCGGCGCGGTTCGGGTCAATCGATGCGGTCAGGCGGCTTCCTGGAAGCCGGGCTGGCTGGCAAAGCGTCCCAGGTGGTGGTCCACGTCGCCGAAGGTCGTGTTGATCAGCGTCAGCCGCTTGAACATGTGCGCGGCCGGCAGTTCGTCGGTCACGCCCATGCCGCCGTGGATCTGCACCGCCTCCTGGCCGACCGAGCGGGCCGCCTGGCCCACGCGCGCCTTGGCGGCGGACACGTAGCGGCGGCGCTCCTCGGGCGACGCCTCCTCGAAGCGCGCCGCGGCCAGCAGCGTGATCGAGCGCGACTGCTCGGCATGGATGAACATCTCGACCATGCGGTGCTGCAGCGCCTGGAAGCGGGCGATGGGCACGCCAAACTGCTGGCGCGTCTTGGCGTATTCGAGCGTGGCGGCGTTCAGCGTATCCATCACGCCAACGGCCTCGGCGCAGAGCAGCACGGCGGCATAGTCGGCCGTGGCCTCCAGCACGTCCCAGCCCTTGCCTTCGGCGCCCAGCAGCGTGGCGGGGGCGTCGGTGAACGTCACGTCGGCCGCGCGCAGGTTGTCGATCGTGCGGTAGTCCTTGACGCTGACGCCCGCGCCCAGCGTGTCGACCAGGAACAGCGAGATGCCATCGCGGTCAGACTGGCCGCCGGCCGTACGGGCCGACACCACCAGCTTGTCAGCTTGCGCGCCGTGGATCACCACGACCTTGCGGCCGTTGAGCTTGCCGCCCTTGGCCGTCACGGTCACGTTGTGCAGCTCGTAGCGCGCCTGCGGCTCGTTGAACGCCGTGGCCAGCTTCACTTCACCGCCGGCCACCTGTTCCAGCAGCGCGTCCTGCCCGCCGGCCAGCTTCAGTGCCTGCGTGGCCACCACGGTGGCAAAGTACGGCTCGACCACCAGGCCACGGCCCAGTTGTTCCTGCACCACCATCATGTCGACGGCCGTGCCCGAGAACCCGCCCTGCGCTTCCGGCACCGGCAGCGCCGTCAGGCCCAGTTCCACCAGGGCGCCCCAAGCCTGCTCGCCAAAGCCGGCATCGGTCTTGATGTTCTTCTTGCGCGATTCGAAGTCGTAGCTTTTCTCGACGAAGCGGCGGATGGCATCGGACAGTTGCTTCTGTTCGTCGCTGAGATTGAAGTTCATGTCGCGTGTCTCCTCACAGCCCCAGAATCATCTGGCTGATGATGTTCTTTTGGATTTCGTTGGAACCACCGTAGATCGACGTCTTGCGGTAGTTGAAGTAGTGCGCGGCCAGCGGCGCGGCGTCGTCGTAGCCGGTCACGGCGTGCTCGGTCTCGCACTCCAGGTACGGCGTGTCGAACGGCTGCGCGTACGGGCCCACGGCCTCCACCATCAGTTCGGTGAGCATCTGCTGGATCTCGGTGCCCTTGATCTTGAGCATCGATGCCTCGGGGCCGGGGCCCTTGCCGGCCGCCTCGCTCGACACCACGCGCAGCACGGTGATCTCCAGCGCCATCAGCTCGATCTCCAGCGCGGCCACCTTGGCGCCGAACACCGGGTCCTCCAGCAGCGGCTGGCCGTTCTTCTGCTGCTGGCGCGCCACGCGCTTCAGGAAGCCCAGCTCGCGCTTGGACGCGCCCACGCGGGCAATGCCGGTCCGCTCGTGGCCCAGCAGGTACTTGGCGTAGGTCCAGCCGCGGTTTTCCTCGCCAACGCGGTTTTCCACCGGCACCTTCACGTTGTCGAAGAAGACCTCGTTTACCTCGTGCTCTTCGTCGAGCATGATGATCGGCCGCACGGTGATGCCCGGCGTCTTCATGTCGATCAGCAGGAACGAGATGCCTTCCTGCTTCTTGGCTTCCGGATCGGTGCGCACCAGGCAGAAGATCATGTCGGCGTGCTGGCCCAGCGTGGTCCACGTCTTCTGGCCGTTCACGATGTAGTGCTTGCCGTCCGGCGTCAGTTCGGCGCGCGTTTTCAGCGACGCCAGGTCGGAGCCCGAGCCCGGCTCGGAATAGCCCTGGCACCACCAGTCGGTGCAGTCGAGGATACGCGGCAGGTAGTACGACTTCTGCTCGGCATTGCCGTACTTCATGATCACCGGCGCCACCATGGCCACGCCGAACGGCAGCACGCCGGGCGCGCCGACGCGGGCGTTTTCCTCGTCCCAGATATGGCGCTGCGTGGCGTTCCAGCCCGTGCCGCCGAATTCCACCGGCCAGTGCGGCGCCGACCAGCCCTTGCCGGCCAGCGTCTTGTGCCAGCGCACGAGGTCGTCGCGGTTGGGACGGCGGTGATTGAGAACCTTGTCGCGGATATCCGCCGGCAGGTTGGCTTCGAGCCAGCTACGCACTTCCTGACGGAAGGCGTTGTCGGCCGCCGAGTAGTTGAGATCCATGCCCGTCTCCATTGGTGGTGCCGGCGGGCGCCGGCCGATTGTTTTCCCTGCGCATCGCTGCGCGGAAAAACCGGGCACAGGATGCTTGTTCAGTGGGCCGTCTGCTTCAAGGCGTCCGGCACGATGAGCGGAAAGGTGTCGATGCCCTCTTCGGCCAGCGCCTGCACGTCCTCGGGGGTGGCCGAACCGCGGATGCCGCGTTCGGGCGCCTCCTCGTAATGCATGCGCCGCGCTTCCTCGACGAAGCGCTCGCCCACGTCCTCGGTCTGCGCCAGCACCTGCCGCACGGCCTTCAGGTAGCGCGCCTGCAGCGCCTGCATCAACTGCTGCGCCTCGGCGTTGCCTGGTTCCGCGCGGGCCTGCGTCGGCGCCGGCCTGGCGGTGGCACCCGAAAGATTCAGGCGCGGCGCGCTGGGCAGGCGGCTGACCGCATGGTCGCCACAGACCGGGCATTGGACGAGGTTGCGTGACATCTGCGACTGCGCGTCTTCCGCCGAGGCAAACCAGCCCTCGAATCGATGGTCTTGCGCACAGCGCAGGTCGAGCACCTTCATGATCTTTCCAGCCCGTCGGGCAATGTTAGCCGTGAATCGAAATTTTGTGAACGGTCGTGCTAATTTTTTTCGGACCGTTTTCCACCTGGCAGGATACGCGCAAAACACAATTGCCGTGGCGGCGTAGCCAGGCCGCGCCGGACCGAGGGAAAACCCCGACCGGCGGGGAAGCAAGCTTACAGGATTGGCGTCGGATTTGACGGCGCCCGGCGGATGCTATGGGGCGCGGGGTGCCGGGGGCGGTTGCCCGTCGAGCATCGCGGCGCGTGCCGCGTCCCGGGCATCGGGAAAGTGCCGCGTCCGGATGGCGTCCGACTGGCGGCGGACTTCGTCGGCATCGAGCCCGCCGTGGCTGGCAACCGCGGCCACGTCGGCGCGGTAGCTCGCGTACTTGGCGGCCCATGCGGCATCGGCGCGGCGCTGGGCGTCGAACCGTTGCACGGCGTCCTCGCCGACATTGGCGCGCAGGAATTCGCGCAATGCCTCGGGGCTCGCCCCCTTGGCGCGCAGGTCCTGCAACTGCTGGGTCAGCGCCTGCGCCCGGGGCACCGGCGCCGGCTCCGGGGCGCCCTGCCCCGACCGTAGCCGGGCGAGCAACTGTTGCTCGCGATCTTCCTCGTCGCCGTACCAGAGCCGCGCAACATTGGCACCCAGATGCTGCCGCCGCAGATCGGATCGCTTGCGCAGGAATTCCGCGATGCGCGGCAGCTCGGCGGTATCGGCCAGGTTGGCATTGCGGGCAAATCCATACGTCCGCAGCATGGCGTCGTGAGCGTCCATGTAGGACACGAAACGTCTGGCGAGGTCCAGCGCCTCGTTGCGCGCGACCGGTGCGGCGGCGCCCAGCGTCTTGTTGATGTGGGCAGTCAACAGGGCAATCTGGCGCTCCCGGTTGGCCCTGGGCGCGCTGGCCAGAAAGTATTCGAACAGGTCCCGGGTCTGGCGCGTGACGCGCAACCGTCCCTTCGCATCGGTGTGGAGCCCATCCGGGGCAACGGTGTCATCGCGCGCCGCTTCGGCACCGCGATCAGGGACGTTGCCGGCCGCCTCGATCCTTGCCGGCACCCCGACACCGGCGCCTGTCGAGGGTGCGGCGTCGCCACGCGTGATCTCATCGGCACGGTAGAAGGCCGCGATGGCGATGGCTGCGGCAAGCCCTACCGCACCGGCAGCCCATCTCAGCCCGGACCGGTTCACAGGCCGGCCAGCTTCAGGCGGTTGGCGTGCTGCCGGATCACGGCCACGGGATCCGCTGACCAGAGCCCCCGCAGCCCGAGGATCTGGTTCACTTCATCGAAGTGGTTCCAGTCGTAGATGCCGAGCTCCTTGCCGAACCGGGCGCTGCACACCGAGACGAACCCGTCGTGGCTGCCGCCATTGCGCGACTCGATCAGCAGGCCCACCGGCACGAACACGAGGTCCGACGGATCGAGCACGTTGGTGGCGGACGCATTGCCGGTCCAGGAATACAGCAGCTGGGTCTCGCCGTTGCGAACGTCCACCTCGGCGGTGGGCCCGGTGCAATCTGCGGGCAGGCCGGCGCTGGGATACATGGCGTTGTAGGCGGCGGAGCCCTCGGTCGACAGTTGCTGCTGCAACGCTGCCGCATCCTGCGGTAGCGGCTGACCCGACGTCACCCCAATGGCGTATCCCATCAGGTTCAATGCCGCGATGAGCGCCAGTTGGACGGGCACGGGCTGCTCGCCCGTGAAGTCGAACAGTTCCATGCCCTTGTGCGGCGTGCCAATGGTCGTCACGGAAACCACGTTTTCTGGCAGTACCGTGGCCGCATAGCGCGAACTCAGCCCACCCATGCTGTGGCCGATGAGGTTGAACCGGCTGGGGCCGTTGACCACCATGAAATCCTGCATCCACTGGACGAGCTGCCCGCCGCGCCGGTCAGGCCCTTCGCCGTTCACGGCACTGAGGTGCACCACGAAGACTTCCGCGCCGTGGCTGCGCAGGTCGTCCGGAATGCCGTAGAAGTAGTCGGCCAGCCCAAGATACTGCGAGGTGCCGAGCCCGCCGTGGACCAGGATGATCGGCGCGTCGGTCTGCGCGTAGTCGGAGGGCTGGGCACGTGCCGATGCCGGCACCACCAGGACGAGCATGGCAACGGCAAGCGCGACCAGCCGGGCAATCTGGGAAACGGTCCGGATCAGCATAGGGGGCTCCTTGGATGCGCCGCGCCGACGGCGGCGGCGCGCACCGGTCTGCAGGCATTGCACCCGCAGGCCATCCCTATGCTAGGAACATAAAATTCCTGTTTCAACGTGACACTGCCCGGACAGCAACTGTCACGGCCGAAGCCGGCAACCAGTCAGTCGGCCGCGCGCTTCGCCGGGAACGGCGGCTCGGACTGCTCGCCCGGCTGCCACGTGCCCGAGACAATCTTTTCGAGCCAGAACGCGCCGATGATCGTCTTGACGTCGGTGATGCGGCCCTGGCGCACCCAGTCGATCACCTGCCCCACCGGCGTGATGAAGGTTTCCAGGAATTCGCCGTCGTCGAGCTTCGACGCGCCGGCCGTCAGGTCGCGGGCCAGGAACAGGTCGATGAACTCGGTCGAGTAGGAAATCACTGGATGGATACGCGTCAGGTAGTCCCATCGCCTGGCGGTGTAGCCGGTCTCCTCCAGCAGCTCGCGCTCGCCGCAGCGCTGCGCGCCCTCTTGCGGATCGAGCTTGCCGGCCGGGAATTCGAGCATGACCTCGCCCACCGGATAGCGGAACTGGCGCTCCATCAACACGGAGCCGTCGTCGAACAGCGGAATCATCATGACCGCGCCCGGATGCAGCACGTACTCGCGCCCGGTCTGCTTGCCGTCGGGCAGCCGCACGATGTCCTGCTTGAGCGTAAGGAACTTGCCGCGGTGGAGGGTCGCCGAGGCAACCGGCGTTTCGCGGAGATGAGTGTCCGCGTCGTCGGACGCGGGTACGGAAGTCTTGTCGGTCATGAACGCTCCGGGGGTGGCACGGGCCGGAGCAGGCAAGCCCTCAGGCCGTGCGATGTTTGACCAGGTATTGCCAGGTGAAGCCCGGGAAGGCGAACACCAGCATCATGCAGGCCGTGATGGCGTAGAACTGCCAGCCCTGCGGGAACACGTTGCCAAGGCCCGATTCCACCGCAAAGCCGGCGGCGCCAGCCACCGCGTACCAGACGACGAGTTCCACCAGGCGCAGCCACAGCGGCTTGCGGGCCCACCTGAGCCCCACCGCCGCGAACAGGCGCTGGTTGACGAACGGCAGGTTGGCACATACCAGTGCCAGCAGAATGACAAACCAACCGCCCGCCGAGGAACTCATCGCGCCACCTTGTTACGTTACGACGCCAGCGTCGCGCGGATGGCCTGGTAGCACAGGTTCATCAGCGCGGCCGGGAAGATACCCAGCAGGATCACCGCCAGGCCGTTCAGGCTCAGCACCGAGCGCAGGCCCGCCGACGCTTCCAGCGGCTCTTCGCCAGCCGGGGCATCGAAGTACATCAGCTTGACGATGCGCAGGTAGTAGAACGCGCCGATCAGCGAGAACACCACGGCCAGGATGGCCAGCCAGCTCATGCCGGCCTTCACCACGGCCGACAGCACGGCCAGCTTGGCGTAGAAGCCGACGGTCGGCGGGATGCCGGCCATCGAGAACATCATCACCAGCATCAGGAAGGCGAACCACGGATGGCGGCGCGACATGCCCTTCAGGTCGTCCAGCGTCTCGGCTTCGAAGCCCTTGCGCGTGCGGATCAGGATCAGGCCGAACGTGCCGAGCGTGGTCAGCATGTACGTGATCGAGTAGAACATCGACGCGCTGTACGCATTGGCGGCGCCATCGGCCTTGCTGGCCACCACGCCGGACAGCATGCCCAGCAGGATGAAGCCCATGTGCGAGATCGTCGAGTACGCCAGCATCCGCTTCAGGTTGGTCTGGACGATGGCGGTCAGGTTGCCGATCACCAGCGACACGATCGACAGGCCCACCAGCATCACCTGCCAGTCCGACGCCAGCGGCAGCAGCCCTTCCACCAGCAGGCGCATGATCAGCGCGAATGCGGCAACCTTCGGGCCGGCTGCGATCAGCAGCGTCACCGCGGTCGGCGAACCCTGGTAGATGTCCGGGATCCACATGTGGAACGGAGCGGCGCCCAGCTTGAACGACACGCCGGCCACGATGAACACCACGCCAAAGGCCAGCATCGTCGTGTTGACGCGGCCCGACTCCACCACGCGGAAGACTTCGCCCAGGTTCAGCGAACCGGTGGCGCCGTACATCATCGACATGCCGTACAGCAGGAAGCCCGACGCCAGCGCGCCCAGCACGAAGTACTTGATGGCCGATTCCGACGTCACGCGCGAATCGCGGCGCAGCGCCACCAGCGCGTATGACGACAGCGACAGCAGTTCCAGGCCCAGGTACAGGGTCAGGAAGTTGTTGCCGGTGATCATCACGAGCTGGCCGCCCAGCGTGAACAGCGCGAGCATGTAGAACTCGCCCGCGTTCATGTCCCGGTTGCCCAGGTAGGTGCGCGTGTAGATCAGCGTCAGGAACATGCCCAGCGCGCAGAACGCCGACAGCACGTTGGCCATCGGGTCGATGACCACCAGGTTGGCGAACGCGTAGTGCGTCTGGCCGTTGGCCGCATCGATCGCGAACCAGACGGTCAGGACCAGCGTGGTCAGCAGCGAGAGCGGGTAGGCCACGCTGGTGCGGCCCTTGCCGCGCGCGAGGTCGATCCAGTTGATCGCCGCAATGGCGATCGCCAGGAAGATGATTGGCGCCACCGGGGCCAGGCTAGAGGACGATTGCATGATATTTCTCTCCCCCGCTTACAGCTTGGACTGTGCCACGTGGGACAGCAGGTTCACCACCGAGGCGTGCATCACGTCGGTGAAGGGTTTCGGGTACAGGCCCATGTACAGCGTCAGGATGGCCAGCAGGCCGAACATCAGGAATTCCCGCTTGTTCAGGTCCACCAGTTCGCGCACGTGCTGGTGCACGATCTCGCCGAAGATCACGCGCTTGACCATCCACAGCGAGTAAGCCGCGCCCAGGATCAGGGCGGTGGCGGCCAGCAGGCCGATCCAGAAGTTGAACTTGACCGACGCCAGGATGACCATGAACTCGCCGACGAAGCCCGACGTGGCCGGCAGGCCGCAGTTGGCCATGGCGAAGAACACCGAGAACGCGGCGAACTTCGGCATCACGTTCACCACGCCGCCGTAGTCGGCAATCTGGCGCGAGTGCACACGGTCGTACAGCACGCCGATGCCCAGGAACATCGCGCCCGACACGAAGCCGTGCGAGATCATCTGGATGATGCCGCCCTCGACGCCGAGGTCATTGAAGATGAAGAAGCCCAGCGTGACGAAACCCATGTGGGCGATCGACGAATACGCCACCAGCTTCTTCATGTCGGACTGCACCAGCGCCACGAGGCCGATGTAGATCACCGCGACCAGCGAGATCGTGATGATGAACGGAGCCATGTAGTGGCTGGCGTCCGGCGCGATCGGCAGCGAGAAACGCAGGAAACCGTAGGCGCCCAGCTTCAGCATGATCGCGGCCAGCACTACGGAGCCGCCGGTCGGTGCTTCCACGTGGGCGTCCGGCAGCCAGGTGTGCACCGGCCACATCGGCACCTTCACGGCGAACGCCATGAAGAACGCCACGAAGATCGCGATCTGCTCTTCGAACGTCAGCTTGGCCTGGTGCCAGGACTGGATGTCGAAGGTACCGGTCTTGTTGTACAGGTACAGCAGCGCAACCAGCGTCAGCAGCGAGCCCAGCAGCGTGTACAGGAAGAACTTGAACGCGGCGTACACGCGGTTCGGGCCGCCCCAGACACCGATGATGATGTACATCGGGATCAGCGTGGCCTCGAAGAACACGTAGAACAGCATGCCGTCCAGCGCGCAGAACACGCCGACCATCAGGCCCGACAGGATCAGGAACGCCGCCATGTACTCGGCCACGCGCTCGGTGATCACTTCCCAGGCCGAGATCACGACGATCACGGTGATGAACGCGGTCAGCACCACGAACCACATCGAGATGCCATCGACGCCCAGGTGGTAGGCGATGTTGAAGCGCTCGATCCACGGCGCCTGTACGACGAACTGCATGGCAGCCGTCGACGTATCGAAATGGAAGACCAGCGGCAACGTCACGACGAAGCTGGCGATGGCGCCGAACAGCGACATCCAGCGCACGAAGCCCTTGCTGTTGTCGGAGCCGAACATCAATACCAGCAGGCCGAAGAAGATAGGCAGCCAGATTGCGAGAGACAGAACCATTTGTTTGTTTTCCTTACTCGGTGCCTATCACTTGGTGCCTATCACGCCAGTGATCGTCAGCGTCAAAAGCACCAACATGCCGATGATCATCGCGAAAGCGTAATGGTAGATGTAGCCGGACTGCAGGTAGCGGCTGGCCGCGGCGAACGACGCCACCACGCGGGCCGAACCGTTGACGAACAGGCCGTCGATGAAGCTCTGGTCGCCGCCCTTCCACAGACCCGTACCCAGCATGCGCGCACCGCGGGCGAACACCGCCTGGTTGATCGCATCCATGTAGTACTTGTTGTCCAGCAGCTTGTAGAGGCCCGAGAAGCGTTGCTTGATGGCTTCGGGGATGTCCGGGCGCTTCATGTAGAAGAACCACGACAGCACCACGCCCGCGATGGCCAGCCACAGCACCGGCGTCGTCAGCGAGTGGATCGCCATCGGCACCCAGCCGTGGAACGCTTGCTTCAGCTCTTCCATGGCGTGGTGGTTCTCGCCGACGAAGATCACGTCCTTGAAGGCCAGGCCATGCTTGAAGAAGTCGCCAAACAGCATCGGCTCGATGGCGATGGCGCCGATCACGACCGACGGGATCGCCAGCAGCACCAGCGGCAGCGTCACCACCCACGGCGACTCGTGCGGCTTCTGGCCGGGCGCCAGGCCGTGATGATGCTCGTCGTGGCCGTCTTCCTCTTCGTGATGGTCGTCATGGTGGTCGTGCGCATGGGCCTTGCCGAAGCGCTCCTCACCGTGGAACACCAGGAAGTACATGCGGAACGAGTAGAACGCGGTCACGAACACGCCGGCCAGTACCGCGAAGTACGCGAAGCCCGAACCGGCCAGGTGCGACTCGGCCACGGCCTCGATGATCGAGTCCTTCGAATAGAAGCCCGAGAAGAACGGCGTGCCGATCAGCGCCAGCGAACCCACCAGCGACGTGATCCACGTGATCGGCATGTACTTGCGCAGGCCGCCCATGTTGCGGATGTCCTGGTCGTGGTGCATGCCGATGATGACCGAGCCGGCACCCAGGAACAGCAGCGCCTTGAAGAACGCGTGCGTCATCAGGTGGAACACGGCCACCGAGTAGGCCGAAGCGCCCAGCGCCACGGTCATGTAGCCGAGTTGCGACAGCGTGGAATAGGCCACCACGCGCTTGATGTCGTTCTGGATGATGCCCAGGAAGCCCATGAACAGCGCGGTGATCGCGCCGATGACCAGCACGAACGACAGCGCGGTGTCCGACAGCTCGAACAGCGGCGACATGCGCGACACCATGAAGATGCCGGCGGTCACCATCGTGGCCGCGTGGATCAGCGCCGAGATCGGGGTCGGGCCTTCCATCGAGTCAGGCAGCCACACGTGCAGCGGGAACTGCGCCGACTTGCCCATCGCGCCGATGAACAGGCAGATGCACGCCACGGTGATCATCAGCCAGTCGGTGCCCGGGAAGATCACGGTTGCCAGTTGCTCGCGCTGCGCGAACACGTCGGTGTAGTTCATGCTGCCGCTGTAGGCCAGCAGCAGGCCGATACCGAGGATGAAGCCGAAGTCGCCGACGCGGTTGACCAGGAACGCCTTCAGGTTCGCGAAGATCGCGGTCGGGCGCGTGTACCAGAAGCCGATCAGCAGGTACGACACCAGGCCCACGGCTTCCCAGCCGAAGAACAGCTGCAGGAAGTTGTTGCTCATCACCAGCATCAGCATCGAAAAGGTGAAAAGCGAGATGTAGGCGAAGAAACGGTTGTAGCCGGGGTCCCCTTCCATGTAGCCGACGGTGTAGATATGCACCATCAGCGACACGAAGGTCACCACGACCATCATCATCGCGGTCAGCGAATCGACCAGGAAGCCGACTTCCATCTTCAGCGAGCCGATGGCCATCCACTCGTACACGGTGCCGTTGTAGCCGGCGCCGTGCATCACGTCGAGCAGCACCATCACCGACAGGACGAACGACACGGCCACGCCGAGAATCGTCGCCGAATGGGCCACGATCCGGCCGCCGCGCGACTCCGAGGAAAACGTGCCGAAGAACTTGGTACCGAACAGACCGGCTATCGCGGCACCGGCGAGCGGTGCCAGCGCGATGGCCAGCAGCAGGTTGGGGTTGAGCGTGGTTGCCATAGGACGCTTATTGGTGTGCGGTCGGGATGCAGTCTTGGTTCATGTCGTGAGCGGTCATGTCAGCCCTTGAGGGTATCCATGTCGTCCACGTTGATCGTGTCCAGGTTACGGAACAGCACGACCAGGATTGCCAGACCGATTGCCGACTCGGCGGCGGCCACCGTAAGGATGAAGAAAACGAAAACCTGTCCGGCCAGGTCGCCCATGTAGTGCGAGAAGGCGACGAAATTGATGTTCACCGCAAGCAGCATCAGTTCCAGCGCCATCAGCAGCACGATGACGTTCTTGCGGTTCAGGAAGATGCCGACGATGCTGATCGCGAACAGGATGGCACCGAGGACGAGAAAATGGGCGAGAGACAACACAGCGGGTTCTCCGGGCTTAGTTCTTGTTGGCGGAGGCTGCGTCCGCTTGGGCCCGGCCCTCGGCCGGCATCTTCACCATGCGCACGCGCTCGTCGCGGCGCACGCGAAGCTGGGCGCCCACGTCCTGCGCCTTGACGTCCTTGCGGCGGCGCAGCGTCAGCGCCACGGCGGCGATGATCGCCACCAGCAGGATCACGCCCGCCACTTCGAAGGCGTACACGTAGTCCGTGTAGATCAGCTTGCCCAGCGCATGGGTGTTCGAGTAGTTCGGGTCCTGCGCGCCCGGCGGCAGCACCGCGTTGGTCGTGCCGATGAAGTTGCGCACGAGCACGATGGCCATTTCGGCGATGATCAGCGCACCGACGATCGACGCCATTGGCACGTAGGTCCAGAAGTCGCGGCGCAGGTGCTCGATGTCGATGTCGATCATCATCACCACGAACAGGAACAGCACCATCACGGCGCCCACGTAGACCAGCACCAGCAGGATGGCGAGGAACTCGGCCTTCAGGATCATCCAGATCGCCGCGGCGGTGAAGAACGCCAGGACGAGGAACAGTGCGGAGTGCACCGGGTTCTTTGCCGTGATGACTTTCAGTGCGGAAAGCACCAGCACCAGGGCAAAGGCATAGAAGATGGCTGTCGTGAGTTCCATGGTCCCTATCGGATCCTCTTTGGGCCGCGCTGCCGCAGGCTGCCCGGGGGCGGCCCGCCGCTGGCGCGGCATCCTTCTCTTGGTTGCGTGCCCCTGAGGGGCCACTTCAAATTCGTTGCCGGAAGCGCTGCACCGTGTGCCCCGCTTCCGTCCAGCTTGCTGCGCTCAGCGGTACTTCGCGTCGGCAGCCTTGGCCGCGGCAATCTGCGGCTCGTAGCGGTCGCCCACGGCCAGCAGCATGTCCTTGGTGAAGTACAGGTCGCCGCGCTTTTCGCCGTGGTATTCGAAGATGTGCGTCTCGACGATGGCGTCCACCGGGCAGGCTTCCTCGCAGAAGCCGCAGAAGATGCACTTGGTCAGGTCGATGTCGTAGCGCGTGGTGCGGCGCGTGCCGTCGTTACGCACGTCGGACTCGATCGTGATGGCCAACGCCGGGCACACCGCCTCGCACAGCTTGCAGGCGATGCAGCGCTCTTCCCCGTTGGGGTAACGGCGCAGCGCGTGCAGGCCGCGGAAACGCGGCGACATCGGCGTCTTCTCTTCGGGGAACTGGACGGTCACTTTCCGGGCGAAGAGATAACGGCCGGTCAGTGCCATGCCCTTGAAGAGTTCCTTCAGGAGCAGGCTGTTGAAGAAGTCCTTGATGGCGAGCAGCATGACGATTGCTTCCTAAGTATTTCCGCGCGGCGCGCCCTGCCCGTTCGGGCGGCGCGCCATCGCCTGGCCTCTCAGTGCCAGATGTTCCACGGCGACTTGATCCAGATCGCCACAATGATCAGCCACGCCACGGTCAGCGGAATGAAGATCTTCCAGCCCAGACGCATGATCTGGTCATAGCGGTAACGCGGGAACGAGGCGCGGATCCAGATGAACACCGACAGCAGCAGGAAAACCTTGATCACCAGCCAGAAGAAGCCCGGGATCGCGTTCGTGATGAAGCTGGAGAACGGCGGCGCCCAGCCTCCCAGGAACAGCAACGAGGTCATCGTCGAGATGATGATCATGTTGATGTATTCGGCCAGGAAGAACAGCGCGAACGTCATGCCCGAGTATTCGATCATGTGGCCGGCCACGATTTCCGATTCGCCTTCCACCACGTCGAACGGGTGGCGGTTCGTTTCCGCCACACCCGAGATGAAGTACACGGCGAACATCGGCAGCAGCGGCAGCCAGTTCCACGACAGGATGTTGATGCCCTTGTCCGCGAAGTAGCCGACGTTCTGGCCGTTCACGATCGCCGACAGGTTCAGGCTGCCCGCCACCATCAGCACGGTGACCAGCGCGAAGCCCATGGCGATTTCGTACGACACCATCTGCGCGGCGGCGCGCATGGCGCCGATGAACGCATACTTCGAGTTCGAAGCCCAGCCAGCCAGGATCACGCCGTAGACGCCCACCGAGCTGATGGCCATCACGTACAGCAGGCCGGCGTTCACGTCCGCCATCACCACTTCGGGCTGGAACGGGATCACGGCCCACACGGCCACGGCCGGCATCAGCACCATCAGCGGCGCCACCAGGTACATGCCCTTGTTCACCTGCGACGGGAACATGACTTCCTTGAGCAGCAGCTTCAGCACGTCGGCAATCGGCTGCAGCAGGCCCAGCGGACCCACGCGGTTCGGGCCGATACGGACGTGCATCCAGCCGATCAGCTTGCGCTCCCACAGGATCAGGTAGGCCACGCACAGCAGCACCGGCACCACAATGACCACGGCACGGACCAGGATCCAGATCAGCGTCCAAGCGCTGCCGAAGATGGCCTGGCCTTGCGAGGTAATGAGATCGATCATGTTGCTATCTCGCTCTTCTTATACGGTGGCCGTCGCGGCGGCGTTCTGGCCGGCCGACAGGTCGATGGCTTTCTCAACGGTGACGTTGCCGAACAGCGGGCCCAGCGTCGCGGCGGCCACGGTGGCGGCCGGCACGCGCACGGCGTTGGCCGGCAGCGTCTTTTCCAGCGCCGCGGGCAGCACCACGCTGGCACCGTCCTGCGTCACGCGCACCGGATCGCCCGCCTGCACGCCGAGCTTGTCGAACAGCTCGGGCGACAGGCCCACCGTCATCGCGCGGCGCGCGGCGGCGGTCAGCTGCAGCGAATCGGCACGGCGCACGATCGGGTCGGCGTGATAGATCGGCACGTCGGCGATGCGCTCGATACCGCCGGCGGCAGCGGCCGTCACGCGGATCGGGGCATCGGTGGCGTTGTTCAGCTGCTCCGGCGCCAGCTTGACCAGCGCGGCATCGCGCACGGACTCGGCGGTGTCGAAGTCGAAGCCTGGCACGTCGAGCAGGTTGCCCAGCACGCGCAGCACCTTCCAGCCCGGACGCGATTCGCCCAGCGCACGGACCACGCCGTTGAAGCTCTGGGCACGGCCCTCGGCGTTCACGAACGTACCGGCGGTCTCGGTGAACGGCGTGATCGGCAGGATCACGTCGGCGTACTGCATGGCCGCTTCCGAACGGAACGGCGACAGCACCACCACCGTACCGGCCTGCTGCAGCGCGGCCAGGGCCTTGCGCGCATCGGCGGTATCGAATTCGACTTCGGCGTTCAGCACGATGTAGGCGCGGCGCGGCGTGTCGAACATGGCCTGCGCGTTGGCGCCGCCTTGCTGCGGCAGCGCGCCGGCGATGTAGCCGCCGACCGTGTTGGCGGCTTCGGTCAGGAAGCCCAGCGTGGCGCCTGTTTCCGTGGCGATCCACTGTGCCAGCGCGTGCAGCGCCGAGAATTGCGGGTGGCGCACGGCCTCGTTGCCCAGGAACACGGCACGGCGCTCGCCCGACACCAGCGCGTCGGCCACGGCCTTGGCGGCATCGCCACCATCGAAGCCATCGGTGCCGGCCGGGGCGGCAACGCCCTTGGCGGCGGCCACGGCACGGGCCACACCGGCCAGTGCGGCGGTCCAGCCCGACGGGGCCACGTCGATACGGGCAGCCACCGGCATCAGCAGGTCTTCACCACCGGTGCCGATCACGGCCACGCGGGCACCCTTCTTGACAGCCTGGCGCAGGCGCGACGCCAGCAGCGGCTGGTCCTTGCGCAGCGAGGCACCGATCACCAGCGCCCGTTGCAGCGTGGTCACGTCGGCAATCGGCATGCCCAGCCACGGCGCACCCTTGAGGGCCGCCGAGAAATCGGTCTGGCGTAGGCGGAAGTCGACGTTGTCGCTGCCCAGGCCACGCACCAGGTTGCCCAGCAGGAACAGTTCTTCCAGCGTGCTGTGCGGGCTGGCGATGGCGGCGATCTGGTCGGCGCCATGCTCGCGCTTGATGCCGGCCAGGCCGTTCGCCACGTATTCCAGCGCGGTCTGCCAGTCGGTTTCGATCCACTGGCCGCCCTGCTTGAGCATCGGACGGGTCACGCGGTCGGCACTGTTCACGCCTTCGTACGAGAAGCGGTCCTTGTCCGAGATCCAGCACTCGTTGACATCCTCGTTTTCCAGCGGCACCACGCGCATCACGCGCTGGTTCTTGGTCTGGACCACGATGTTGGCGCCCACGCCGTCGTGCGGCGACACCGACTTGCGGCGCGCCAGTTCCCACGTACGGGCCGAATAGCGGAACGGCTTGCTGGTCAGCGCGCCAACCGGGCACAGGTCGATCATGTTGCCGGACAGCTCCGAATCCACGGTCTGGCCGACGAACGTCGTGATTTCCGAGTGCTCGCCGCGGTTCAGCATGCCCAGCTCCATCACGCCGGCCACTTCCTGGCCAAAGCGCACGCAGCGGGTGCAGTGGATGCAGCGCGTCATCTCCTCCATGGAGATCAGCGGGCCCACGTTCTTGTGGAACACCACGCGCTTTTCTTCCTTGTAGCGCGACTCCGATGCACCGTAGCCCACCGCCAGATCCTGCAGCTGGCATTCGCCGCCCTGATCGCAGATCGGGCAGTCGAGCGGGTGGTTGATCAGCAGGAATTCCATCACGGACTTCTGGGCCTTGACGGCCTTTTCAGAGTTCGTGAAGACCTTCATGCCGGGCGTCACCGGGGTGGCGCAGGCGGGCAGCGCCTTGGGCGCCTTTTCCACTTCGACCAGGCACATGCGGCAGTTCGCCGCGATGGACAGTTTGCGGTGGTAGCAGAAGTGCGGGATGTAAGTGCCCAGCTTGCGGGCTGCTTCCATGACGAGGCTGCCTTCCGCAACCTCCACCTTCTTGCCGTCGATCTCGAGTTCAACCATGTTCTGCCACGCTTCAGGAATGGGCCGGGACCATGCACTGCTTGTGTTCGACGTGATACTCGAACTCTTTCCAGTAGTGCTTGAGCATGCCGCGTACCGGCATCGCCGCGGCATCGCCGAGCGCGCAAATCGTGCGACCCATGATGTTTTCCGCGACGTTGTTGAGCAGGTCCAGGTCTTCCTGGCGGCCTTCTCCGTGTTCAATACGATTCACCATGCGATAGAGCCAGCCGGTGCCTTCGCGGCACGGCGTGCACTGGCCGCACGATTCCTCAAAGTAGAAATACGACAGGCGCAGCAGCGACCGCACCATGCAGCGCGTCTCGTCCATGACGATCACGGCGCCCGAGCCCAGCATCGAGCCGGCCTTGGCGATCGAGTCGTAATCCATGGTCGACGCCATCATCAGGTCCGCCGGCACCACCGGGGCCGACGAGCCGCCGGGGATCACCGCCTTGAGCGCCTTGCCGCCGCGCATGCCGCCCGCCAGCTCCAGCAGCGTGGAGAACGGCGTGCCCAGCGGGATTTCGTAGTTGCCCGGACGCTCGACGTCGCCCGATACCGAGAAAATCTTGGTGCCGCCGTTGTTCGGCTTGCCCATCTTCAGGTATTCCTCCGGGCCCACGGCCAGCAGGAACGGCACCGCGGCGAACGTCTCGGTGTTGTTGATCGTGGTCGGCTTGCCGTACAGGCCAAAGCTGGCCGGGAACGGCGGCTTGAAGCGCGGCTGGCCCTTCTTGCCTTCCAGCGACTCCAGCAGCGCGGTTTCCTCGCCGCAGATGTAGGCGCCGTAGCCATGGTGCGCGTGGAGCTGGAAGCTGAAGCCCGAACCCAGGATGTTGTCACCCAGGAAACCGGCGCGGCGCGCTTCTTCCAGGGCTTCCTCGAAGATCTTGTACTCGTTCCAGATTTCGCCGTGGATGTAGTTGTAGCCCACGGTGATGCCCATCGCGTACGCCCCGATGGCCATGCCTTCGATCAGCGCATGGGGGTTGTAGCGGATGATGTCGCGGTCCTTGAACGTGCCCGGCTCGCCTTCGTCCGTATTGCAGACCAGGTACTTCTGGCCCGGGAACGAACGCGGCATGAAGCTCCACTTCAGGCCGGTGGGAAAGCCCGCACCGCCGCGGCCACGCAGGCCCGACGCCTTGACGTCGGCAATCACCTGCTCGGGCGTTACCTTCTGCTCGAGGATGCGGCGCAGTTGCTGGTAGCCACCGCGCGCGACGTAGTCATCGAGGTGCCAGTTCTTGCCGTCCAGGCCGGCCAGGATCAGCGGCTTGATGTGACGGTCGTGCAGAGAGGTCATGTTACTTGTCCCCCTTGGCGGCGGCTTCGGCCTTGAGCTCGTCGACCAGGGCGTCGAGCTTCTGGTCGCTCATGAAGCTGCACATGCGGGTGTTGTTGACGATCATCACCGGTGCATCGCCGCAGGCGCCCATGCACTCGCCTTCCTTCAGCGTGAAGCAGCCGTCGGCGGTGGTCTCGTTGTAGTCGATCCCGAGCTTGCGCTTCAGGTATTCGCCGGCCCGCTCGCCGCCCGACAGCGCGCACGGCAGGTTGGTGCAGACGGTGAGCTTGTACTTGCCCACCGGCTTGGTGTCATACATGTTGTAGAACGTGGCCACCTCTTCCACCCACACGGGCGGCATTTCCAGGTAGCTGGCGACGAACTGCATGACTTCGGGGGAAACCCAGCCCACCTCGCCCTGTGCCACGGCGAGGGCCGCCATCACGGCCGACTGCTTCTGGTCGGCCGGATACTTCGCGATCGCGCGATCGATTTCCTTGAGAGCTTCTGCTGATAGCATGGTCATTGCAGTAATACGGCGGAGCCGTCGCGACTGTCGCGCGGCTCCACTGGTTTGCAGCCGTCGCTGCCATGTTCCGCCGGCCCGGAATGCTCCAGCGCATTCCTTGCCGGTCCGTCGCAGGCATCGCCTGCCGCCACCGTTACCGCCGGGGCCGGCCGAACACGCCCGGAAACGTCGTCCGGACAACGGCCTGTGACGGGATACCGCGTGCCTGCCGGTATCCCTTAGCGGTCGATCTCGCCGAACACGATGTCCTGCGTACCGATGATCGTGACCGCGTCCGCAATCATGTGGCCGCGGGCCATTTCGTCCAGCGCGGCCAGGTGGGCATACCCCGGGGCGCGGATCTTCAGGCGATACGGCTTGTTCGCCCCGTCCGAGATCGCGTAGATGCCGAACTCGCCCTTCGGGTGCTCCACCGCGGCATACGCCTCGCCCGGCGGCACGTGGATGCCTTCGGTGAAGAGCTTGAAGTGGTGGATCAGCTCTTCCATGTTCGACTTCATGTCCACGCGCGACGGCGGTGCCACCTTGTGGTTCTCGGTGATCACCGGGCCCGGGTTGCGGCGCAGCCAGTCGATGCACTGCTTGATGATGCGGTTCGACTGGCGCATTTCCTCTACCCGCACCAGATAGCGCGAGTAGCAGTCGCCGGCCGTGCCCACCGGGATATCGAAGTCGAGCTGGTCGTACACCTCGTAGGGCTGCTTCTTGCGCAGGTCCCACTCGATGCCCGAGCCACGCAGCATCGGGCCGGTGAAGCCAAGCTGCAGGGCACGCTCCGGCGTGACCACGCCGATGTCCACAAGGCGCTGCTTCCAGATACGGTTATCGGTCAGCAGCGTCTCATATTCATCCACGTACGTCGGAAAACGGTTCGTGAAGTCCTCGATGAAGTCCAGCAGCGAGCCCGAACGCGCCTCGTTCATGACCTTGATGGCGCGCTCGTTGTGGATCTTCGACGCACGATACTGCGGCATCGTGTCCGGCAGGTCGCGGTAGACGCCGCCCGGACGGTAGTACGCCGCGTGCATGCGCGCGCCGGACACCGCCTCGTACATGTCGAACATGTCCTCGCGCTCGCGGAACGCGTACAGGAACACGGCCATCGCCCCCACGTCCAGCGCGTGGGCGCCGATCCACATCAGGTGGTTCAGCAGGCGGGTGATCTCGTCGAACATCACGCGGATGTACTGCGCGCGGATCGGCACCTCGATGCCCAGCAGCCGCTCGATCGCCATCACGTAGGCGTGTTCGTTGGACATCATCGACACGTAGTCGAGACGGTCCATGTAGGGAACGCTCTGGATCCAGCTCTTCTGCTCGGCCAGCTTCTCGGTGGCGCGGTGCAGCAGGCCGATGTGGGGATCGGCACGCTGGATGACTTCGCCGTCCAGCTCCAGCACCAGGCGCAGCACGCCGTGGGCCGCCGGGTGTTGGGGACCGAAGTTGAGGGTGTAGTTCTTGATATCTGCCATGACGCCGTTCTCAGTGCTTCGTGCCGCCGTAGTTTTCCTCGCGAATCACGCGCGGCGTGATTTCGCGCGGCTCGATCGTCACCGGCTGGTAGATGACCCGCTTCTGCTCGGGGTCGTAGCGCATTTCCACGTAGCCCGACACCGGGAAGTCCTTGCGGAACGGATGGCCGACGAAACCGTAGTCGGTCAGGATGCGGCGCAGGTCCGGGTGGCCTTCGAACACGATGCCGTAGAAGTCGAACGCCTCGCGCTCGAACCAGTTCACCGAGTTCCAGACGTCGATCAGCGACGGCACGACCGGCATGTCGTCGTCCGGCGCGAACACGCGCAGGCGCAGGCGCCAGTTGTGCTTGATCGACAGCAGCTGGGTGACGGCGGCAAAGCGGGGACCATCCCAGGTGCCTTCGGCATAGTCGGAATAGTCGACGCCGCAGAGGTCCAGCGCTTGCTCGAAATGCAGCGAGGGGTCGTCGCGCAGCAGGCGCGCGGCGTCCAGGTAGTCGGCGGCCTTGACGATCAGCGTCAGTTCGCCGGTCGCCTCGATCAGGCTCTGCACGCGCTTGCCCAGTACTTTCTCGAGGGCGGCCTTGAGGGTATCGAGGTTCGCCATGTCAGCCCTTGCGCGCAATGGTGTTGGTACGCTTGATCTTGTTCTGGAGCTGGATCACGCCGTAGATCAGCGCTTCCGCCGTCGGCGGGCAGCCCGGAACATAGATGTCGACCGGCACGATGCGGTCGCAGCCACGCACCACCGAATACGAGTAGTGGTAGTAGCCGCCGCCGTTGGCGCACGAGCCCATCGAGATCACCCAGCGCGGCTCGGCCATCTGGTCGTAGACCTTGCGCAGCGCGGGGGCCATCTTGTTGCACAGCGTGCCGGCCACGATCATCACGTCGGACTGACGCGGCGACGGGCGGAAGATCACGCCAAAGCGGTCCATGTCGTAACGCGCGGCGCCGGCGTGCATCATTTCCACGGCACAGCAGGCCAGACCGAACGTCATGGGCCAGAGGGAACCCGTACGGGTCCAGTTGATCAGCTTGTCAGCGGTCGTCGTGACAAAGCCTTCGTTGAGAACGCCTTCGATTGCCATTTCACATCACTCCCAATCGAGCGCGCCCTTTTTCCAGATGTAGACGAAGCCCACGATGAATTCCAGCAGAAACACGCCCATGGCGATGAATCCCGGCCAGCCGATGTCCTTGAGGGCAACGCCCCACGGAAACAGGAAGGCAGTTTCGAGATCGAACAGGATAAACAGGATGGCGATGAGGTAGTAGCGCACGTCGAACTTCATGCGCGCGTCCTCGAATGCTTCGAAGCCGCACTCGTACGGCGACAGCTTCGCTGCGTCAGGCTTGTTGGGACCGAGAATCCTGCCGATCGACATCAGTGCCACACCGAGCACGATGCCAAACAGGATGAAGATGAGGACGGGGAAGTAGGCTTCGAGAGTCAAGGTACGGCCAGCCTTATCTGGAATGTTGTCAACAGCACCAGCTAGCGGCGACCTGTTGCCCACCCCAGGCGCCATCCCGTCTTAGCTACGGCGCCGCCTTGCGGACTGCCGGAGAGCCATGCTGCAGCCCATGCATGACAGGGATGCGTCAATGACTTCCGATCAATTGTTTGGTGCCGACGGCGAGACTCGAACTCGCACAGCTTTCGCCACTACCCCCTCAAGATAGCGTGTCTACCAATTTCACCACGTCGGCTGGGGGAGAAACAATATTGCCTTGCGCCGGGTTTTCAGGCCCTACGAAGCTTGGCGGAAGAAGTCTTTCCTCCCGCTTTTGCCCCGCGCTGGGGAATCGTTTCAAGCCCTGCATTCTAACTCATGATTCCCGAATTGTTCAATGCACAACTGCAAATTAACTCAGGAATCCGCTAACACACTGTTCGATTATTGCGCCGATCTGGCGCGTTACTTCGGCACTGCCGGGGCAGCCGGCGCGGAAGCGGCAGACGCTGCCGCGGCCGATGCTGCGGGGGCCGAAGCCGGCGCCGCCTGCGGTTGCTGGGCCGCGCCCATGACGCCCACCGAAGCCAGGGGCTTGTAGTTGCCCAGCAACGTCAGGCCCAGCGTCGAGGCAAAGAACAGCGCCGCCAGCACAGCCGTCGTGCGGGACAGGAAGTTCGCCGAGCCCGAGGCACCGAACAGGCTGCCCGATGCGCCGGAGCCGAACGCCGCGCCGACGTCGGCGCCCTTGCCATGCTGCAGCAGGACGAGGCCGATCACGCCCAGCGCGGACAGGACCTGCACAATGACCAACAGAGTCTTGAAAATTGCCATTTCGTTAGATTCGTTTCGTACTTGCCTGATCAGACAGTCGCATCCGGCATTCAGGCGTTGCCGATCGCGAGGAAATCATCCGCCTTCAGCGAGGCGCCGCCAATCAGCCCCCCGTCGATATCGGACATCGAAAACAGTTCAGCCGCATTGTCCGGCTTGACGCTGCCGCCGTACAGGATGGCCACGCGTCCGGCCACGCCGGCGTCCTTGCGGGCCACCTGCGCGCGCAGCGCGGCGTGCACGGCCTGGGCCTGCTCGCTGGTCGCGGTCTTGCCGGTGCCGATGGCCCAGACGGGCTCATAGGCCAGGACAATGCGACCCAGTTGTTCAATAGACAGCGCATCGAGCACGGCCTGGAGCTGGCGACCCACCACGGCCTCGGTCTGGCCCGCCTCGCGCTCGGCCAGCGTCTCGCCGACGCAAACCACCGGCACGATGCCCGATTCCAGCGCCCGCAGCGCCTTGGCGGCCACGGTGGCATCCGTCTCGCCATGATAGGTACGGCGCTCGGAGTGTCCCACCAGCACGTAGGCGCAGCCGAATTCGGCCAGCATCGGCGCGGCGACCTCGCCGGTGAACGCACCGCGCGTCTCGGCCGAAGTGTCCTGGGCGCCCCAGGCGACCTGGGAACCGGTGAGCAGCGACTGGCACTGGGCAAGATAGGGGAACGGCGCGCAGACAGCCAGTTTCGCCTTGGCCGGCGCTGCCTTGATGGCCTCGAGCAGGCCGGCGTTCGCCGCCAGACTGCCATGCATCTTCCAGTTGCCGATGACCAGCTTTTGTCTCACAAGGGTCCCCTCTCGATCAAACCGGCTATTGTAGCGTGGTCAAGGGGGTGCCGCCAGCGCGTGACGGTCAATTGCGGACAGCCAGTGGCCGGCGGCCCACAATTGCATCGCTGCCGATGCAGTCGGGGCCGCCCGCGCGTGGCTTACCAGGTCAGCACGATCTTGCCGGTGTGCTCGCTCGATTCCATCAGACGGTGCGCGTCCGCGGCCTGCGCGGCCGGGAACACCTTGTAGATCACGGGCTTGATCTTGCCCGATGCCAGCAGCGGCCAGACGTTCTGGTGCAGCGCCTGGGCGATGGCGCCCTTGAACGACGCCGGGCGCGGACGCAGCGTCGACCCGGTGATGGTGATGCGCCGGCGCAGGATGTCGCCCAGCGGGATCTCTGCCTTGGCGCCGCCCAGCAGCGCGATGATGACGATCCGGCCGTCGTCGGCGATGCAAGACAGTTCGCGCGCCAGGTACGAGCCGGCCACCATGTCCAGAATCACGTCCACGCCCTTGCCGTCGGTCAGCGCCTTCACCTCGGCCGCGAAATCCTGCGTCTTGTAGTTGATCGCCCGGTCGGCGCCCAGTTCTTCGCACGCCTTGCACTTGTCGTCGCTGCCGGCCGTGACGAAGACCTTGAAGCCCATCGCCTTGGCGATCTGGATCGCCGTGGTGCCGATGCCGCTCGACCCGCCCTGGATCAGCAGCGTCTCCGCCGCCCCGCGCGGACCCTTGCCGAGCTGGCCGCGGTCGAACACATTGCTCCAGACGGTGAAAAACGTCTCGGGCAGCGCCGCCGCCTCGATGTCGCTCAGCCCCTCGGGCACCGGCAGGCATTGCTCGATCGGCGCGGTACACAGTTCCGCGTAGCCACCGCCCTGGACCAGCGCACAAACCCGGTCGCCCACCTTGAGGCCGAAGCGGTTGGCCGCGTTCGACAGGTCGCCGCCCACCACCACGCCGGCCACTTCGAGGCCGGGCAGGTCCGAAGCACCCGGCGGCACGGGATAGTTGCCCGTGCGCTGGAACACGTCGGGACGGTTGATGCCCGCCGCCGCGACACGAATCAGGATCTCACCGGCCTTCGGTTCCGGATCGGGACGCTGGGTCTCCTGCAGGACTTCAGGGCCGCCGTATTCACGGATCTCGATGGCTTTCATGATGACTCCTCATTAATGGGGGGACGCCGCGCGCCAGTGTGCGGCGCGCTAGGGGGATCGAAGACTGTCCGGCAGTGTAAACAAAAAAGCGGCTGGACATTGCCAGCCGCTTTTACCGTTACTGCCTGTAGGGGCTACAGCTTACTGCTGCTGCTCCGGCGAGGCCGACGCGGGGGCGTCGCCCTGCTGGACGATCGGGCTGATGCTGCCGCCCTCTTCGGCCAGCGCCGCCTTCAGCGACAGGCGCAGGCGACCCTTCTCGTCGGCCTGGATCAGCTTCACGCGCACCTGCTGGCCTTCCTTCAGCCAGTCCTTGATGTCCTTCACGCGCTCGTTGACGATCTCCGAGATATGGAGCAGACCGTCCTTGCCCGGCAGGATGTTCACGATGGCGCCAAAGTCCAGCAGCTTCAGCACGGTGCCGGCGTAGATCTTGCCCACTTCGGCTTCCGCGGTGATGCCCTCGATGCGGCGCTTGGCCTCGGCCATGCCGTCGGTCGACGTCGACGCGATCGTGATCGTGCCGTCTTCCTGGATGTCGATGGTCGTGCCCGTTTCCTTGGTCAGCGCCTGGATGGTCGAGCCGCCCTTGCCGATCACCTCGCGGATCTTGTCCGGATGGATCTTCATCGTGATCATGCGCGGCGCGTGCGCCGACAGCTCGGTGCGGGCATGGCCCATCGCTTCCTGCATCTTGCCCAGGATGTGCATGCGGCCTTCGCGGGCCTGCGCCAGCGCCACCTGCATGATTTCCTTGGTGATGCCCTGCACCTTGATGTCCATCTGCAGCGCCGTGATACCCGTGTCGGTACCGGCCACCTTGAAGTCCATGTCGCCCAGGTGATCCTCATCGCCCAGGATGTCGGTCAGCACGGCAAACTTGTTGCCTTCCAGGATCAGGCCCATGGCCACGCCGGCCACGTGCGCCTTGACCGGAACGCCGGCGTCCATCAGTGCCAGGCAGCCGCCGCAGACCGAAGCCATCGACGACGAACCGTTCGACTCGGTGATTTCCGAGACCAGGCGGATCGTGTAGGCGAACTCGTCTTCCTTCGGCAGCACCGGGATCAGCGCGCGCTTGGCCAGGCGGCCGTGGCCGATTTCACGGCGCTTCGGGCTGCCCACGCGGCCCGTCTCGCCGGTGGCGAACGGGGGCATGTTGTAGTGGAGCATGAAGCGGTCGCGGTACTCGCCGGCCAGTGCGTCGATGATCTGCTCGTCGCTCTTGGTGCCCAGCGTGGCCACGGCCAGCGCCTGGGTCTCGCCACGCGTGAACAGCGACGAACCGTGGGCGCGCGGCAGCACCGACGAGCGGATCTCGATCGGGCGCACCGTGCGCGTGTCGCGGCCGTCGATACGCGGCTCGCCGGCCAGGATCTGGCCACGCACGATCTTGGCTTCCAGGTCGAACAGGACGTTGCCCACCTCCACCTTGTCGGCTTCCACGCCGGCTTCGGCCAACTTGTCCTGCACCGTGGCGTAGACTTCCTTCAGCTTGGCGCTGCGGGCCGACTTCTGGCGCAGTTGATACGTTTCCTGCAGCAGCGGCAGGCCGATCTCGCTGACCTTGGCGATCAGCGCCTCGTTCCTGGCGGCCGGCGCCCAGTCCCATTCCGGCTTGCCGCCTTCACGGACCAGGTCGTGGATCGCGTTGATGGCGATCTGCATCTGCTCGTGGCCGTAGACCACGGCACCCAGCATCACTTCTTCCGACAGCTGGTTGGCTTCCGATTCCACCATCAGCACGGCACGCTCGGTACCGGCGACCACGAGGTCCAGGTCCGACGCGGCGATCTGCGAACGGGTCGGGTTCAGCAGATACTGGCCGTCCTTGTAACCCACGCGGGCGGCGCCCACCGGGCCGCTGAACGGGATGCCCGACACGGCCAGCGCGGCCGACGAGGCGATCAGGGCCGGGATGTCGGCCGGCACTTCCGGGTTGATCGACAGCACGTGGATCACCACCTGCACGTCGTTGTAGAAGCCTTCCGGGAAGAGCGGACGCAGCGGACGGTCGATCAGGCGCGACGTCAGCGTCTCGTTTTCCGACGGACGGCCTTCGCGCTTGAAGAAGCCACCGGGGATCTTGCCTGCGGCGTAGGTCTTCTCGATGTAGTCGACGGTCAGCGGGAAGAAGTCCTGGCCAGCCTTCGGGCTCTTGGCCGCCACCACGGTGGCCAGCACCACGGTGTCTTCCACGTCGACGATCACGGCGCCGGATGCCTGGCGCGCGATTTCGCCGGTTTCCATGCGGACCGTGTGCTGGCCCCACTGGAATTCCTTGACGATCTTGTTGAACATGGTCATGAGCGTTCCTTGATTCATGCTTGCCCGCCGTTAACAGATTCGGCGGGCGGACGCCTGCGCTCGCAGCGGCAGGCGAACTGCCGGATGGTTCCCGGTCCGCAGTCGCAGGGAAGTGCTATGCCATTCCATCGCGCCATCGCCCGGTGCTCCCGGGCGATGCGAGGCGACAGGCGCGCCACGCGATGGAATGACACAAAACCCCGTTTCCTAGGCCGGCTCCGGTGTGTCAGAGCTACAGAAAGAGCGAGGTAACTTACTCCGTCACGCGGCGTGGCGCAACGGCGCCCGGGCCAGTTGCCCGGAACAAGTGTGAAACAGACATCACATCAACGGCTGGATCCGGCAACCGAACGCCGGACCAGAAAAGCAAAATGCCTGCCCCAGCAGTGCTGGCGCAGGCATCGCGGCCTCACGGGAAGTCGTGCCCGAACAACGCTTGCAGGACTCGTGCTGCCATCCGCAGACCTTACTTGCGCAGGCCCAGGGCTTCGATCAGGGCGCGGTAACGGTCGGCGTCGCTGGCCTTGAGGTAGTCCAGCAGGCGGCGACGACGGCTCACCATGCGCAGCAGACCGCGGCGGCTGTGGTGATCCTTCATGTTGGCCTTGAAGTGCGGGGTCAGTTCGTTGATGCGGGTGGTCAGCAGGGCGACCTGGACTTCGGGGCTACCCGTGTCGTTGGCACCGCGGGCGAACTTCTGGATGACTTCGGACTTGTTGATATTGGCAACTGCCATGATGATTTCCTTTCACTTGCGATCGCTGCAGCGCGGAATGCGCCGCCTGCGTCGTGCCTTGTCTTGGCATCTGCCGCCCCATGGCCGGGGGCCAACGGACGACAGCCGCGCATTATAGCCGAATTCCTTCCCGCGGCGAAATCCGCGCGCCGGCAGCGCTCAATTGCGCGGCGGGCGCTCCATCCGGCACGTGGTGGGCAGCGTGGTCTGGGCGGTCTTGAGCTTCTTCACGGTGCGGAACCCGTAGCCCGACCCTTCGTTGTCGAAGCGCACCTCCCCGCCCTGCCGGGCCATCACCGACACGTACAGCGGCTGCAGGACCTGGTGGTCGTCGGCGCGCACCGTGGCCTCGTGGAAGCCGTTGGTGAACCGCATGTCCTCCAGCGCGTAGGCCACGGCGGCAGCCTCGGTGGATCCGGCCTGCTCGATCGCGCGCGCCAGCATCTCGACCATCATCTGCATGCGCAGGTGCACGTAGTCGTCGCGCGGATCGGGGTAGCGCGTGCGAAACGCCTGGTAGAACGCGTCGGACGCCGCGCCGCCCACGTTCGGGTGCCATTCGGCCACGGCCAGCACCCGGCCCACGCCGGCATCGCCCATCGCCGCCGGGGCGCCCAGGCCGTTGCCGTAGAACGTATAGAACCGGGCCTTCAGGCCGCCCTCGCGGGCCGCCTTGATCATCAACGTCAGGTCGTTGCCCCAGTTGCCCGTGACCACGGCGTCGGCGCCGCTGGCCTTGATCTTGGCCACGTAGGGCGCGAAATCCTTAATCTTGCCGATCGGATGGAATTCGTCGCCGACGATCTGGATGTCCGGCCGCTTGGCCGCCAGCATCTCGCGTGCCGAACGCGCCACCTGGTGGCCGAAGCTGTAGTCCTGGTCGATCAGGTAGACCTTGCGCACGCCGTGCTCGGCGCGGATGGCCTCGGTCAGCGCCTGCATCCGCATGTCGGCGCTGGCGTCGAACCGGAAATGCCAGAAACTGCAATTCTCGTTGGTCAGCGTCGGATCGACGGCCGAGTAGTTCAGGAACAGCACGCGGGCGTCCGGCTGGCGCTGGTTCTGGCGGTTGATCGCCGCCACCAGCGCGCTGGCCACGGCCGAGCTGTTGCCCTGCAGGACGAACGGGATGCGCTTGTCCACCACGCTGCGGAACTGGATCAGGCTTTCGTCGACGTTGCCCTTGCTGTCGAACGTGACCAGTTCCAGCGGGTGCGCGCCATCCGGCAGCTTGACGCCGCCGCGCGCGTTGACCCGCTCCACCGCGATCCGCAGGTTGCGCACCACGGCCTCGCCCGCGTTGGCGAACGGACCGGACAGCCCGTCGATCATGCCCAGCCGGATCGGCGCGCCCGACGGCTGCTGCGCCATGGCGCCCGTCGCCGCGCAGCACAGCGCCACAGCCAGCCAGCGCCGCACGCGGTTCATTCGGATCCCACCCATTGCCACTCCAGTCATTCCAGTCGCTGCGAAAGCCGCGATGGTACACACAGACCGCCGGCCACCGCTACACTGGCGATCAACGCACTTTCGCTGCCGTTCACCGAGAAAATGATGCTTTCCCCGAAATATCGTGCCGGCCGCTGGATGTCCGCGGCGCTGCTGGCCGCCGCCGCACTCGCCGGCTGTGCCAGCCTGGGCCCGGCCCTGGCGCCGGTCAGCACCGGCCTGAAGCTGGTGGGCCAGCCGCAGAGCGCCTTGGAGGCCACCTTCGGCAGGCCCACAGACGTCTACCGGCTGGACGACGGCACCACGCGCTGGTTCTATTCCAAGCAGCCGCTGGGCGAATATTCCTACGCCGCCGACTTCGACCGCGACGGCCGCCTGACCAATTTCCGCCAGATGCTGACCACGACCGAGCTGTACAAGTCGCAGGTCAACGTCTGGACCAAGAAGGACGTGCTCGAACATTTCGGCGCGCCGCGCGAGCCCATCGAGTACTACCCCCGCCTGCGCCAGGAAGCCTGGAGCTACCGCTTCCTGCACGAGGACCAGTGGTACTCGATGTTCAACTTCATGTTCGACGATGCCGGCGTGCTGCGCCGGACGCTGATCACGCCCGACCCGCTGCGCGACCGTCCCGACCGGCGGTAAACGACAAACCGCCCGGCCATGCGGGATACGCAACGGGCCGGGCGGTCCATGACGGCTGGCGCTTCGTGGGCGCCGGCCGTCGCATCGCAGGATTCAGGTCAGGTAAGGGTCAGATCTGCGGGTTGATCTTCTGCACGGCCTTGTCGTGCAGCTTGTTCAGCGCGGCCAGGTAGGCCTTGGCCGAGGCGGCCACGATGTCCGGGTCGGTGCCTACGCCGTTGACGATGCGGCCGGCCTTCGACAGCCGCACGGTCACTTCGCCCTGAGCCTGGGTGCCGGCCGTGATCGCGTTGACCGAGTACAGCACCAGTTCGGCGCCGCTCGACACGCGGCCCTCGATGGCATGGAGCGTGGCGTCGACCGGGCCATTGCCCTCGGCCTCGCCCACCTGCTCGGTGCCATCGGCGTTGAACACCACGCGGGCGTGCGGGCGCTCGCCGGTTTCCGAACGCTGCGACAGCGACACGAAGCGGTAGTGTTCGTTGGCGTGCTCCTGCTCCTCGTCGGACACGATGGCCATGATGTCCTCGTCGAAGATCTCGGCCTTCTGGTCGGCCAGCTCCTTGAAGCGGGCGAACGCGGCGTTGATCTCGGCCTCGCTCTCCAGCTCGATGCCCAGCTCCTGCAGGCGCTGCTTGAACGCGTTGCGGCCCGAGAGCTTGCCCAGCACAATCTTGTTGGCCGTCCAGCCCACGTCTTCCGCACGCATGATCTCGTAGGTGTCGCGCGCCTTGAGCACGCCGTCCTGGTGGATGCCCGAGGCATGCGCGAAGGCGTTGGCGCCCACCACGGCCTTGTTCGGCTGCACCACGAAGCCGGTCACCTGCGACACGAGCTTCGAGGCCGGCACGATCTGCGTGGTATCGATGCCGACGTCCATGTTGAAGTAGTCACGGCGCGTCTTCACGGCCATCACCACCTCTTCCAGGCTCGTGTTGCCGGCCCGCTCGCCCAGGCCGTTGATCGTGCATTCGATCTGGCGCGCACCACCCAGCTTCACGGCGGCCAGCGAGTTTGCCACGGCCATGCCCAGGTCGTTATGGCAGTGGACGGACCAGACGGCCTTGTCCGAGTTCGGAATGCGCTCGCGCACCGAGCGGATCAGCTCGGCATAGCCT
This sequence comes from Cupriavidus pauculus, assembly GCF_003854935.1. Classification (NCBI taxonomy): domain Bacteria; kingdom Pseudomonadati; phylum Pseudomonadota; class Betaproteobacteria; order Burkholderiales; family Burkholderiaceae; genus Cupriavidus; species Cupriavidus pauculus. The sequence goes on from NZ_CP033969.1 coordinate 3,537,312, forward strand.
TCCGGCACGGCGTAGCCGACGGTGTCCGGCAGGTTGATCGTCGTCGCGCCTTCGGCAATCACGCCTTCCAGCACGCGGCACAGGAAGTCCATATCCGAACGGCTGCCGTCCTCTGGCGAAAATTCGATGTCGTCGGTGAACTGCCGCGCAAAGCGCACAGCCAGGCGGGCCTGTTCGTAGACCTGGTCCGGCGTCATGCGGAGCTTCTTCTCCATGTGCAGCGCCGAGGTGGCGATGAACGTATGGATCCGGAACGAGTTGGCCGGCTTCAGGGCCTCGGCGGCGCGGGCGATGTCCTTGTCGTTGGCGCGGGCCAGCGAGCAGATCGTCGAATCCTTGACGACCTGGGCGATCGAGCGGATGGCCTCGAAATCGCCGTTGGAGCTGGCCGCAAAGCCGGCCTCGATCACATCGACCTTCAGGCGTTCCAGCTGACGCGCGATGCGAATCTTCTCTTCGCGGGTCATGGACGCACCGGGCGACTGCTCGCCGTCGCGCAAGGTGGTGTCGAAAATGATGAGTTTGTCAGACATTTGTGGAGCTCCTGGGCTGTGCCTTATGTGCTGTACCGCTGGCCCGCCTTCACCACGCCGGGCATTCGGATCGGAATGCAAAACGCCCCGGCGTGCATGGATGCAGGCCGGGGCGTTGAAAAATCCTTGTGATTTCCGCGCTAGGGGCGAACCGTCGATCCCTTTAGCGCGCGCGCGTCCCGACCCGATGGCCTAGTAGGCCACCTAGGGTGGTGCGGGCGATTAGGATCTGGCGCGAAATCATGTCGGCGACTATAGCCGGTTTGCCAGCGGCGCGCAACCGGCGGCAACCCGGCTATTTCGGCGGGATGCGCAGCTTCTGACCCGGGTAGATCTTGTCCGGGTGCGTCAGCATCGGCTTGTTGGCCTCGAAGATCTTGTTGTACTCGGCGCCGTTGCCGTACGCCGCCTGGGAAATCGCCCAAAGCGTGTCGCCCTTGACCACGGTGTGCCACTGCGATGCGTCGGTCTCCACGTTGACCGACATCTTGTCCTCCACCGACGCCACGCCCTCGACGTTGCCGCAGCACAGGATGATCTTCTCGCGCGTGGCCTGGTCCGGGGCCACGCCGAACACGGTCACCTTGCCCCGCGAGCCATCCACCGTCACGGTCAGCCCGGTGGCGGAGAGCCCCATCTGGGCGATGTACGCCTCGATCGCGTCGCCGGCCGCCCGGTTGGCCGCCTCGGCCTTGTCGGCCGCGCCGGGATTGGCCGTGGCCGCATCCTGGGCCGCCTTGGCCTCGCCCTTGCCGAACAGCTTCTCTCCCGCTTCCTTGATGAAGTCGAACATGCCCATGTCATTCTCCTTGGGGTGGGTGTAACGGACTACAACGCGCGCAAAACAAAGGGCGCCACGAGGGCGCCCTTCCACAAGACGAGATCAATGGCCGTTGCCATCGCCGCTGCCGCCGCCGGCTGGCCGCGACTTGCCGACGCTGCCCCGCTGCCCGTGGATGGACCGCCAGGCCCACAGCACATAGCCGGAGATCGCATAGGCGACGAACAGCCCAAACAGCGCCACGGGCGGATCGGACGACACGATGACGAACAGCACCAGGACCAGCACCATCATGCCGAACGGCACCCGGTAGCGCACATCGAGCGCCTTGCCGCTGTAGAACGGGGCATTGGACACCATCGACAGCCCCGCATAGAGCGTGATCGCGAACGCCACCCACGGCATCCACAACTCCTTGACCGGCAGCTTGTTGTCGATGGCCAGCCAGACAAAGCCGGCCACCAGCGCGGCCGCGGCCGGGCTCGGCAGGCCCTGGAAGAACCGCTTGTCGATCACGCCGATGTTCGCGTTGAAGCGCGCCAGCCGCAGCGCGGCGCACGTGCAGTAGACGAACGCCGCGATCCAGCCCCATTTGCCCAGGTCGTGCAGGATCCACTCGTACATGACCAGCGCCGGCGCCACGCCGAACGACGTCATGTCCGAGAGCGAATCGTACTGCTCGCCGAAGGCGCTCTGGGTGTTGGTGATGCGGGCCACGCGGCCGTCCATGCCATCGAGCACCATGGCCGCGAAGATGGCGATGGCCGCCACGTCGAAGCGCATGTTCATGGCCTGCACGATCGCGAAAAAGCCCGCGAACAGTGCCGCCGTGGTGAACGCGTTCGGCAGCAGGTAAATGCCGCGGCGGCGCGGACGCACGTACTCGATGTCGTGCTCGTCGGCATCGTCGTAGCCGGCGTCGTTGCGAAGCTGGTTGTGGCGGAACGGGCGCAGATGCGTCACATTGCCGCTGCTCACGCGCTTGTTGCGTCGGTTGAAGGCACCCATGCCAGGTCTCCTGTCGCTGACCGGTCCGGCGTCAGGGCTGCACGTCCAGCTCGGCGAGCACGGTCGACGAGGCCGACACCTTCTCGCCGATCGTCACGCGCGGACGGGCATCCACGGGCAGGTACACGTCCACGCGCGAGCCGAAGCGGATGAAACCGTAGCGCTGGCCGCGCGACAGCGTGTCGCCCACCTTGGTGTAGCAGAGAATGCGGCGCGCCACCAGGCCGGCCACCTGCACCAGCGTCACCAGCTGGCCATCGGCCGCGCGGCGGACCACCACCGCGTTGCGTTCGTTCTCCAGCGACGCCTTGTCCAGGTCCGCGTTGACGAACTTGCCCGGGAAGTATTCGAGCTTCTCTACCTTGCCGTCCAGCGACGAGCGGTTCGAGTGCACGTTGAACACGTTCATGAACACGCTGATCTTGAGCGCCTCGCGGCCGGCATAAGGGTCCTGCGTCTTCTCGACCACGACGATGCGGCCGTCGGCGGGCGCCAGGATGGCGTTGGGCGCCGACGGGATCGGGCGCGGCGGGTCGCGGAAGAACTGCAGCACGAAAATCGTGATGATCCACAGCGGCAACGCCCACCAGAAACCCGCGCTGACATGCACCAGCAGCGAGATGATGAAAGCGCCGGCCAGGAACGGCCAGCCTTCACGGGCGATCAGCGGATGAGGATAGTTCATGCAAGCGTTGTTCTGTTGGTCGCGTAAGGTCGACAAACCCGGCGCACGATGCTGCACATGCAGGCCATGCGGGGCCGTCGGAGCGAAATATAAGAAAAAATCAGGCCTGCGCCTGAAAAAGTCCGACAAGGATAACAAAAAGCCGCCCAGTCGCCGCCGAAATGTCCCGTGCATTGCATAAGACCGGCGGCCGACTGGGCGGCCGTGGCAATCGCGGCAGGCCCGGCCGGTTGGCCAGGCGCGCCGCCGCTGCCCGTACTGCTTAGTTCTTCGACTGGTCGACCAGCTTGTTCTTGGCGATCCACGGCATCATCGCGCGCAGCTTCGCACCCACTTCCTCGATCTGGTGCTCGGCCGTCAGGCGGCGGCGCGAGATCAGCGTCGGGGCGCCGGCCTTGTTTTCCAGCAGGAAGCTCTTGGCGTACTCGCCGGTCTGGATGTCGGTCAGGCACTGCTTCATGGCCTTCTTCGTCTCTTCCGTCACGACGCGCGGGCCGGTGACGTATTCGCCATACTCGGCGTTGTTCGAGATCGAGTAGTTCATGTTGGCGATGCCGCCTTCGTAGATCAGGTCGACGATCAGCTTCAGTTCGTGCAGGCACTCGAAGTAGGCCATTTCCGGCGCGTAGCCGGCTTCCACCAGCGTCTCGAAGCCTGCCTTGATCAGCTCGACGGTACCGCCGCACAGCACGGCCTGCTCGCCGAACAGGTCGGTCTCGGTTTCCTCGCGGAAGTTGGTCTCGATGATGCCGGCGCGGCCGCCGCCGTTGGCGGTGGCGTACGACAGGGCGATGTCACGGGCGGCGCCGGACTTGTTCTGGTGCACGGCGATCAGGTGCGGCACGCCGCCACCCTGCGAGTACGTCGAGCGCACGGTGTGGCCCGGGGCCTTCGGGGCGATCATGATCACGTCCAGGTCGGCACGCGGGATCACGGCGCCGTAGTGCACGTTGAAGCCGTGGGCAAAGGCCAGCGCGGCGCCTTCCTTGATGTTGGCGTGCACTTCGTTCTTGTACACGTCGGCGATCTGCTCGTCCGGCAGCAGGATCATGACCACGTCGGCGCCCTTCACGGACTCCGCCACTTCCTTGACCTGCAGGCCGGCGTTGACGGCCTTGTTCCACGACGCGCCGCTCTTGCGCAGGCCCACCGTCACGTTCACGCCCGAATCCTTCAGGTTCAGCGCGTGGGCGTGGCCTTGCGAGCCGTAACCGATGATGGTGACATTCTTGCCCTTGATGAGGGAGAGGTCGGCGTCCTTGTCGTAAAACACTTTCATGATGGTTCCTTCAATTTCTCAGATCTTCGTATTTGGGGTGGCGGCGCAGCGACCCACGGGTGCGTGCGGGCGCCGCGCTGCTTCGGGATACTGCTGTCGGCTTGTGGCCGTGCTCTGTTGCCGGGGGCGCCGGTCAGACCTTCAGGATGCGCTCGCCGCGGCCGATGCCGGAGCCGCCCGTGCGGACGGTTTCCAGGATCGCGGTGCGGTCGATGGCATCGAGGAACGCATCCAGCTTGCCGCCGTTGCCGGTCAGCTCGATGGTGTACGTCTTTTCGGTCACGTCGATGATGCGGCCACGGAAGATGTCGGCCGTGCGCTTCATTTCCTCGCGCTCCTTGCCGACCGCGCGGACCTTGACCAGCATCAGCTCGCGCTCGATGTGCGCGCCTTCGGTCAGGTCCACCACCTTGACCACCTCCACCAGCCGGTTCAGGTGCTTCGTGATCTGTTCGATCACGTCGTCCGAGCCGGTGGTGACGATGGTCATCCGCGACAGCGACGCATCCTCGGTGGGGGCCACCGTGAGCGTCTCGATGTTGTAGCCACGGGCCGAGAACAGGCCCACCACGCGCGACAGCGCGCCGGGTTCGTTTTCCAGCAGGACCGAGATGATGTGACGCATTACAGGTCCTCCACGCCGAGCAGCATTTCGGAGATACCCTTGCCGGCCTGCACCATCGGCCACACGTTTTCCGTGGGGTCGGTCTGGAAGTCCAGGAACACGGTACGGTCCTTCAGGCGGAACGCCTCGCGCAGCGCCGGCTCGACGTCGGACGTCTTCTCGACGCGCATGCCCACGTGGCCATACGACTCCGCCAGCTTCACGAAGTCGGGCAGCGCGGTCATGTAGGAGTGCGAGTAGCGGTTGTCGTACTCGATCTCCTGCCACTGGCGCACCATGCCCAGGTAGCCGTTGTTCAGCGAGCAGATCTTGACCGGGGTGTCGTACTGCAGGCAGGTCGACAGTTCCTGGATGCACATCTGGATCGAGCCTTCGCCCGTGATCGTGACGACTTCCTTGTCCGGGAACGCCTTCTTGATGCCCATCGCGTACGGCAGGCCCACGCCCATCGTGCCCAGGCCGCCGGAGTTGATCCAGCGGCGCGGCTCGTCGAACTTGTAGAACTGCGCGGCCCACATCTGGTGCTGGCCGACGTCGGAGCAGACGAACGCGTCGCCCTTGGTCAGTTCCCAGATCTTTTCCACCACGTATTGCGGCTTGATGATCTCGGAGTTGCGGTCGTACTTCAGGCAGTCCACCGAGCGCCATTGCTCGATCTGGTCCCACCACTTCGCCAGCGCCTCGCGCTTGGGCTTGACGTCGCTGGCCTTGATCTGGGCGATCAGTTCCTGCAGCACATCCTTGACATTGCCGACGATGGGAATGTCCACCTTGACGCGCTTCGAGATCGACGACGGGTCGATGTCGATGTGGATGATCTTGCGCGCCTGGGCCGTGAAGTGCGCCGGGTTGCCGATCACGCGGTCGTCGAAGCGGGCGCCGATGGCGATCAGCACGTCGCAGTTCTGCATGGCCATGTTGGCTTCATACGTGCCGTGCATGCCGAGCATGCCGACGAACTGCTTGTGCGTGCCCGGGAACGCGCCCAGGCCCATCAGCGTGTTGGTCACCGGGTGGCCGGTCAGTGCCGCCAGCTCGCGCAGCTCGTCGCTGGCATTGGCCAGCACCACGCCGCCGCCCGAGTAGATGTACGGGCGCTCGGCGCCCTGCAGCAGCGCCACGGCCTTGCGGATCTGGCCCGAGTGGCCCTTGTTGACCGGGTTGTACGACCGCATGTCCACCGCCTTCGGGTACTCGAAGCGGCAGGCATTGCGCGACACGTCCTTCGGGATGTCCACCACCACAGGGCCGGGACGGCCCGTGGCGGCGATGAAGAACGCCTTCTTGATCGTCGCGGCCAGGTCGCGCACGTCCTTGACCAGGAAGTTGTGCTTGACGATGGGGCGCGTGATGCCGACGGTATCGCACTCCTGGAACGCGTCCTGGCCAATGGCGTGGGTCGGCACGTTGCCGGTGATCACCACCATCGGGATCGAGTCCAGGTAGGCCGTGGCGATGCCGGTCACGGCATTGGTCACGCCGGGGCCCGAGGTCACCAGGGCGACGCCGACCTTGCCGGTCGCGCGGGCATAGCCATCGGCGGCATGCACGGCGGCCTGCTCGTGGCGCACCAGGATGTGTTCGAATTTCTTTTGCTTGTGGAGCTCGTCGTAGATATAGAGCACTGCGCCGCCGGGGTAGCCCCAGACGTACTCGACGCCTTCTTCGGCAAGTGCATTGACGAGGATTTCCGCTCCGATCATTTCGCGAGCGGAGGATGAATTGCTGTCTGCGTGGGAGAATTCCGCGCTGGGCATGTTCATTTCAGTCCTTTGCAATTTTCGGCAAAAAATTGTTTGGATGCTCTCTGCCGGGCTTGTGGCTCGGGTTCAAGCGGTGCGCGTCTGCATGAGGAGACCGCCTCATAAGCGGTCTGATGAGACAACCACTGATGTCGTGAACCGCCGATGATACTGCAATGCACCAGTGCGGTAAATGAATCGCCGGAACTTTTTGCACGGCCGCACCCTGTGGGGGCAGCGGCGCTACAACGCCGGGGCGGCGGCCCGGGCCCATGTCTGCATTTGCATACAGGAGTGGCAGGAAGCGGCCGTTTTTTGCTAGCATCGCAGACATTTCCCGGCTGCCGCAGGACTGAGGCGGCACATTTGGCCTGCCCCACCACGCCCATACGCTGTTTTTGCCTGCATGGCCACCGACAAGGAACTCTCAGACTTTCTCGCCAGCGTCGAACGCCGCGCCTTCAAGCAGGCCGTTTTCGCCGTCCGTGACGACGAAGCGGCGCTGGACATCGTGCAGGACGCCATGATCAAGCTGGCGGAAAAGTACGGCGACAAGGGCCCGACGGAATTGCCGCCGCTGTTCCAGCGCATCCTGCAGAATACGATCCACGACTGGTTCCGCCGCCAGAAGGTGCGCAACACCTGGGTGACGCTGTTCTCGAACCTGCGCGACGAGCGCGACGGCGACGACAGCGACCTGCTGGACACGCTGGAGGCCGAATCGGGCACCGAAATGGCCGAAAGCAGCGCCGACAAGGTGGAGCGCGCCCAGGTCATGGCGATCATCGAACAGGAAATCCAGCGCCTGCCCACGCGTCAACGCCAGGCTTTCCTGATGCGTTACTGGGAAGATATGGACGTGGCCGAAACGGCAGCCGTGATGGGCTGTTCGGAAGGCAGCGTCAAGACGCACTGTTCCCGTGCCACGCATACGCTGGCGCAAGCCTTGCGCGCGCGGGGGGTCCGACTATGAGCAGAAACGAACGAGAAATCCAGGAACGGCGCTTTGCACGCGAGGTCCGCGTGGCACTCGATGCCTCGGCCGACGCGTTGCCGCGCGACATCGCCGAACGGCTGGCCGCCGCGCGCCGCATGGCGCTGGCCGCGAAGAAAGCCGAAGCAACCGCTCACGTCCCGCGCCTGGCGATGCCCGGCGCACCGGGCGGGTACGGCCACGACCTCGACGACGTGGACGACACGCCGCTGCACCGCGCCGGTGCGTGGCTGCGCAAGCTGGCGCTGGTCTGGACGCTCGTCGCGCTGGTCACGGGACTGGTCGGCATCTACCACTGGCAGCAGCAGAAGCGCGTCGAGGAACTGGCCGACGTGGACGCCGCGATGCTGCTGGACGACCTGCCGCCCACGGCCTACGCCGACCAGGGCTTCCACGTGTTCCTGAAGCGCGACCGCGACAATCCCTAGCATGGCGCGCGCATCTTCCCGTACCGACGTGATCCGTCGCCGGCTGACCGCTTTCTGCGCCGCCGGCGCAACCTTTGCTGCACTTTTCTTCGGCACCGTGGCCCATGAGGCGCTCGCGCAAGGCCAGCACGATGCCGCCAGCCAGGCAGCTGCCCGGCCGATCATCAACGCCCGGCCGATGTGGAACGAGCTGTCGGCCACGCATCGCCAGATCCTGGCGCCGCTGCAGCCGCTGTGGGACACGATCCCGGAACTGAACCGCCGCAAGTGGCAGCGCATCGCCGATCTGTATCCGAAGCTCAAGCCCGAGGAACAGCAGCGGCTGCAGGAGCGCATGGCCGAGTGGGTCAAGATGACGCCCCAGCAGCGCCGCCTGGCGCGCGAGAACTACCAGATCACGCGCCAGCTGCCGCCCGAGAAGAAGGCCGAGGCGTGGGACCGCTACCAGCAACTGCCTGAAGAGCAGAAGAAAAAGCTGGCCGCCGCCGAGAAAGTCCGCCGCCCCGGCGCCGTGAGCGCCCTGCCGTCGGGCAAGCGTCCGCCGGCCGATACCAGCCGCCAGATCCATCACCCGGGCAAGCACCCGGCCAGCGCCCCGGATGCCACGCCGGCGTCCTCGCCCGCCACCCAGGCCATCGCCGGCGCCTCCGCCGCCACCCCGGCGCCGATCGCCTCCGCCCCGGCAGCCCCGCCCGCAGCCGCCGCCACACCGGCCCCCGCCACACTGTCCCCGCCCGTCACGGGCGAAGCGGCCACGGATTTCAATCCGTCGGAGACGCAGCGGTAACAGGGCGCACCCCGGCCCGATGGCCGGCGTGCCCGGTGCGGCAAACCCGGCGACCATGTGCCGGGCATTTGGCATAATGGCCGCTCCCCCGACCTGCCCCGCGCCATGTCTGCCGCCACGCCCGCCGCTTCCGATCTGTCTGCTGCCGTTCCTGCTGCCGCGCCCACGCTGCGGCGCCGCCTGCTCTGCATGTTGTACGAAGGGGTGTTGCTGTTTGGCGTGCTGATGGCGGCCAGTGCGGTGCACGTGCTGGCGCGGCCGCTGCTGCGCAAGGTCGGGCTCGATCATCCCTATGCCGACCAGGCGTGGATGTTTGTCGTGCTGGGCATCTATTTCACGTGGTTCTGGCAGCGCACCGGGCAGACGCTGGCGATGCAGACCTGGCGCATCCGGCTGGTCAACGCGGCCGGGCAACCGCCACGCTGGCCGCAGGCGGTGCTGCGCTACGTGCTGGCGTGGCTCTGGCTGCCGCCTGCCGCCGCCGTGGGTCATGCAATGGGGCTGACGCGGTGGCCGTTCCTGGGCGTGCTGGCGATCGCGCTGCTGCTCTGGATGTCGCTGGCGTGGCTGGATCCGCGCCGCCAGTTCTTGCATGACCGCCTGGCCGGCACCCGGCTGACTGACCTGCGCCCGCCGCGCCCATGAGCCTGTCGGCGGCCGCCCTGCGGCGCGTGGCCGTGGTCGTGCAGGCGTGTTCTGCCGCAGCGGTGGCGGCATGGCTGGCGCTGGCGCACGGCTGGTCATGGGGCGCCGCGCTGGCCGGTGGACTGGCTGCCGTGCTGGTCGGCTTCGGCATCAGCATCGCGATGGCCTTTGGCGCCACGCTGGCCGGGGTCGGCGTGCGGCGCCACGACCGCCCGTCTGTACCTGCCGATGTCCCCTCGCCCCGCCCACTCGGTCTCAGCGCCGCCCTGCGTGGCTTTCTTGCCGAATACCGCGCCGTGTTCCGGATGTTCAACTGGCTGCAGCCGTTCCGCTCGCGGCTGCGGTTCGCCGCGCCGGCGCAGCCGCTGGCCGATGCCCCGCCTGTCCTGCTGGTCCATGGCTACGGCTGCAACCACGCGATCTGGCTGGACATGGCGCCAGCGCTGGCGGACGCCGGCTATCGGTGCGAAGCGATCGACCTGATGCCGGTGCTGGGCGACATCGACGACTACGCGCCGCAGTTGCTGGCCCGGATGCGCGATATCCAGGCGCGCACCGGCCGCGCGCCGCTGCTGGTCTGCCACAGCATGGGCGGGCTCGCCGCGCGCGCCGCGCAGGTGCTGGCCGCCCGCGCGGCGGAGCCGCCGCCGTGCGCGGGCATCGTCACGCTTGGCAGCCCGCACCATGGCTGCGCGCTGGCGCGCTTTGGCGGCGGGCGCAATGCCCGGCAGATGCGGTGGCGCAGTCCGTGGCTGGCGGCGCTGGCCGGGCTCGAAACGCCGCAGATGCGCGCGCGCATTGTCTCGGTCTTCAGCTGGCATGACTCGATTGCCGGGCCGCCCGGCACGGCGTGCCTGGTCGGCGCGCGCCACATCGCGCTGGATGGCATCGGCCATGTCTCGCTGCTGCGCGACCCGCGCGCCGTGGCGGCCACGCTTCAGGCGCTGGCGATGCTGCGCCGGACGCCGGCAGCGGCCACGCCCGCCCCGCTGCGCTGACCCGCCGCAGTGGCGCGCAAGCTTCATGTGACATTCATGTTTCCGTCACGGCTCCGTCATGCGGCGCTGGCCCAATGCAGCCATCGCCGATACCGGGGCCGCCATGGTTCAAGCCATCCGATTTGCACGCGGACGTCTGTCGAGGGTCGCGCAGCGCCTGCGCGGCAAGCCTGACACCACGCTTTCCATGACCGCCGCGTTTGCGGCCTTCATGCCCCCGCCCGCCGATCTGTCCGCCGCCCGCCACGCGCCCCTGCGCGACGCCGCCGATGCCGGCACCCGTCCCGCCGTCCCCGCCGAACCGTCGGCGCACCGCTACCGGGCGATCTGGCTGTCCGACATCCACCTGGGCACGCCGGGCTGCCAGGCCACCTACCTGCTCGACTTCCTGAAGCACAACGATTCCGACGTGCTCTACCTGGTCGGCGACATCATCGACGGCTGGCAGCTCCGCCGCGGCTGGTACTGGCCGCAGAGCCACAACGACGTGGTGCAGAAGCTGCTGCGCAAGGCGCGCAAGGGCACCGAGGTGATCTACATCCCCGGCAACCACGACGAAGGCGCGCGCCAGTTCGACGGCCTGGCCTTCGGCGACGTGACCGTGCGCGAGGACGCCGTGCACGTGACCGCCACCGGCAAGCGGCTCTGGGTGGTGCATGGCGACCTGTTCGACGGCGTGGTCCAGCATGCGAAATGGCTGGCCTACCTGGGCGATTCGGCCTACACGATGATCCTGGCGCTGAACCGGCATTTCAACCGCATCCGCGCCCGGCTGGGCTTCGACTACTGGTCGCTGTCGCAGTACCTGAAGCACCAGGTCAAGAACGCGGTCAGCTACATCAACTCGTTCGAGCACGCCATGGTCGACGAGGCGCGCCGCCGTGGCTGCGACGGCGTGGTCTGCGGCCACATCCACAAGGCCGAGATCCGCGAGGTGGACGGCCAGCTCTACTGCAACGACGGCGACTGGGTCGAAAGCCTGTCGGCGCTGGTGGAGACGATGGAGGGCGAGCTGAAGATTGTCTACTGGACGACGCTGATCGACCCGCCCGTCCCGACCACCCGCCGGCGCCGCCGCACGGCCGAAATCGCCGCCTGACCCGACCGAGCCGGCCCCCCGGGGCGCGGCCGTCCGCGGCCCGGCCCCGCGTTGGGCCCGCCCCTTCTCCGCGCCGGCTGCCGGCCCGGACCGCCATACCACTACGGCACTGCCGCCCCAAGGAGCTTCAATGAGAGTCATGATCGTTACCGACGCATGGGAACCGCAGGTCAACGGCGTGGTACGCACGCTGAAGTCGACCCGCCGCGAGCTCGAAGCCATGGGTCACACGGTGGATCTGCTCACGCCGCTGGAATTCCGCACGGTGCCGTGCCCGACCTATCCCGAGATCCGCCTGTCGATCCTGCCGTCGGCCAAGGTACGCCGGCGCATCGACGGTTTCCGCCCGGAGGCCCTGCACATCGCCACCGAAGGCCCGCTGGGCCTGGCCGCGCGCGCCTATGCCATCCGCCATCGCCTGCCGTTCACCACGGCCTACCACACGCGGTTTCCGGAATACGTCCAGGCCCGCTTCGGCATTCCGCTGGCCTGGACCTACCGCTTCCTGCGCTGGTTCCACGGCCCGGCGCGCGCGGTGATGGCCCCGACGCCGGTCGTGCTCAAGGACCTGCAGGACTACGGCATCACGCACGGCGTGCTCTGGACGCGCGGCGTGGACCTGGACGTCTTTACCGCGCAGCGGGCCAACGTTTTAAACACCGCGCATCCGATCTTCCTGTACGTGGGCCGCGTGGCCGTGGAAAAGAACGTCGAGGCGTTCCTGCAGCTTGACCTGCCCGGCTCCAAATGGATCGTGGGCGACGGCCCGGCGCTGGCCGGGCTCAAGCAGCGCTATCCGACGGCCAACTACCTGGGCGTGCTGAAACAGCCAGATCTGGCAAAGGTGTATGCTTCGGCAGACGTTTTCGTGTTTCCGAGCAAGACCGACACGTTCGGCCTGGTCCTGCTGGAAGCGCTGGCCAGCGGCCTGCCCGTGGCGGCGTATCCGGTGACGGGTCCGATCGACGTACTGGGCGACAGCCCGGCCGGCGTGATGCACGAAGACCTGCGCGAAGCCTGCCTGGAAGCGCTGCGCATCGACCGCGCCACCGCGCGCCAGCACGCCGAGAAGTTCTCATGGCGCGCCGCTTCCGAACAGTTCCTTGCGCATCTGCGTCCGCTGCCTGGCGCGGCGGGCGGATCCGACAACCCGGCATCTACCGTCGCACCCGATCATGGCCAAGCCCCAACCCACGCTACCGCCCGATCCGTCGCTGCACCGGCCGACCGCCACCCGGGTGGCGGCTGAAGTGGAATCCGAATACTCGATCGCCAACAATCCCCACAAGGGCAACCGCGGGCTGACGCGCGCGTGGCATGCGGCCATCAATTCGCTGTCGGGGCTGCGCTACGCGGTGCTCGAAGAGAGCGCGTTCCGCCAGGAACTGACGCTGGTGGTCATCCTCACGCCGTGCGCGTTCCTGCTGCCGGTGACGATCGTGGAGCGCGTGCTGCTGCTGGGCACGCTGCTGCTGGTGCTGATCGTGGAGCTGCTCAATTCGAGCGTCGAGGCGGCGATCGACCGGATCTCACTGGAACGCCACAGCCTGTCCAAGCGCGCCAAGGACTTCGGCAGCGCCGCCGTGATGCTGGCGCTGATCCTGTGCGGCGGCACATGGATCGCCATCGGCGGCCCGCCGGTGGTGCGGTGGATCGGGGGGTGGTGGGGATAAGGGAACGGCTGGGGTGCTCCCCTCTCCCGCCGGCGGGAGAAGGGAGAAAACCTTCGGCCAAGTCAAACGTTCAGGTCTTCTCCCGTCCGGCCTGCCACTTGTCCACGCGCACGCGCGGTGCGGCGGCCAGTTGGGCGAGCAGGTCGGCGGGCGACGTCGAGACGTGGAGCATGTCGGCGTGCGCCTGCTTCAGAAAGCCCTCGCCCACGGCGTGGTTAAGGAACGCGAGCATGCCGTCGTAGAAGCCCGCCACGTTCAGCAGCCCCACGGGCTTGTCGTGGTAGCCAAGCTGGGCCCATGTGAACGTCTCGAACAGTTCCTCGAAGGTCCCCACGCCGCCGGGCATGGCGATGAACGCGTCGGCGCGGTCCGCCATCATCTGCTTGCGCTCGTGCATGTTGCGCACGACGTGGAGCTCGGTCAGGCCGCGATGGCCGACTTCCTTCTGCATCAGCGCGTCCGGAATGATGCCGATGGCCTTGCCGCCCGCAGCCATCACGCTGTCCGCCACGACACCCATCAGCCCCACCTTGCCACCGCCGTAGACCAGCGCCAGACCGCGTTCGGCCATGGCCTGGCCCAGCGCCTGCGCCATCGCCGCATACTCGGGCCGGAAGCCGGGGCTGGACCCGCAATAGACGCAGACCGATTTCACTTGCGCTCCTTTTCGGCGCGGGCGGCGTCGGCGGCGGCCTTCTCGGCCGCGTACTCGCGCGCCAGCTGGTCGAACGCCTCGCGCGCCTTGCCGCGCAGGTACGGCGCCAGGATCGAGAAAATGTGATAGCTGGACCCGTGCAGGTAGCCGCGGATCTGCTCGGGATCGTTGTACTGGCGCGGGTGCTGCACGAACTGGAACGACAGCCAGTAGGTGGCGATCACCACGATGTTGGTGCAGACCGCGTCCACCTGCTCAGGCGTGGCCTCCATGTCGCCGTCCTCCTGGAACTGGCGGCAGATCTCCATCGCAAAGCGCTTCTTCTGGTCGACGATGCGCTTGAAGTTCGTCTCCAGCATCCGGTTGCGCGCCAGCAGGTCGTTGATGTCGCGGTACAGGAAGCGATAGTTCCACAGGAACTCCGACATGTACTGCAGGTAGCCCCAGCTCTCGCCCAGCGTGGCCTTGTGGTCCTCCGGCATCTTCAGGCGGCGCTCCATCTCCTGCTCGAAGCGCACGAAGATGGAATTGATGATGTCGTCCTTGTTGCGGAAGTGGTAGTAGAGGTTGCCAGGGCTGATTTCCATGGCCTCCGCGATGGTCGTCGTGGTGACGTTCGGCTCGCCCAGCTCGTTGAACAGGCGCAGCGACACATCGAGGATGCGGTCTCGGGTACGGCGCGGACCGGCTTGCGGTTTGGCTTCCATGGGATATCGGAAAGACTTTCGATCGGCAGGATTGGGATTATAAGCACACCGGGCAGCCCGACCCCGCCGGGCGGCGTGCACGGCACAGGACGGTCGCCCGGCCGTGCCCGGCGGCTAGAACCGCGATCCCGGCTGCTCCAGGAAGGCCAGTTCCTCGGCGGTGCCGGCGCGGCCCAGCACGGCGTTGCGATGCGGGAACCGGCCGAAACGCGCGACGATATCGCGGTGCTTGATCGCCCACTCGACCACGTCGACCTGGCCGCCGGTCTCGTCGCGCAGCGCCTCGAATGCGCCCACGGAGACGTCCTGCTCGGCCAGCGACTCGGCGTGTTCGAATGGCAGGTAGCAGAACATCCGATGCCACGGCGTGGGGAGCTGGCGGTCCCAGCCGTCGGCCAGCATGCGCCGGGCCAGCGCCAGCGCCTGGCCGTCGGTGGCAAAGCTGCGGGCGTCGCCGCGGAACATGTTGCGCGGGAACTGGTCCAGCAGCACCACGCGCGCGCAGGCGCCGGCCGGGGTGACCGACCAGTCGTCCGCCGCGCCGTCGTGGGCGGCCTGCCAGGCCGGCAGGAAGCGCTCGCGGATGTCGGCGTCGAAGGCGTCGGACTTGGTGAACCACTCGCGCCGCGAGGTATTCCACGCAGGCGATCCCGGCAGCCCGAACCAGAAGTCGAGCACCGCGCGCGCGGCGGGGGGCACGGTGTCGCGGGGGTCAGCGCTGGACATTGCGCATCCAGTCGGCGGTCTGGAACAGCGCCTGCATCAGGCGCATCTGCAGGTCCTCGGGCAGGCCCACGTCCTGCATCGCCAGCGCCATGCAGCGCATCCACTGGTCGCGCTCGCTGGTGCCGATCTCGAACGGCAGGTGGCGGGCGCGCAGGCGCGGGTGGCCAAAGCGCTCGATAAAGTAGTTCGGGCCGCCCAGCCAGCCGCAGAGGAACCAGAACAGCTTGTCGCGCGAGCCGTCCAGCGATGCCGGATGCAGCGCGCGCAGCCCGGCAAACTCGGCCTCCAGGTCCATCAGGTCGTAGAAACGGTCGACCAGCTCGCGCACGCGCGCCTCGCCGCCGATCAGCTCGTAGGCGGTGATCTCCTCGCGCTTCTCGCCGGGCTCTTCGATATTCGTCACCATCTTCAGTTCACATCCCGCAGCGTGGCCAGCGCCGGCTGCCGCAGCACTTCGCGCAGGCCCAGCCAGCCGCCGGCAAAAGCGCACAGCATGCCAGAAACCACGCCCACCGGCACGATCCAGCCGTTGAAGCGGTACGGAAAGTCGAACACGAACTGCGACAGCCCCCAGCCCACGGCAATGGCGCCCAGGCTGGCCAGGAAGCCGGCCAGCCCGCCCACCACCAGGAACTCGGCGTACTGCGTCTGCCGGACCAGCGCCGCCGGAGCGCCCAGCGCCTTGAGCAGGCCCGCGTCGCGCTTGCGCTCGTCGCGCGCGCCGGACAGCGCCGCGTACAGCACGGTCACGCCGGCCAGCAGCGTGAAGACGAACAGGAACTCCACGGCCGCGATCACCTGGTCCAGCACGTTCTGGATCTGGCGCAGGATCAGGTCGGTATTGACCACGGTGATGTTCGGAAACGTGGCCGTCAGCCGGTTGCCGAGCGCCGCCTGCTCGGGCGGCAGGTGGAACGACGTGATGTACGTCTCCGGCAGCCCCTGCATCTTGGCCACGGGCAGGATGACGAAGAAGTTGACACGCATCGAGCCCCATTCGAGCTTGCGCAGCGACGTCACCGGCGCCTCCACGATCTGCCCGGCCACGTCGAAGCGCAGCGTATCGCCCAGCCGGATATGCAGGGTCTTGGCGATGCCCTCCTCCACCGACGCGCCGCCGTCCCACTTGCCGGCCACCACCTCGTTGCCGTCCGGCACCGTATCCATGTACGACAGGTTGAACTCGCGCTCGACCAGGTTGCGTGCGCGGCCGTCGGGGTAGTCAGCAGCCTGCACCGGCCGGTCGCCGATCTGGATCAGCCGGCCGCGCACCATCGGGAACAGCAGGTCGTCGACCCCGCTCCGGGCCAGCATCTGGCGCAGCGGCTCGCGCTGGTCGGGCTGGATGTTGATGATGAACCGGTTGGGCGCGTCGGCCGGCGTGGCGTTGCGCCAGGAATCGATCAGGTCATTGCGCGTCATGCCCAGCAGCAGCAGCGCCATCAGCCCCACGGCCAGCGCCACGGTCTGCAGCACGGTCACGCCACGGCGCCGTTCCAGCACCGCCAGCGCAAAGCGCCAGCCCACGCTGCCCCGCGCGCGGCCGCGCATGGTGCGCGACAGCGCCATCAGCAACGCCAGCGCCAGCAGCGCGAACACTACGCCGGCGCCCACGAAGCCGCCCGCCGTGGTCAGGCCCAGCTTCAGGTCGCGCGCGGCCACCATCAGCAGCGCCACGAACGCGCCCAGGCCCAGCGCGTAGGCCGTCCAGGCCGATACCGGCGGCAGCCCGATGTCCCGCCGCAGCACGCGCAGCGGCGCGATCCGCGTCAGCGCCAGCAGGGGGGGCAGCGCAAACCCCACCAGCAGCACCAGCCCGGCCGCCACGCCCACCAGCGCCGGCACGGCCGACGGATGCGGCAGCGACACCTGCAGGATGCCGCCCAGCGACGCCAGCAGCCCGTAATGGGCCGCGTAGCCCAGCGCCACGCCCACCAGCGCGCCGGCCAGCCCCAGCATCACGAACTCGATGCCGAACGCGGCCAGGATCTGCCCGCGCGACAGCCCCAGGCACTTGTAGACCGCCGTGGCGTCGGTGTGGCGCTGCATGTAGCGCCGCGCGGACATGGCAATGGCCACCGCGGCGATCATCGACGACAGCACCGCCACCAGCGACAGGAATCGCTCGGCCCGGTCCAGCGTGGCGCGCATCTGCGGCTGGCCCGATTCCAGCGATTCCACGCGCGTATTGCGCAGGTGGCGCCGCTCGATCTCGGCCGTTGCCCACTTGCGGTACGCCTCGCCGGCCGCGTCGGGGCCGGCCACCAGCAGGCGGTAGGTCACGCGGCTGCCCCAGCCGATCAGCCTGGTGGCCTCCAGGTCGGCCATCGGCAGCAGCACGCGCGGCGCGAAGTTCATGAAGCCGGCGCCGCGATCGAGTTCCTGCGTGATGATCCGGTCGATGCGGAACGTCTTGCTGCCCAGTTGCAGGCCGTCGCCGACGCGCAGGCCCAGCGCGATCAGCAGCGCCTCGTCCACCCAGACCGTGCCGGGCGCCGGGATGCCCTCGGCGTTGGCTTCGGGCCCGCCGGGCGCCTGCGCCACCTTGAGCCGGCCGCGCAACGGGTAGCCGTCAGAGGCGGCCTTCAGCGCGGCCAGCTGGCTCGGCGCGTCGCCCTGCGCCGGGGCGCCCTGGGCGCGCGCCGTGGCCATGCTCGGGAAAGTCACCGTCTGCGCCACCTGCAGGCCGTCGCGCCGGGCGCGGTCGGCAAAGGCGGCATCGAACGGCTGGTCGGAGATCAGCAGCACATCGGCGGCGATCATCTGCCGCGCGTCGCGCTCCAGCCCCAGCCGCATGCGGTCGGCCAGAAAGCCCACGCTGGTCAGCGCGGCCACGGCCAGCACCAGTGCAAACAACAGCAGCGTCAGTTCGCCGGCCAGCCAGTCGCGGCGGGCCATGCGCATGGCCTGGCGCCAGGCCGAGAATCGATGGGGGTGGGCTTCGGTTGGGGAGGCAGTCGACATGTCCGGCTGGCGGGTTGGCAGGCAGTTTGGGGGTGGCAATCAGGGACGATGGGGCGGATGGTCGGGCTTGCCGCGCAGGCTGGCGTGCAGCCGCCGCGCGCCGCGCCAGAGCCGGGGCACGAGCCAGGCGGCGACGATCAGGAACACTACCAGCAGCACCAGGAACACGACCGGCAGGAAGAACGCCAGCAGCAGGCCGCCCATCGTGCCGACATCCTCGGTGAATGAGGCCACCCAGTTCGAGAAAGGTTCGGGCGACACGTTGATCAGCGCCCGCGTGCCGGCCTTGGCCGCGTGGGCGGTGCCGGCCAGCGTGCCGCCGATCAGGCCGGCGGCCACGGTCCACTGGGGGTCCATGTGGCCAAAGGCGGCGGCCGCCAGGATGGCGCCGGCGGGAATCCGGATGAAGGTCTGGATGCCGTCCCAGGCGGTGTCGAAGCCGGGCACCTTGTCGGCCACGAATTCAGCCATGGTCAGCGCGGCGGCCACCCCGATCACCCACCAGGACGACAGCACCTGCAGCCCGGACGGCAGGTCGAGCCAGCCCAGGCGGGCCAGCACGCCGGCCGTCAGCACGGCCAGGTAGAGGCGCAGGCCGCTGGCCCAGGACATGCCGGCGGCCAGCGCGGCGGTTTCCAGCATGGCAGCTCCCTCGCGTTACGGCGCGTTCAACGTCCGGTGAGTGTAACGCCAGCGGCCGGTGCGGGCGCGGGCCGGACAGCGCCGATATGGAAGTGGATCATGCGCCATACCGGGCGCAGCGTCAGGTAGCCGGCGCCGACTCCAGGCGGGGGAGCTGCGGCAGGTCCGACGCCACCTCGGCAATCATCCGGCGCAGCCACATCACGTCCGGCGCGGCGTGGCAGCGCTCGTGCCAGAGCTGGTAGAAGCGCATGCGCGGGAACGTGACCGGCGACGGCACCATGCGGATCGGCAGGTACTGCGCGTAGTGGGCGGCAAACTGGCGGCCCGTGGTGAACACCATGTCGGTCTTCATCAGCACGTACGGCACCAGCCCGAAGTACGGCAGCGTGACCTGGATATTGCGCTTGTAGCCCTGCTCGGCCAGCGCCTGGTCGATCATGCTGCGCTGCATCGACGCATACGGCGCCGGCGCCAGGTGCGGCATTTCCAGGTAGTGGCGCAGGGTCAGGCCGTGGCGCGCCAGCGGGTGCTGGGCGCCGAGCATGCAGACCACCTCGTCGTCGAACAGCGGCGAGATGTGCAGGTGCTCGGGCGGCGACAGCCAGTTGCCGACCACGATATCCAGATGGCCCTGCTCCAGCGCGTCCAGGAAGTCGGTCGACTGGGTCATCGGATGCACGAACAGCTTGGCGCCCGGCGCCAGCCGGCGCACGCGCTCGACGATGTTGGGCAGGAAGAAGGCGTCCAGGTAGTCCGGCGCGCCCAGGTGGAACGTGCGCGTGGTGGTGGCCGGGTCGAACTGCTGCGGCGGCCGGGCGATGCGGTCCATCGCAGCCAGGCTCTGCTCGGCCAGCAGCAGCAGTTCCCGGCCGCGCTCGGTCGGCACCATGCCGCTCTTGCCGCGCACCAGAATGGCGTCGCCGGTGATCTCGCGCAGCCGCTTGAGCGTATTGCTGATGGCCGGCTGCGACTGGCCAAGCCGGACGGCGGTGCGGGTCACGCTCTGCTCGGTGAGCAGGGTGTGCAGTACCCGCAGCAAATAGGTATCGAGATGGTCGCGTCCGTGCATGGCAGGTGCCGCCCCGCTCTTCTGGGTGGCGTGGGTGGCGTGGGGGAAGGGAACGGCGCATAGTGTAAGACAGCCACCCCTGATACGGTCAAATACGGCGCCGCGTGCCGATGCACTACGGGAAGACCCGGAGATGCCCCGCCAGGCCGCCCCGGGGCAGGGATGGCGGCGCCGCGCCGGCCATTGGCGCGCGCCTTGATGGGGCATATCACCTGGGCCAAATATTGCAGGAAAAGACCCGGTGCTATGTTTCCGCCATCCCCGAAAGAGAGAAGATCATGGAGACGCAAACGATCCGCTTCTACCACCGCGGCCAGGTGCAGGAAGTGTCCGACGCCCCGGTGACCCGCACCGTGCTGCAGTACCTGCGCGAGGACGTGCGCTGCACCGGCACCAAGGAAGGCTGCGCCGAAGGCGACTGCGGCGCCTGCACGGTCGTGCTGGGCGAGCTCAAGCCGGACGGCGACGTCGAGTTCAAGGCCGTCAACGCCTGCATCCAGTTCCTGCCCACGCTGGACGGCAAGGCACTGGTCACGGTGGAAGACCTGCGCCAGGCGGACGGCACGCTGCACCCGGTGCAGGAGGCGATGGTCGAATGCCACGGCTCGCAATGCGGCTTCTGCACGCCGGGCTTCGTGATGTCGCTCTGGGCGCTGTACCAGCAGCACACCCCGGGCGGCGCGCCGCCGGCCCGCCAGGAGATCTGCGACGCGCTGACCGGCAACCTGTGCCGCTGCACCGGCTACCGGCCCATCGTCGACGCCGGCCAGCGCATGATGGCCCTGCCCGCCCCGGCCGCCAGCCGGCTGAACCCGAAGCAGATTGCCGACACGCTGCGCAGCCTCAGGCGCGGCGAGACATTCCACTACAGCGCGCGCGGCCAGCATTTCTACGCGCCGCGCACGGCGGCCGAATTTGGCGCGATCAAGGCGGCCGAGCCCGGCATCCGCATCCTGGCCGGCAGCACCGACGTCGGCCTGTGGGTCACCAAGCAGTTCCGCGAGCTGGGCAACCTGCTCTACGTCGGCCAGGTGGAAGACCTGAACACCGTGGCCGAGCGCGACGGCTACGTCGAGATCGGCGCCGCCGTGACGCTGGAAAAGGCGTACGCCGCGCTCAATGCCGCCCATCCCGAGCTGGAGGAGCTGTGGAAGCGCTTTGCCTCGCTGCCGATCCGCAACGCGGGCACGCTGGGTGGCAACGTGGCCAACGGGTCCCCCATCGGCGATTCGATGCCGGCGCTGATCGCGCTGGGTACCGAGGTGGTGCTGCAGCACGGCGACGTGCGCCGCACGCTGCCGCTGGAGGACCTGTACCTGGCCTACCAGAAGACGGCCATGGCCGAGGGCGAGTTCGTCGCCGGGCTGCGCGTGCCGGTGAAGGGGCCGGGCCATTTCCGGACCTACAAGCTGTCCAAGCGTTTCGACGAGGACATCTCGGCCGTCTGCGCCGCCTTTGGCATCAGCGTCGATGACGGCATGGTGACCCACGCCCGCATCGCGTTCGGCGGCATGGCCGCCACGCCCCGGCGAGCGGCGCAGGCCGAGGCCGCGCTGGTCGGCCAGCCGTGGACCGAGGCCACCGCGCGGGCCGCGATGGCCGCGCTGGGGCAGGACTACACGCCGCTGACCGACATGCGCGCCACCGCCGCCTATCGCGCGCGCGGCGCCGCCAACCTGCTCTACCGCTTCTGGCTGGAAACCCGCGATGGCGCGCTGCCCGCCGCCATGGTCAATGTCCGCGCCCTCGGCGCCGGCGAAACGGTCAGCGCGTAAGGAACGCCCGCCATGAACAAGCAAACCGAACCCTTCCTGCTCGACGCCAGCGTGGCCGCGGAGTCCACGCCCCAGGTGGGCATCTCGCGCCCGCACGAATCGGCCCACCTGCACGTGGCCGGCACCGCCACCTATACCGACGACATTCCCGAACTGGCCGGCACGCTCCACGCAGCGCTGGGCATGAGCGCCAAGGCCCATGCGCGGCTGAAGTCCGTGGGGCTGGACCGCGTGCGCAAGGCGCCCGGCGTGGTGGCCGTGCTGACCGTCGACGACATCCCGGGCGTCAACGACTGCGGCCCGATCATCCACGACGACCCGATCCTGGCCAGGGACGTGGTGCAGTTCGTCGGCCAGCCGATCTTCGTGGTCGTGGCCACGTCGCACGACGCCGCACGCCGCGCCGCCCGCCTGGCCGACATCGACTACGAGGACCTGCCTCCGGTGCTGACGCCCGAGGCGGCCCATGCCGCCGGCAGCTACGTGCTGCCGCCGATGCACCTGACGCGCGGCGAGCCGGCCCGGCAACTGGCGGCGGCCACCCATCGCGACAGCGGCCACATCCGCCTGGGCGGCCAGGAACAGTTCTACCTGGAAGGCCAGATCGCCTACGCCGCCCCGCGCGAGAACGACGGCATGCACGTCTGGTGCTCGACCCAGCACCCGACCGAGATGCAGCACGCCGTGGCGCACATGCTGGGCTGGCACGCCCACCAGGTGCTGGTGGAATGCCGCCGCATGGGCGGGGGCTTCGGCGGCAAGGAATCGCAGTCGGCCATGTTCGCGTGCTGCGCGGCGCTGGCCGCCTGGAAGCTGCTGTGCCCGGTCAAGCTGCGTCCGGACCGCGACGACGACATGATGATCACCGGCAAGCGCCACGACTTCACGTTCGACTTCGATGTGGGCCACGACGACGAGGGCCGGCTGGAGGCCGTGCGCGTGGAGATGGTGTCGCGCGCGGGTTTCTCCGCCGACCTGTCCGGCCCGGTCATGACCCGCGCCATCTGCCACTTCGACAACGCCTACTGGCTGCCGCACGTGCAGATCGACGGCTACTGCGGCAAGACCAACACGCAGAGCAACACGGCGTTCCGGGGCTTTGGCGGCCCGCAGGGCGCGTTCGCGGTGGAGTACATCCTGGACAACGTGGCGCGCAACATCGGCAAGGATTCGCTGGACGTGCGCCGCGCCAACTTCTACGGCAAGGGCGAGCGCAACGTCACGCCGTACGGCCAGACCGTGGAGGACAACGTCATCCACGAGCTGATCGACGAACTGGTGGCCTCGTCGGCCTACCAGGCCCGCCGCGCGGCCACCCGCGCGTTCAACGCAAAGAGCCCGGTGCTGAAGAAGGGCATCGCGATCACGCCGGTCAAGTTCGGCATCTCGTTCAACGTGGCGCACTACAACCAGGCCGGCGCGCTGGTGCACGTCTACAACGACGGGTCGGTACTGGTGAACCACGGCGGCACCGAGATGGGCCAGGGGCTGAACACCAAGGTGGCGATGGTGGTGGCGCATGAGCTGGGCATCCGCATGGAGCGCGTGCGCGTGACGGCCACCGATACCAGCAAGGTGGCCAACACGTCGGCCACGGCCGCGTCCACCGGCGCTGACCTGAACGGCAAGGCCGCCCAGGACGCCGCGCGCCAGATCCGCGAGCGGCTGGCCGACTTTGCCGCGCGCAAGGCCGGCGTGACGCCCGCCGACATCCGCTTCAACGACGACCTGGTGATTGCCGGCGAGCTGCGGCTGCCATTCAACGAACTGGTGCGCGAGGCCTACATCGCCCGCGTGCAGCTCTGGTCGGATGGCTTCTACACCACGCCCAAGCTGTACTGGGACCAGAAGGCGCTGCACGGCCGGCCGTTCTACTACTACGCCTACGGCGCCGCGTGCTCGGAGGTGATCGTCGACACGCTGACCGGCGAATGGAAGCTGCTGCGCGCCGACGCGCTGCATGACGCCGGCAAGTCGCTGAACCCGGCCATCGACATCGGCCAGGTGGAAGGCGCGTTCGTGCAGGGCATGGGCTGGCTGACCACCGAGGAACTGTGGTGGAACCCGAACGGCAAGCTGATGACCCACGCGCCGTCGACCTACAAGATCCCGACGATCAACGACGTGCCAGAGGGCTTTCACGTGCGGCTGTTCCAGAACGCCAACGTCGAGGACAGCATCCACCGCTCGAAGGCCGTGGGCGAGCCGCCGCTGCTGCTGCCGTTCTCGGTGTTCTTCGCCATCCGCGACGCCATCGCCGCCGTGGGCGACTACCGGGTCAACCCGCCGCTGCGGGCCCCGGCCACCAGCGAAGCCATCCTGGACGCCGTGGAGGCCGTGCAGGCCGCCGCCGGCGTGCCGGCCTGACGCGACGGAGACCTACCATGCAGGACGCCCCGCTCAAGCCGTTCCGCTTTGCCGACGCCGCCCGCTGGGTGCGCGCCGGCGTGCCCGTGGCGATGGTCACCATCGTCGACGTCAAGGGCTCCGCGCCGCGCGACGCCGGCATCCGCATGCTGGTCACGGCCGACGACCTGGTCGGCACCATCGGCGGCGGCCATCTGGAATGGCGCGGCATGGACATCGCCCGCGCGATGCTGGCCAACCGCCATGTGCGCGGCAACCCGCCGCGTCGCATCGAGCGCATCGCGCTGGGGCCGACGCTGGGCCAGTGCTGCGGCGGCGTGGTCAAGCTGGCGTTCGAAGTACTGGACGAGACCGACCTGCCGTGGCTGGACACCGTGCAGGCCGCGTTCCGGGCCGGCCGGGCGATCGAGCGCGTGGTGCCGCCCGCCGGCCCGGTCGGCTTTGCGCCGAGCCGTGCACAGTTGGCCACGGCGGCGCTGCAGGGCGACGGGACGTGGATCGACACGCTGGTGCCCGACGCCATGCACGTGGTGCTGTTCGGCGCGGGCCACGTTGGCCATGCGCTGGTAAAAGTGCTGTCCACGCTGCCCTGTCACGTGCACTGGGTGGACGAGCGCGACACGCTGTTCCCGGCCGGGCTGCCCGACACCATCGAGGCTGAGCCGACCGACACGCCCGAGGCCGTGATCGACCAGGCGCCGCCGGGCGCGTACTTCATCGTCATGACCCACAGCCACGCGCTGGACCAGCAGCTCTGCGAGCGCATCTTCCGCCGCACGGATTTCGCCTATTTCGGGCTGATCGGTTCGCGGACCAAGCGGGCCAGGTTCGAGCACCGGATGGTGGAGCACGGCGTGGACCCGGCGCGGCTGCCGGAAATGACCTGCCCGATGGGTGTGGCGGGCATTACAGACAAGGCTCCGGCTATGATTGCGGTTGCCATCGTCGCCCAGCTACTGCAGGTGCGCGAGCAGCGCATTGCGGCGCTGCGCGCCCAGCGGCTGGAGACGGTGCTTCCGTAACAGCACAGCCGCCCGTGCGGCTGTCAGCATAGAAAAGAGGCCCCATGACCATCGATGCCGCGCTGGCGGACAAAATCCGCCGAACTCCCAAGGCCGAACTGCACGTGCATATCGAAGGCACGCTCGAACCCGAGCTGATCTTCCGGCTGGCCCAGCGCAACAACGTCAGCCTGGCCTACCCCGACGTGGAGGCGCTGCGCGCCGCCTATGCCTTCAGCGACCTGCAGTCGTTCCTGGACATCTACTACGCCGGCGCCAGCGTGCTGCTGACCGAGGAAGACTTCTTCGACATGACAATGGCCTACGTGCAGCGCGCCGTGGCCGACAACGTCCGCCATGCCGAGATCTTCTTCGACCCGCAGACCCACACCGAGCGCGGCGTGCCGATCGGCACCGTGATCGACGGCATCTCGGACGCGCTGGCGCAGGCGCGCACCGAGTACGATTTTTCGAGCAGCCTGATCCTCTGCTTCCTGCGCCACCTGTCCGAGGAAGACGCGTTCGCCACGCTGGAGGCCGCGCTGCCCTACCGCGACCGCTTTGTCGGCGTGGGACTGGATTCGTCGGAGCGCGGCAACCCGCCCGAGAAGTTCGCGCGGGTGTTTGCCCGCGCCAAGGCGCTGGGCCTGCGCCTGGTGGCCCACGCGGGCGAGGAAGGCCCGGCGCAGTACGTGACCGATGCGCTGGACATCCTCAAGGTGGAGCGGATCGACCACGGCGTGCGGGCCATCGACGACGCGGCGCTGGTTGAACGGCTGGCGCGCGAGCGCGTGGCGCTGACGGTCTGCCCGCTGTCGAACCAGAAGCTCAAGGTGTATCCGGACCTGCGCGACCACTCGCTGAAGCAACTGCTGGACGCCGGCGTGGCCGTGACGCTGCATTCGGACGACCCGGCCTACTTTGGCGGCTACATGAACGCCAACTGGGAAGCCACGTTCGACGCGCTGCCGCTGGACGCCGCCGACGCCCACAAGCTGGCGCGCAACAGTTTTGAAGCGGCCTTCCTGCCGGAGAAGCAGAAGGCCGAATTCCTGGCGGAGGTCGACCATTTCTGGTCGGCGCCGCCGATGTCCCCGCCCGCGGCGGCCCATGTGAGTTCCACGGGCTGACGCGGACGCCTATCCCAGAATGCCGGATGCCGCGCCCGCTGCCTGCCAAGGCACGGGCGGGGCGCCGGCCGCCCCGAGACAAGACGATGACGACTTCCCCCGCCCCCCGCACCAACGGTGCCGTCACCCGCGCCATCCGCGGCCGCATCCTCCATTTCCTGCGCGATCCGCAGTTCCACGAGGACGCTTATCAGTATTGGGAAGACGGCCTGATGGTCGTGACCGCCGGGCGCGTGGCCGCCGTGGGCCCGTACGCCACGCTGGCGCACGAGGTGCCGGCCGGCGCCGAGCTGGTCGACCATCGCGGCAAGCTGATCGTCCCGGGCTTCATCGACACGCACGTGCACTACCCGCAGACCGACATCATCGCGTCGCCGTCGCCGGGGCTGCTGCACTGGCTGGACACCTACACGTTCCCCGAGGAGCGCCGCTTCAGCGACGCCACCTACGCGCGCGGCGTGGCCGACTTCTTCACCGACGAACTGCTGCGCAACGGCACGACCACGGCGATGGTCTGGAGCACCGTGCACGCGCAGTCGGCCGACGCGCTGTTCGCGGCCAGCCAGGCGCGCAACCTGCGGATGATCACCGGCAAGGTGCTGATGGACCGCAACTGTCCCGATTTCCTGCAGGACACGGCCGAATCCGGCGCGCGCGAATCGGCCGACCTGATCTCGAAGTGGCACGGCAAGGACCGGCTGGCCTACGCCATCACGCCGCGCTTCGCGCCCACGTCCACCGAAGCCCAGCTTGCCGCCTGCGGCGAGCTGGCGCGCGCGCATGACGACGTCTTCATCCAGACGCACGTGGCCGAGAACCGCGACGAGGTGAAATGGGTGGCCGAGCTGTTCCCGGACGCCCGCAGCTACCTGGACGTCTACGACCGCTACGGCCTGCTGCGCCCGGGCGCGTTCTACGGCCACGCGATCTACCTGGACCCCGAGGACCGCCGCCGCCTGGCCGACAGCGGCGCGGCCGTGGCCCACTGCCCCACGTCGAACCTGTTCCTGGGCAGCGGGTTCTACGACTTCCACCAGTCCGACGCCAACCGCCTGAACGTGACGCTGGCCACCGACGTGGGCGGCGGCACGTCGTTCTCGATGTTCCGCACGATGAACGCCGCCCACAAGGTGGCGCGCATGGGCGGCTACCACCTGACGGCGCTGCGCATGTTCTACCTGGCCACGCGCGCGGCGGCCGAGGCGCTGGGCTGGCAGGACCGCATCGGCAGTTTCGAGGTGGGCTGCGAGGCCGATTTTGTGGTGCTGGACCCCGATGCCACGCCGCTGATCGCGCGCCGCAGCAGCCGCTCGGAGACGCTGGAAGAGCAACTGTTCGCGTTTGCGATGCTGGGCGACGACCGTGTCATCGACAGCGTGTACGTGATGGGCGAAGCCGCGCAGCCGGTGGCTGCCTGAGCACCCCGCCGGCGTGCCGCCCTGCCGATCAAGCGGCTCCGGCTTCGCATGGGACGCCGAAGCCCCTTTCAGGCCCAATGTCTTGATCGGCATCAACACAATCGTCATCCAAGCCTTATAGCCTGTCGCATTCGTGCGCCCACGCAAACGGGCGCCCCCTGCATTCCGACTCGCTGAAGCCTTGATGACTGCCAGATCCCAGACCCTTTCCCCGACGGACGGCGGCGCGCCGCCCCCCGCCGCCGCCCCGTCCACCGCCTCCCAGCGTCGCCCGCATGCCGGCGACGTGCCACTGCCCGAGCCGATCGCGTTCGAGGCCCCGTTCCCCAACCGCAAGACCATCCGAAGCTGGCTGATCCCGCTGGGACGTCGCAGCACGTCGCGCGCGCTGCTGCTGTTCGCGTTCGACTACGCGCTGTTCTTCGCGGTGCTGGCCGGCGTGGTGCTGCTGTCGGCATGGTGGGCCAAGGTGGGCCTCGGCGTGCTGGCCGGGCTGATCATCGCGCGGCTGTTCATCATCGGCCACGACGCCTGCCACCAGAGCCTGACCGACCACCGTGGACTGAACAAGTGGCTGGGCCGGCTGACCTTCCTGCCGTCGCTGACGCCGTACAGCCTGTGGGAAGTGGGCCACAACGTGGTGCACCACGGCTATACCAACCTCAAGGGCTTTGACTTCGTCTGGGCGCCCTACTCGCTCGACGAATTCCGCGCGCTGCCGCGCCGCCGCCGCGTAATGGAGCGCATCTACCGCAACGGCTTCGGCGCCGGCCTGTACTACCTGATCGAGATCTGGTGGTTCAAGCTGTTCTTCCCGAGCAAGCGCCAGATGGCCACGCGCCGCGCGATCTTCCTGTGGGACTGCACGCTGGTGGCTGCCTTCGGCGCGCTGTGGATCGGCGCGCTGGCATGGCTTGCCGTCGCCACGGGGCAGTCGGTGCTGCTGATGGTCGGCACCGGCTTCGTGCTGCCGTTCCTGGTCTGGAACACGACGGTCGGCTTCGTGCTCTACGTCCACCACACCCATACCAGCGTGGCGTGGTACGACACCAAGGCGATGTGGGCCAAGGCCCAGCCGTTCGTCTCGACGACCGTGCACCTGCGCTTCGGCATGGGCATCGGCGCGGCGCTGCACCACATCATGGAACACACGGCGCACCACGTGGACATGAGCGTGCCGCTGTACCGGCTGAAGCGCGCGCAGGCCCTGCTGGAGCACGCGCTGCCGGGGCGGATCATCATCGAGAAGTTCTCGTGGCGCTGGTACTTCCGTACCGCGCGGCACTGCAAGCTCTACGACTTCAAGGCCCTGTGCTGGACCGATTTCCGCGGTCGCCAGACCAGCGAGAACGCCCCCGTACCTGCCTGAGAACCCTTCTCAATTCGATCGTAGTTCCGCCAGATCGTTGGACATTCGCCGACGGTCTGGCTACAATGCGGGCTCCATTGGGGAGTAGCCGCCCTGATCCCACCGCGCCGCGCAATGCGGCACCCGGAGGACAGGGGCGTACGTCAACAGACTTGACCGCGAAGCGGTTATGGCGTGCGCAGCCTTGGACCTTGTGTCCAGCGCCTGGCGAGACCGATGACCATACCTTTCTGGCCGGGCCGGGAAAGGTGTGTGTCATTGGCATCTCGCAAGATGCGCAGGCGGCCCGGTTTTACACCAATAACAATGGAATCATTCCTCGTCTCCACAGGTATCGTCGCGCTCGCCGAAATGGGCGACAAGACGCAGTTGCTGTCCCTCGTGCTGGCCGCGCGGTATCGCAAACCCCTTCCCATCATCCTCGGCATCCTGATCGCCACGCTGGTCAACCACGGCTTTGCCGGCGCCCTTGGTGGCTGGATCACCCAGGTCCTGGGCGCCAACCTGCTGCGATGGATCCTCGGTCTTGGCTTTATTGCGATGGCCGCGTGGATGCTGATTCCCGACAAGCTCGACGAGGCCGAGGAAGCCAAGCCGGTCAAGGGCGCGCTGGGCATCCTGGGCACTACGATCGTGGCCTTCTTCTTTGCCGAGATGGGCGACAAGACGCAGATCGCCACCGTGGCGCTGGCGGCCCGCTTCCATGGCGAGGTGCTGGCGGTGGTGGCAGGCACGACGTTCGGCATGATGCTGGCCAATGCACCGGCCGTGATGCTGGGCGAGAAGTTCGCGAACCGGATGCCGATCGCCCTGGTCCACAAGATCGCCGCCGCGATCTTCCTGGTGCTGGGACTGCTGGCGCTGTTCAACGTCGGACGCTGATAAAAAAACGGGGCCGAAGCCCCGTTCAAACCCTCGCCGGTCCGGTACAGCCGGCTGCCGACTGCGCAGCCTCCGGACCGTCGATCACCGATGCCCGGTCGTAATCAGTTGGTCGTCTTGGCGCCGCCCTCGAACCACTGGCCCAGCAGCGCGCGTTCGTCGTCCGTGATCTGCGTGACGTTGCCCAGCGGCATCGCCTTCTGCTGCACGGCCTGCTGGTAGATGAGCTGGGCGTGCGACTTGATGTCGTCCACGGTATCGAGCTTGATGCCCTTGGCGGCCGTCGGCATCATCTTCGGCTGCGCGGCATGGCACTGCACGCAGCGCGAGTTCATGATCTCCTGCACCTTGACGAAGCTCACCGCGTTGGCGGCGCCTTCGCCCTGCGCCACCTGCGGGCGCGGCTGCGGCGCGATCAGGAACGCCACCAGCCCCAGGCACGCCACGCCGGCGGCCGGCCACGCGATGTTGATCTTGCCCTTGTGCTTGAGGATGAAGAACTGGCGGATCAGCACGCCGGCCAGCATGACCAGGATCAGCACCACCCAGTTGTTCTTGGCCGCGTAGGTCATGCTGTAGTGGTTCGACAGCATCGCGAACAGCACCGGCAGCGTGAAGTACGTATTGTGCACGCTGCGCTGCTTGCCGCGCTTGCCGTGGATCGGGTCCACAGGCTGGCCGGCCTTCAGCGCCGCCACCACCTTGCGCTGCCCCGGGATGATCCAGAACAGCACGTTCGCGCTCATGATCGTGGCGATCATCGCGCCGGTCAGCAGGAACGCCGCGCGGCCCGAGAAGATATGGCACGCCACGTAGGCGGCCACGCCCACGTAGATCGCCACCAGGATGCCCACCGTCCGGTCGCTCTTGCCGAAGATCCGGCAGATGGCGTCATAGACCACCCAGCCCACGATCAGGTACGACACCGCGAAGCCCACGGCCGCGCCGGGCGACATGTCGTAGACGTTCTTGTCGATCAGGAAGGTGCTGGCGTTGAACAGGTACAGCACCACCAGCAGCGCGAAGCCGCTCATCCACGTGGAGTACGACTCCCAGTAGAACCAGTGCAGGTTCTCGGGCAGCGACTTCGGCGCGGTCAGGTACTTCTGGGGGTTGTAGAACCCGCCGCCGTGCACGGCCCAGAGTTCGCCATCGACGCCCTTGTCCTTGAGCCCGGCGTCCGTGGGGCGCGTCAGGCTGTTGTCGAGCCAGACGAAGTAGAACGACGAGCCGATCCAGGCAATCGCCGTGATGACGTGCAGCCAGCGCAAGAGCAGATTGGCCCAGTCGAGAATGTAGCCTTCCATGACTTGTCTCCTTGTTCCCGTCCGCCTTGTCTCAGCTGCCGCGGTAGGTCGAGTACGACCACGGCGACACCAGCAGCGGCACGTGGTAGTGCGCGGCCGTGTCGGCAATGCCGAAGCGCAGCGTCACCACGTCGAGGAAGGCCGGTTCGGGCAGCTTGACGCCCTGGGCACGGAAGTAGTCACCGGCACCGAAGTCGAGTTCGTAGACGCCCGGTTGCAGGTCGGCGCCTTCCAGCAGCGGCTGGTCGGCACGGCCATCGTGGTTGGTCCGGATCGACTTCAGGGTCTCGCGACGATTGTCGACAATTTTATGCAGGGTAACCGACATGCCGGCACCGGGCGTCCCGGCGGCAGTGTCGAGAACGTGAGTGGTCAAGCGTCCCATCCTGTTCTTCCTTTGGAATGTGGGTTGTGAGGGGCGCCGCTGCCTTCACTAGCACCATTTGTGGGAAATGGTGCCCGCTCGGTACGTGTTTCAACGCATCCCGGCGCTGGATTGGTGCGAGGCGACAATGCGCCTGCCCCATCCGTTAGACAACTCGGTAATTACCCGTAGTTGTCGAAAACCTGGGTCGGTTTTGTTGACAATGGTGCTTGCATATCCAAATAATTGTCAACAATTTTTAGATCGGCGCAGCCAAATGATCGATATCAAAACGCTTGATGTTGGTCTGTGAACGGCTCGCTACGATCGCTGACCATCGCCTCCCCTGCATTGCGAGTGTCCAGGATGTCCAAGAATCTCAAGCTGATCGCCGCCGACGCGCTGCCCGCGTCCCTAGACAACAAGCCCGCCCGCAAGGGGTCGGTGGAAGAGCGCATGTATCACGAGATCTACGACGCGATCATGGAGCACCGCCTGCCGCCGCGCACCAAGCTCACCGAGCATTCGCTGTGCGAGATCTATGCCACCGCGCGACACACCGTGCGCAAGGTGCTGTCCCGGCTGGCCGCCGACGGCATGGTCGACCTGGAGCCCAACCGCGGCGCCTTCATCGCCAGCCCGTCGACCGACGAGGCGCACGACATGTTCGAGCTGCGCCAGATGCTGGAGCGCGCCGTGCTGGAAAAACTGGCCGCCATGCCGAACGTGCGCGCGGTGATCGCGCCGCTGCGCAAGATGGTGGCCGACGAGCGCCAGGCGTTTCTCACGCACGAGCGGCCTACCTGGATCCGCCTGTCCGCCGAATTCCATACCGCGCTGGCCGACCTGTCCGGCAACGCGCTGCTGGTGACGATGATGCGGCGGCTGGTGTCGCGCACCACGCTGATGATCGCCAGCGTGGAGGCCCCCGGCCACAACGCGTGCTCGTTCGACGAGCACGACGACATTCTTGACGCACTGGAACAGGGCGACGCCGCCCTGGCGCAGTCGCGCATGGCGCACCACCTTGGCGCCTGCGCGGACCGCGTGCAGCCGGACGAGCCCGGCAACTTCGATCTTCGCAGCGTGCTGGGCCGCTCCACCTAGCACGGTGTTCCCGCCGCCGGGCAACAGCACACCCCTGTTGCCGATGCAGGCCCACCCGCTGCCCACCGCATCCACGCCCGCCAGAGGCGCGGCAGGCAGCCGGACAAGAACCGCCAACAATCGCCCGTCACAAGAGGCATCGACAAAAGCGGTCACGGGCAAAACCCGGCGCGCGTTCCCATCGAAACCAATCGGAGAGGAGACACACCCATGAATTCCGCAAGCACCACGGTCCCCACGGACCAGACAAACGAGCGGCTGCCCTCCGGGCGGTTGCTGGCGCTGGGCCTGCAGCACGTGCTGGTGATGTATGCCGGTACCGTTGCCGTTCCGCTCATCGTCGGCGGGGCGCTCAAGCTGCCGAAGGACCAGCTCGCGTTCCTGATCAATGCCGACCTGTTCGCGGCCGGCCTGGCCACGCTGATCCAGGCCATCGGCTTCTGGAAGTTCGGCATCCGCATGCCCGTGATGATGGGCGTGACGTTCGCGTCGGTGGCGCCGATGATCGCCATCGGCACCGACCCCAACGTGGGCCTGCTGGGCATCTATGGCGCGGTGATCGCGTCCGGGCTCTTCGGCATCCTGATCGCGCCGATGATGGGGCGCATGCTGGGGCTGTTCCCGCCCGTGGTGACCGGCACCGTGATCACGCTGATCGGGGTGTCGCTGATGCGCGTGGGCATCAACTGGGCCGGCGGCGGCCAGCCCACCACGCGGGCGGTCATCGACGGCGTGGTCAAGGACGTGCCGAACCTGGCCTACGGCGACCTGGGCAACCTGGCCATCGCCGGCCTGACGCTGCTGGTGATCCTGCTGCTGACGCGCTACGGGCGCGGCCTGGTGGCCAACTGCGCGGTGCTGCTGGGCATCATCATCGGCACGTTCGTGGCAATGGCGTTCGGCAAGGTGTCGTTCGAGGGCCTGCACGAAGCCAGCTTCGTGGCCGTCATCACGCCGCTGCACTTCGGCATGCCGACGTTCCAGCTCACCGCGATCCTGTCGATGTGCATCGTGATGCTGATCACGCTGGTCGAGTCCACCGGCATGTTCCTGGCGCTGTCCGACATCACCGGCCGCCGGCTGAGCCCGAAGGACCTGACCGCCGGCCTGCGCGCCGACGGCCTGGGCACGGTCATCGGCGGCGTGTTCAACACGTTCCCGTACACGTCGTTCTCGCAGAACGTGGGGCTGGTCACCGTGACCGGCGTGCGCTCGCGCTACGTGGCGGCCGCCGGCGGCCTGATCCTGATCGCGTTCGGCCTGTTCCCGAAGATGGCCCACGTGGTGGCGTCGGTGCCGCAGTTCGTGCTGGGCGGCGCCGGCATCGTGATGTTCGGCATGGTCGCGGCCACCGGCATCCGCATCCTGGGCAGCTGCGATTTCAACCGCAACCGCCACAACCTGTTCATCGTGGCGATCTCCATCGGCTTCGGCATGATCCCCACGCTGGCGCCCACGCTGTTCCAGTACCTGCCCAAGTGGACCGACCCGTTCACGCACAGCGGCATCGTGCTGGGCACCATCGTGGCCGTGGTGCTGAACCTGTTCTTCAACGGCATGCAGTCGGCCGAGGAAGCCATGCGCAACGCCGCCGCGAACAGCCATGGCACGGAGTAACCCCGCCGACCATTGACCCCTGACAATCGCACGCGACAATCGGGCGCGGACAATCCGCTGCGTTCCGCTCCGCCTGCCGCGTACGTTGCCGCCTGCACCGGGCGGCCTCTGGCACGCGCTTTGCGTCATGCAGCGCGCTCCGGGACCGACCCCTGCAGGCTGCAGATTTCTCTCCTGAAGCAGACACAACAGATGACACACGATAACTATCCACGCGATCTCATCGGCTACGGCGCCCGCCCGCCGCACGCCCGCTGGCCGGGCGGCGCGCGTATCGCGCTGCAGTTCGTGCTCAATTACGAGGAAGGCGGCGAGAACTGCGTGCTGCACGGCGACGCCGCGTCCGAGCAGTTCCTGTCCGAGATCGTCGGTGCCGCGGCCTACCCCGCCCGGCACATGAGCATGGAAGGCATCTACGAATACGGGTCGCGCGCGGGCGTCTGGCGCATCCTGCGCGAGTTCGAGCAGCGCAAGCTGCCGCTGACGATCTTCGGCGTGTCGATGGCACTGCAGCGCCATCCGGAACTGACGCGCGCCTTCGTCGAGCTGGGCCACGAGATCGCCTGCCACGGCTGGCGCTGGATCCACTACCAGGGCATCGACGAGGCCACCGAGCGCGAGCACATGCGCATCGGCATGCAGATCATCAAGGACCTGACCGGCGAGATGCCGCTGGGCTGGTACACCGGCCGCGACAGCCCCAACACGCGCCGGCTGGTGGT
The DNA here is from genome assembly GCF_003854935.1 of Cupriavidus pauculus. Classification (NCBI taxonomy): domain Bacteria; kingdom Pseudomonadati; phylum Pseudomonadota; class Betaproteobacteria; order Burkholderiales; family Burkholderiaceae; genus Cupriavidus; species Cupriavidus pauculus. The sequence continues at coordinate 3,572,414 of NZ_CP033969.1, forward strand.
GGAGCACGGCGGCCTGCTGTACGACTCGGACTACTACGGCGACGACCTGCCCTTCTGGACCGAGGTGGAAGTCGCCGGCGGCGAGAAGAAGCCCCACCTGGTGGTGCCCTACACGCTGGACTCCAACGACATGCGCTTTGCCACGCCGCAGGGCTTCAACACGGGCGAGCAGTTCTTCCAGTACCTGAAGGATGCGTTCGACGTGCTGTACGCCGAGGGCGACCCCAGCGGGCTGGACCAGCCCAAGATGCTGTCGATCGGCATGCACTGCCGCCTGCTGGGCCGGCCGGGCCGGTTCCGCGCGCTGCAGCGGTTCCTGGACTACGTCCAGTCGCACGACAAGGTCTGGATCACGCGGCGCGTGGACATCGCCCGCCACTGGATCGACACCCACCCGTACCGGAGCCAGGCATGAGCCAGACGCGCTACACGATTACCCAGCTGAACGCGATGCCCGAGCCCGAGTTCGTCAAGGTGCTGGGCGGTATCTACGAACATTCGCCCTGGTTCGCCGACGCCGCGGCGCGGCAGCGTCCGTTCGCCAACACGGCGGAACTGGCCGGCGCGCTGCGCGCCGCGGTGGATGCAGCGGGCCAGGACGCCCAGCTCAAGCTGGTGCGCGCCCACCCGGAGCTGGCGGGCAAGGCGGCCGTGCGCGGCGAGCTGACGGCCGAATCGACGCGGGAGCAGGCCGGCGCCGGGCTGGACCAGTGCACGCCGGAGGAATTCCAGCGCCTGCAGGACCTGAACGCGGCCTACAACCGCAAGTTCGGCTTCCCGTTCATCCTGGCCGTGCGCGGCTACGACCGCCACGGGATCATCGACGCTTTTGCAAGGCGCCTCGACAACGAGCCCCCGGTCGAGTTGCAAACTTGCATCAACCAGATCCACCGCATTGCGCAGTTCCGCCTGAACGACTTAGTATCCGCCTGAAAAAAAATCCACGGCAGTCAAGAGAGAGAAATTCAGGAACGTTCGGCGACCCGCGTCGCCGTCCAACAAAGTCCCGGCCGCGCCGGTCCCCACTGCACCGTCAGACTTCCGTGCGCGGCCAAGGGACAAAGCAGAAGAAGCCCAGTCAAGGGTTCCGGCACACAACGAAAACGTTCTGAGCAGCATCACAACCACGGAGGTCTTACATGACAAAGCAGTACAAGCCGGCCATCAAGCTGGCGGCAATCGCGGCCACCCTCTTCTCCGGCGCGGCCCTGGCCCAGTCCAGCGTCACGCTGTACGGCCAGGCCGACATGTTCGTCGGCGGCATCAAGAGCCCGGGCACGGGCGAGCGCGCCTACGTGGCCAACTCGGGCGGCATGCAGACGTCGTACTGGGGCATCAAGGGTACCGAGGACCTGGGCATGGGCACCAAGGCCATCTTCGACCTGAACGGCTTCTTCCGTACCGATTCGGGCAGCTCGGGCCGCTTCAACGGCGACTCGCTGTTCAGCCGCAACGCCTACGTCGGCCTGCAGAACGACCGCTACGGCGCGCTGAAGCTGGGCCGCAACACCACGCCGTACTTTGTCTCGACGATCCTGTTCAACCCGCTGATCGACTCGTACGTCTTCAGCCCGATGATCTTCCACACGTACTTCGGCACGCCGGGTACGGGCCTCTACGATCCGGGCATCATCGGCGATTCGGGCTGGAACAACTCGATCGTCTACTCCACGCCCACGTTCGGGGGCCTGACCGCCAACCTGATCTACGGCGCGGGCGAGGCGGCGGGCAGCAACAGCAAGAACAAGTGGGGCGGCAACATGACCTACTTCTCGGGCAACCTGGCTGCCACCGTGGCGTTCCAGCAGGTCAAGTTCGACGTGGCGCCGTTCGACCCGCAGAACCCGGCCCTGGCCAACCTGGACAAGCAGTCGGCCGTGCAGGCTGGCCTGTCGTACGACTTCAAGTTCGTGAAGGCCTTCCTGCAGGGCCAGTACATCAAGACGGACTTCACGACCAGCGCCACCGGCGACATCAAGCACATCGACGGCCAGGCCGGCGTCTCGGTGCCGGTGGGCGCGGGCAACGTGCTGGCGTCGTACACATTCGGCCGCGTGCTGAACGAAGTCACCAGCATCAAGCGCAACACGTTCGCGGTGGCCTACGACTACAACCTGTCGAAGCGCACCGACGTCTACGCGGCCTACTTCTACGACAAGGTCACGGGCGTGGAACACGGCGACAGCTTCGGCGTGGGCGTGCGCCACAAGTTCTGACGCCTGCCGCCAGTCTCGGCGCCGTCACAAAAGCCTGCCCGCGCGGCAGGCTTTTTCTTGCGCGCAACCCGGCCCGATCCGCCACAATGCTGCGCCGCAGCGCAAATTCGCGCGACTGCAGCAGGATCGGAAGCCCCCGCTTCATAGGCCGATTCAATTGGCGACCGCCCCCTCTTCTACCTAGATTGGTCTTCCGGACTGTGTGCCGGACCACGTAAACCAGGACGAGTGAGGTGACGCATGCGGCGCTATGTGAAATCCCGATCGGAACTGATGGCCATCCTGAGCCAGTGCCTGGACAACAACCCGGAATGCGGCGAGGTGGAGCTGCACGCCATGCGCGTGCACCAGCCCGACCATACCGGTTGCAACTGGAGCGCTGAGGTCGATTTTCGCCAGGACACCTTCGACGATCTGGCACAGCAGATGGCCGCGGCCCGCTCGATCATCGTGGTGATGCGGGAGCAGTACAACGTGCTGCAATAGCGGCAATGCACCGGCTAGGGCGCACGACCCGTGCGTACTGACCCGCCGACGCGCTGACACCCCGGCAGACGTGCCAGCGCACCGACAAAAAAACCGGGCCGCGAGGATTGCCCCTCGCGGCCCGGTTTCCTTTTGCGACCATCAGACCTGCACGCCGTGCAGATCAGACCCGGCGCGGCCTTAGCGGATCGCGCCCGCCTCGGCCACGGCCACGGCCGTCATGTTGACGATGCGGCGCGTGGTGGCCTGCGGATTCAGGATGTGCACCGGCTTGGCCGCGCCCAGCAGGATCGGGCCCACGGTCACGCCCTGGCCGCCCGTCATCTTGAGCAGGTTGAACGCGATGTTGGCCGCGTCCAGCGTCGGCATGACCAGCAGGTTGGCGCTGCCCACGAGCTTGGTGTTGGGCAGGAAGTGGCGGCGCACGTCCTCGTCCAGCGCGGCGTCGCCCTGCATCTCGCCTTCCACTTCCAGCTCCGGCGCCACGCGCGCCAGGATGGCCGCTGCCTCGCGCATCTTGCGCGCCGACGGACGCGTCGACGAGCCGAACATCGAGTGCGACATCATCGCCAGCTTCGGATGCAGGCCGAAGCGCGCAATCTCCTTGGCGGCAAGCTGCGCGATGGCGGCCAGTTCCTCGGCGCTCGGGTCGTCGTTCACGAACGTGTCGGTGATGAACAGCGTGTGCTTTTCCAGCATCAGCGCGTTCATGGCGGCGAACACCTTGGCGTCCGGCGCCAGGCCGATCACGTCGCGCACGTGCTCCAGATGGGCCTCGAAGCGGCCCACGGTGCCGCACAGCAGCGCGTCGGCATCGCCCATGTGCATCAGCATCGTGCCGATCAGCGTGTTCGAGCGGCGCAGCGCCACCTTGGCCATGTCCGGCGTCACGCCGTCGCGGCCGCGCAGCGCGTGGTATTCCTCGTGATAGGCGCGGTAGCGCGGATCGTCTTCCGGATTGATCAGCTCGAAGTCGACACCGGGACGCAGGCGCAGGCCGGCCTTCTCGATGCGCATCTGGATCACGTGCGGGCGGCCGATCAGGATCGGACGCGCCAGGCCCTCGTCCACCACGCCCTGCACGGCGCGCAGCACGCGCTCTTCCTCGCCCTCGGCATAGGCCACGCGCTTGGGCGCGGCCTTGGCGGCCGAGAACACCGGCTTCATGATCAGGCCGGTGTGGTAGACGTAGCTCGACAGTTGCTGGCGGTAGGCTTCCAGGTCCTTGATCGGACGCGTGGCCACGCCGGACTCCTCGGCGGCCTTGGCCACGGCCGGCGCGATCTTCTCGATCAGGCGCTGGTCGAACGGCGTCGGGATGATGTAGTCGGGCCCGAACTTCAGCTCGCGGCCACCGTAGGCGGCGGCCACGGCATCGTTCAGCTCGGCCTCGGCCAGCTCGGCGATGGCCTTCACGCATGCCAGCTTCATTTCCTCGGTGATCTTCGTCGCGCCGCAATCGAGCGCGCCACGGAAGATGTACGGGAAGCACAGCACGTTGTTCACCTGGTTCGGATAGTCCGAACGGCCGGTGGCGATGATGCAGTCCGGGCGCGCGGCCTTGGCCACTTCCGGGCGGATTTCCGGCTCCGGGTTGGCCAGCGCCAGGATGATCGGCCGGTCGGCCATGGTCTTCACCATGTCGCCGGTCAGCACGCCTGCCGTGGAGCAGCCCAGGAATACGTCGGCGCCCTTGACGATATCGGCCAGCGTGCGGTCCGACGTGTCCTGCGCGTAGCGGGCCTTGTTGGCTTCCATATTGGCGTCGCGGCCCTGGAAGATCACGCCCTTCGAATCGACCACGTAGACGTTCTCGCGCTTCACGCCCAGGCTGACCATGGTGTCCAGGCAGGCAATGGCGGCGGCGCCGGCGCCCGAGACGGCCAGCTTGACCTTGCCGATTTCCTTGCCCACGACCTTCAGGCCGTTCAGCAGCGCGGCGGCCGAGATGATCGCCGTGCCGTGCTGGTCATCGTGGAAGACCGGAATGTTCATGCGCTCGCGCAGTTGCTTCTCGATGTAGAAGCACTCGGGCGCCTTGATGTCCTCCAGGTTCACGCCACCCAGCGTGGGCTCCAGCGCGGCCACGATCTCGACGATCTTGTCCGGGTCGCGGGCATCCAGCTCGATGTCGAACACGTCGATGCCGGCAAACTTCTTGAACAGGCAGCCCTTGCCTTCCATCACCGGCTTGCCGGCCAGCGGGCCGATGTCGCCCAGGCCCAGCACGGCGGTACCGTTGGTGATGACCGCCACGAGGTTGCCGCGCGAGGTGTACTCGGCGGCCATCGACGGGTCCTTGTGGATTTCCTCGCAGGCATACGCCACGCCCGGCGAATAGGCCAGCGACAGGTCGCGCTGGTTGGACAGCGCCTTCGTGGCCGTTACCTGGATCTTCCCCTTGGTCGGGCTGCGGTGGTATTCCAGCGCGGCCAGGCGCAGTTGCGCTTCGGGGCTGTTGGGGGCGTGTTGCGGTGCATCACCGCTGGTCTTGCTGCTCATTCTGCTTGTCCGGAAGAGAAGGCCAAAAAAATCGAGCAGCCATTCTAGCCCAGCCATTCCGCGCTGGCGGGGCTTTGCAGCGGTCCGGCGCGTGTTTTTGCCGTGCGGCGTTGAAAAACACCTTTTACCGCACGGCAGGGTTCAGGTACGTCTCACCGGTGGACCAAACCGGTGGACGAATGTCGACGAATGCATGCGGGCCGAATGCTGCGGCGCGCCCGCGCCGACTGCCTTGCCTGCCGGCTTATTTCGCCTCCTTCTCGACCTCCAGCGTCACGCGCCGCGGGCGGCCGCTGTCCCCCGGAAAGCCGGCAAACGCGCTGCGGATCATGTATGGCATCACGGCGGTCAGGTTGCCGCCCTCGGTGGTGTTGCGGGCCGTCACCTGGTACACGCGCTTGCCGCTGGCGGCGTCCTTGAAGAACACGCGCAGGTTCGAGAATGTCACCGGCACGTCGCGCACCACGGTCTGCGGCGGCCAGTAGCCAGGCCCCCAACCGTAAGGGCCCCATGGACGGTAGTAGCCATACGGGCCCCAGTAGGGACCCCACGGGCCGTACCACGGGTCGGGATAGACCGTCTCGGCCACGCGGACAAAGCCGGGCGCGGCGTCATAGTCCATCGTCACCAGGTAGCGCGCCTGCCGGGCCGGCACCTGTTCGAAGCCGATGCCGCCCAGCGTCTGCGCCAGCCACGCTTCGTAGGTCTGCCGATCGAGCTGGCCTTCCTGCTGCGGGGTGCGCTCGAAGGCGTAGGTATGCGGCGGGTCGTTGTTCCAGCCGGCATCGCGGAACGCCGTCACCTCGGTGGTGACGGTGCTGGCGCAGCCCGACAGCCACAAGGCGCCCAGCGCCACCAGCAACCCCATCCCGCCCCGTCTTCCCATGCTTGCCACGGCTTGCCACATCGCGATACCTCTTCTTATTGGTCCGGTCACGTTTCCTGAGACAGGGACGGACGCGCCAAATTCCCTGGGCCGCTGCCGGCCCGACGCAGGCCGCAGGCCCCTTGGCTACAATGGGGGCTTCAGGGCCCGGCTCCGGCCGCCACGGCCCGCCGCCCCCGGTCACCCGACGACAGGATCTCCCCATGCTGCGTACCGACACGCCCGTTACCGTCTATCGCAAGGACTATACTCCGCCCGCGTTTGCCATCGACCACGTCGACCTCGTGCTCGACCTCGATCCGCAGCGCACCATCGTCACCAGCACGCTGAAGCTGCAGCGCACCGGCGCCGCCGACGCGCCGCTGACACTGGCGGGCGAGGCGCTGGAACTGCTGGGCGTGCGGCTCGACGGGCAGCCGTTCACGGCCTACCGCGCCGACGCCGGCACGCTGACGCTGACCGGCCTGCCCGCGCAGGGCACGCTGGAGATCACCGTCGCCATCGACCCGTCGGCCAATACCACGCTGTCCGGCCTGTACGTCTCCAACGGCAACTTCTTCACCCAGTGCGAGGCCGAGGGCTTTCGTCGCATCACGTACTTCCTGGATCGCCCGGACGTGATGACCACCTACCGCGTGACGCTGCGCGCCGACCGCGCGGCTTACCCGGTGCTGCTGTCCAACGGCAACCTGCTGTCGCAGCGCGACTTGCCCGACGGCCGCCACGAGGCGGTGTGGGAAGACCCGTTCCGCAAGCCGTCGTACCTGTTCGCGCTGGTGGCGGGCAAGCTGGAGCGGATCGAGGAGACGATCGTCTCGGCCTCGGGCAAGGAAAAGCTGCTGCAGGTCTGGGTGGAGCCGCAGGACCTGGACAAGACCCGCCACGCGATGGATTCGCTGATCCACTCGATCCGCTGGGACGAGCGTCGCTTCGGGCTGGAGCTGGACCTGGACCGCTTCATGATCGTCGCCGTGGGCGACTTCAACATGGGCGCGATGGAGAACAAGGGCCTCAACATCTTCAATACCAAGTACGTGCTGGCCAACGCGCAGACGGCCACCGACGTCGACTTTGCCAATATCGAGTCGGTCGTGGCGCACGAGTACTTCCACAACTGGACCGGCAACCGCGTGACCTGCCGCGACTGGTTCCAGTTGTCGCTCAAGGAGGGCCTGACCGTCTTCCGCGACCAGGAGTTCTCGGCCGACATGATGGGGTCCGAATCGGGCCGCGCCGTCAAGCGCATCGAGGACGTCCGCGTGCTGCGCCAGGTGCAGTTTCCCGAGGACGCCGGCCCGATGGCCCACCCGGTGCGCCCGGACAGCTACGAGGAAATCAACAACTTCTACACGGTCACGGTCTACGAGAAAGGCGCCGAGGTGGTGCGGATGTACCAGACCCTGCTGGGCCGCGACGGCTTCCGCAAGGGCATGGACCTGTACTTCCAGCGCCACGACGGCCAGGCCGTGACCTGCGACGACTTCCGCGCGGCCATGGCCGACGCCAACGGCCGCGACCTGAAGCAGTTCGGCCTGTGGTACAGCCAGGCCGGCACGCCGGTGGTGATGGCCCGGACCCAGTGGGATGCCGCCGCCGGCGCGCTCACGCTGACGCTGACGCAGCGCTGCCCGAAGGTCGGCATCGAGACCCGCGCCGGCAGCCCGGACAAGCAGCCGTTCCACATCCCGTTCGCGCTGGGCCTGATCGACGCCGAGGGCAACGACCTGCCGCTGCAGCTCGACGGCGAGCCGCAGCCGGCCGGCACCACGCGCGTGCTCGATCTCACGCAGGCCGAGCAGACCTTCCGCTTCGTCGGCCTGCCCAAGGGCGGCCGCGCGCCGCTGCCGTCGCTGCTGCGCAATTTCTCGGCGCCGGTCATCGTCGACTACGAATACAGCGATGCCGAGCTGACGTTCCTGCTGGCCCACGACAGCGACGCCTTCAACCGCTGGGAAGCCGGCCAGCGGCTGGCCACGCGCGCGCTGCTGCAACTGGTGGCCGACGTCCAGGCCCGGCGCGAACTGAAGCTCGACACCGGGCTGGTGGCCGCCTTCCGCACCGTGCTGACCGATGGCACGCTGAATCCGGCCTTCCGCGAACAGGCGCTGATGCTGCCGGCCGAGGCGTACCTGGCCGAGCGCATGGGCGTGGCCGACCCGGCCGCCATCCACCGCGCCCGGCTGTTCCTGCGCGAGGGCCTGGCCCGCGCGCTCAAGGCCGAATGGCTGGCCGCCTATCACGCCAACGCCACGCCTGGCACCTACAGCCCCGACGCCGAATCCATGGCCAGGCGCGCGCTGCGCAACCTGGCGCTGGGCTACCTGGCCGACACCGGCGACGCCGACATGCAGGCGCTGGCCGACCAGCACTACCAGCAGAGCGACAACATGACGGACCGCTTCGCGGCGCTGTCGGCGCTGGTCAACAGCTTCGCGCCGGGCCGCGAGCACGCGCTGGCGGACTTCTACAGCCGCTTCGAGGGCGACGCGCTGGTGATCGACAAGTGGTTCTCGCTCCAGGGCATGCAGCGTGGCGACGTGGGCCCGCACGCCGGCAAGCGCACCATCGACACCGTGCGCGCGCTGATGGCGCACCCGGCGTTCAACCTGCGCAACCCGAACCGCGCCCGCTCGCTGATCTTCAGCTTCTGCTCGGGCAACCCGGCCCAGTTCCATGCCGAGGACGGCTCCGGCTACGCGTTCTGGGCCGAGCAGGTGCTGGCGCTGGACGCGATCAACCCGCAGGTGGCCGCGCGGCTGGCCCGGGTGATGGACCGCTGGCAGAAGTACGAGATCCCGCTGCGCGACCGCATGCGCGCGGCGCTGGAGCAGGTGGCGGCCGCGCCCACGCTGTCACGCGACGTGCGCGAGATCGTCGGCAAGGCGCTGGCGAGCTGACCGTTCCCCCTTCGGTGCGCCGCCGCACCAGGACATGGGCCGATTAAGGCGCGCGGCAGGCCAAAACGGCCTGTCCGCAGCGCTGGCCCTGTAGAATGGCGGCCATCCAAGGAGAACCCACCATGACACGCATCAGCCTCACCCGCTATCTGGTCGAGGAGCAGCGCAAGCACAACACGATCCAGCCCGAGCTACGGCTGCTGATCGAGGTGGTTGCCCGCGCCTGCAAGGCCATTTCCAACGCCGTCAGCAAGGGCGCCCTCGCGGGCGTGCTGGGGTCGGCCGGCACCGGCAACGTCCAGGGCGAGACCCAGCAGAAGCTCGACGTGATCGCCAACGAGGTGCTGCTGGACGCCAACGAATGGGGCGGCCACCTGGCGGCCATGGCGTCCGAGGAAATGGACTCGTTCTACGAGATCCCGAACCGCTACCCGAAGGGCGAGTACCTGCTGCTGTTCGATCCGCTGGACGGCTCGTCGAACATCGACGTTAACGTGTCGATCGGCACGATCTTCTCGGTGCTGCACATGCACAAGCCGGGCGAAACCGTGACCGAGAGCGATTTCCTGCAGCCCGGCACGCACCAGGTGGCCGCCGGCTACGCGGTGTACGGCCCGCAGACCACGCTGGTGCTGACCGTGGGCAATGGCGTGCACATGTTCACGCTGGACCGCGAGGCCGGCAGCTTCGTGCTGACGCAGTCGGACGTGAAGATCCCGGAGGACACCAAGGAATTCGCGATCAACATGTCCAACATGCGCCACTGGGCCCCGCCGGTGCGCCAGTACATCGACGAATGCCTGGCGGGCGAAGACGGCCCGCGCGGCAAGAACTTCAACATGCGCTGGATTGCGTCGATGGTGGCGGACGTGCACCGCATCCTCACGCGCGGCGGCATCTTCATGTACCCGTGGGACAAGCGCGAGCCCGAGAAGCCGGGCAAGCTGCGCCTGATGTACGAAGCCAACCCGATGGCGTTCCTGGTCGAGCAGGCCGGCGGCGCGGCCACCAATGGCCAGGAGCGCATCCTGGACGTGACGCCGACCAAGCTGCACCAGCGCGTATCGGTGATCCTGGGCTCGAAGAACGAGGTGGACCGCGTGACGCGCTACCACCGCGAGGCCGACAAGGGCTGACTGGCGGCCATCCCGGCAGCACGACACAGGGCGCTTCGGCGCCCTGTTTTCATTGGCGGCTCAGGCCCGTCAGGCGGCCAGCAGCCACTGCATCCGCCAGCGCGCGGTGTCACCCGGCGCCAGCGTGCGCAACCCCGTGCCTTCCCAGCCGCGCGCCGCCAGGTTGACGGCATCGGCCACGTGCGACACCGGCTCCAGGCAGAAGAACGCGCAGCCGGCCGGCGCGTGCAGCACCAGGTGGTCCAGCCCCTCGCCGGCGCGGATCGTCAGCGTGGCGCCGTCCGGCCGCTTGACCGTCGCCGTACGCTTCCAGCCGCCGTAGTAACGGCTGAAATCGCCCTCGGGCAGGTCGCGCTCGCGCAGAAAGCGCTCGCCATCGGCCACGGCCGTGCGCCCCGTGGCCACGCCGCCCGCATCGGCCGGCCAGACGTACGCGGCATCGAACTGCACGCGCAGCCCCGGCACGCGCGCCAGGAACGGATGGAAGCCGCCGCCCACGGGCATGTCGGTGTCGCCATCGTTGCGGATGGCCAGCTCGGCGTCGAGCCCCGTGGCCGACAGCCGCAGCGTCTGCCACGCCGTGAGCGCCCACGGCCAGCCACCATCGCGCCCGGCATGGGCCAGCGTCATGACGAGCTGGTCGGCGCCGGCTTCAGCCACGGTCCACGGCCGCGCGTGGCCAAGGCCGTGCATCGCATGGGCCTGCCCCGGATGGGCCGGCACCACGATGTCGCGCCCCTGCCAGCGAAAGCGCCCCTCGCGGATCCGGTTCGAGAACGGCAGCAGCGGATAGCTGCCCGCCTTGGGCCACTGATGCGCGTCGAACCCCTGCGTGGCATCGAGCGGCGCCAGCCAGTCGATCACCGTGCCATCGGCCCGGGCCGTACGCAGGGTGGCCATGCGGCCGCCGAGGGACGGGGCGATGGTGAGGGTGTGGGGGGCGGCGGTGAGGGTGTGGGTGGGGCCTGGAACGAGGTTGGGCATGGTCGTGTGGTGAATCGCGGCGCGGCTTACCCAATATCGGATCGAACGTCGACGGGTTGCTCCCCTCTCCCTCCGGGAGAGGGGTTGGGGGAGAGGGCGTGGCGGTTCCATCCACGACATGTCGCGATCTGATCCGCTGGCCCTCTCCCCCGCCCCTCTCCCGCAAGCGGGAGAGGGGAGACAACAATGGGAACGCGTACGTTCCTACTTCAGCAACGTCTCCGGCAGCCACAGCGAGAACGCCGGCACGTACGTCACCAGCAGCAGCGCCGCCAGCAGCGCGCCGTAGAACGGCCAGATCGTGCGCATGACCTGCCCCACCGAGACGCCGCCGATGGCGCAGCCGACGAACTGGGTGGTGCCCACGGGCGGGGTGTTCAGGCCCAGCGCGCAGTTGATCAGCATCAGCATGCCGAACTGGACCGGGCTCATGCCGTAGTGCATGCAGATCGGCAGGAAGATCGGCGTGCAGATCAGGATCGTGGCGGCCATGTCCAGGAAGGTGCCGAGGATGAACAGCATCACGTTCACCATCAGGAAGATCACCCACGGGCTGGTGGACACCGAGCTCAGGAACTGCCCGGTCAGCTCGGCCACGCCATAGAGGCTGATCATGTAGCCGAACGTCGCCGAGATGCCGATCAGCAGCAGCACCACGCCGGTCGTCTTGACCGCCTTGGCCGCGGCCTTGATGAACTGCTCGCGGGTCAGCGAGCGGTACAGGAACACGGTCAGCGTCAGCGCGTACAGCACGGCCACGGCGGCCGATTCGGTGGCCGTGAACACGCCCGACAGGATGCCGGCCAGGATCAGCACCACCACGAACAGCCCCGGGAGCGCGGCGGCCAGCGAGTGGCCCACGATCTGCCAGCCCGGGAACGTGCCCGACGGGTAGCCGCGGCTGCGCGCCACGAAGTACGCGGCGGCCAGGTTGCAGATCGTCAGGATCAGCGCCGGCAGCACGCCCGCCAGGATCAGCGCGGCGATGGACACCTTGCCGCCCGCCGCCAGCGTGTAGATGATCATGTTGTGGCTGGTCGGCATCAGCGCGCCCACCAGGGCCGCGTGGGTGGTCACGTTGACCGCGTAGTCGGCGTGGTAGCCCTCGCGCTTCATCATCGGGATCATCACCGCGCCCATTGCCGACACATCCGCCACGGGCGACCCCGACACGCCGCCGAACAGCGTGCACGCCACCACGTTGGACATGCCCAGCCCGCCGCGCACATGGCCGGCCATCGACTTGGCAAAGTTGACGATGCGGTCCGCGATGCCGCCGTACAGCATCAGTTCGCCCGCGAAGATGAAGAACGGGATGGCCAGGAACGAGAACGCGTTCATGCCCGACGTCATCTGCTGGAACACCACGGCCAGCGGCAGGCCCTCGTAGAGGATCGTGGCCACGGCCGACAGCCCGATGGCGAACGCGACCGGCACTCCGAGGATCAGGAAGCCGAAGAAGCAGACGGTGAGGATGATCAGTGCCATGCCGGCTCCACTTCCGTGCCTTTCAGCACTGCAATGATGTGTTCGATCGAGAACAGCACGATCAGCACGCCGGCGATGACCGGCGGCAGGTAGCGCCACCCTTCGGAAATGCCCAGCGTGGGCAGCTTGTAGTCGGCCACGGACATCGCCAGGATCGCGCAGTTCCAGGCCATGACCGCGCCAAACGTGCCGACCAGCGTGTGGATCAGCAGCTCAAGCTTGATGCGCAGGCGCTCGGACAGCAGCACCAGCAGCGACTCCAGGCCGATGTGGCCCGCGTCGCGCACGCCCACCGCCGTGCCCAGCATGGTCACGTACAGCACCAGCAGCATCGCGATGGACTCGGCCCAGGTGGGCGTGTCGTTGAGCACGTAGCGCCCGAAGACCTGGTAGAGCACCGCGATCACGAGCAGCACCAGGCCGAAGACGCCCAGGCCCAGGCAGGCCCGGGCCAGCGCGGCACAGAAGCGGGTATAGGGATGGGCGTGCGCGGCCACCGCCGGGTCGGCGGGGCCATGCGCGCCCTCCGCCGGCGCGGCCGGCGTGGGGGATGGCGAAAGCATGATGGATTCCCTGCTGCGGGTACGTCGGTTACTTCGTCTCTTGCGCGCGGCGCACGAGGTCCTTCATCTGCGCGCTGGTAATGAAGCGGTCGTACACGGGCTTCATCGCGGCCTGGAACGACGCCTTGTCCACCTGGATGATCTGCACGCCCGACGCCTCCACCAGCTTGCGCGACTTCTGCTCGCGCTCATCCCACAGCTTGCGCATGTACGGCACCGAATCCTTGGCGGCCTGGCGCACCATCGCCTGGTCTTCCTTCGACAGGCGGTCCCACGCGACCTTCGAGAACAGCAGCATTTCCGGGGCCATCGAGTGCTCGGTCAGCGAGTAGTACTTGGCCACCTCGAACTGGCGCGAGCTCTCGTAGCTGGGCCAGTTGTTCTCGGCGCCGTCGACCAGGCCGGTCTTCAGCGCGGTGTAGACCTCGCCCCAGGGCATCGGCGTGGCGTTGGCGTGCATGGCTTCCAGCAGCGACACCCAGAGGTCCGACTGCTGCACGCGGATCTTCATGCCCTTGGCGTCGGCCAGCGACTTGATCGGGCGCTTGGTGGTGTACATCGAGCGCGAGCCGCTGTCGTACCAGGCCAGGCCGATGAAGCCGTTTTTCTCGCACGACTTCAGGATGTCGTCGCCCACCGGGCCGTCCAGCACGTGCCGCATGTGCTCGGTGGAGCGGAACAGGAACGGCATCGTCGGGACGATGGTCGCCTCGCAAATGTTGTTCATCGCGGCCGAGTTCACGCGCACCATCGACAGCGCGCCGATCTTGGTCTGCTCGATGGCGTCCTTCTCGCTGCCCAGCGAGCCCTGCGCGAACACCTTGACCGACATCTTGCCGTTGGAGCGCTGCTTGAGCAGGTCGCCCAGGTGGCGCACGGCCTGGACGGTCGGGTAGTCGTCGGGATGGATGTCGGCCGAGCGGAATTCCACGGCGTGCACGGCCGTGGGCAGCGCCACGGCGGCGAGCAGCGCGGCCATCAGGGTACCCAGGCGGGTACGCGGGGAGCGGTGTTGGAACATGTGTATTGCCTCCAGAGTTATTCGTTATCAGTCGACACAGGTTCGGCCCCCTGGCCCGGCGCGGGCCCGGAGGGCGCGATGCGAAATCGGGTCAGTCGCGCAGCACGGGCTCCGCGGTGCCGCGCACGCCGGGGCGCAGCGCCACCACGGCGCCGGACAGCGGGTCGCTGTCGTCGGTGCGGATCGACGTGACGTAGAGCGTGTCCAGCCCGCTGCCACCGAACGCACACATGGCCGGCTTGGCGAACGGCACGGCCAGGCTGCGGTCCAGGCGGCCATCCGGCGTGAAGCGGTGCACCTGGCCGGCGTCGTTGCCGCAGATCCAGTAGCCGCCGTCCTGGTCCACCGCGGCGCCGTCGGGGCGGCCCGGGTAGCGGTTCATGTCGATGAACACGCGCCCGTTGGCCGGCGTGCCGGTATCGACGTCGTAGTCGAAGGCCCAGACCGCCTGCCGCGCCGGGTGCGAATCGGACAGGTACATCGTGCGCCCGTCGGGGCTGAAGGCCAGGCCGTTGGGCGTGATCAGGTCCTCGCGGACCACGTCCAGCGCGCCGCTGCGCGCGTCGTAGCGATAGAGCTTGCCGTCGGTGGCGGCCAGCGACATGTCCATCACCATCGTGCCGGCCCAGAAGCGGCCCTGGCGGTCGCAGCGGCCATCGTTGAAGCGCATGCCGCCGCGCGCGTGCTGCACGGCCGCCACGGGCTGCGGCGTCGGCGCCGGTTGTCCCGCCACCAGCTTGCCGATGCGGAACAGGCCGGTCTCCATCGCCAGCAGCCAGCCGCCGTCGGCCGTCATCGCCATGCAGCCCGCCATCTCGGGGATGGCCCAGTGCCTGGTGTCGCCGCTGGCCGGGTCAAAGCGCCACAGCGTGCGATTGGGGATATCGGTCCAGTACAGCGCCGCCTCGCCCGCGTGCCAGACGGGGCTTTCGCCCACGCCGCAGCGCATGTCGCCGATCCGTTCGTAGGTGCCGGCCATGGCGCTCAGTCCCCGAACGGGCCGGCCTTGACGAAGGCCCCGCCCTGGTACCAGCCGGCCGGGTCGTCGGCCGGCAGCGGCGGCACCGATTCCACCTTGGCGCGGAACTGCTCGGACGACTCCACGGGCCTGAAGCCCAGGCGGGCCGCCTTGCTGTTGTCCCACCAGCTGTCGCGGTTGGCCGATGCGCCGTAGACGATCAGGAAGCCCACCTTCGGCACGAAGATGGCGCGCTTGACGAGCTGTTCCAGGTCGTCGTAGCCGAGCCACGTGACCAGCATGCGGCGGTCCTTCGCTTCGGGGAACGACGAGCCGATGCGCAGCGCGACGGTGTCGATGCCGTAGCGGTCGCTGTAGAAGCTGGCCAGCTGCTCGCCGAACGCCTTGCTGACGCCGTAGTAGCCGTCGGGCCGCGCCGGCGTGTCGGCGTCCAGCACTTCGCCCTGCCGGTAGTAGCCAATGACGTGGTTCGAACTGGCGAACACGATCCGGCGCACGCCCTGGCGGCGGGCCGCCTCGTACAGGTTGTAGGTGCCCTGGATGTTGGCCGGCAGGATTTCCTCGAACGGCCGCTCCACCGATACGCCGCCCAGGTGCACGACCGCGTCGACCCCCTCCAGCAGCGCGTGCACGGCCTTTGCATCGGACAGGTCGCACGGCACGACTTCTTCCTGCTCCCGGGCCTCGCCGAGGTTGGCGATATCGGACACGCGCACCACGTCGGCATAGCGCTTCAGCCGGTCACGCAGGACCTTGCCGAGATTGCCGGCGGCACCGGTCAGGAGAATGCGATGGCAACGGGTGGTGACGCCGTCGAGCGGGTCTTGGGAGGAGGTCTGAGACATGGTGTCGGGCTACAGCGGCGCGCGATCGGAAAATCGGCACACCAATGACTGGAAAGGGAGTAATTGATCTGTTGTCATACAACGCCACTGGAATCTAATCGTCTCCCCTTCTCCGGTCAAGGTGCGATTCCCTAAGTAAATTCCCTAGAAGTTTTAAGATGCAGACATCCAGACTTGGATTTCCGGCGCGTGGTTTTTCCTCACTCAAATGAGTGAGTTAGCAGGATTCCGACCGCCCAGGCCCTGCTGCGCAATGGCGCTGCAGGCCGCCCCGGGAGTCGATTTTCCATTGCTTTTAAATAACTTACGTGAAACTGACAAACGTTTGCTGCAATGCAAGCTAAGCATTTGCCTAATTCCGCAAACCCGCGTTTGAGGGCCCACGATAATGTCGATGGAATATCGGCTCTAGTGTTGTGGATCCACCCAATGTCTCGTCGTATGTCTTGCGACGTTATTTTTCTGTAAGGTACGATGTCATAGGACATCGGATCTGTTTGCCTGCCTTTCCCAGGCCAGCCGCGCCGCATGTCCCGGCGCCGTGGAGACATCCTCGCGCGCCACCCATGCCCGCCGGTGACACATGCCCTGCCGCTTTCCAGAAGGCGGCACCCGAGGTCGACACAACAGACGCAGCACGGCATGCAGCACCGGTCTACCGCAGCAAATAACGAAACCAGAGCCAGGATGGAGACCAACATCATGAAGCGAGCCCTTGCGCCCTTCGTCACCACGGCCGCGCTGGCGGCCATCGGCGCCGCGGCACCGGCCCACGCCCAGTCGAATGTCACGCTGTACGGCATCGTCGACACCACGATCCGCTATACGACCAACGAAAGCGCCGCCGGCAACGGCAAGCTCCAGATGAGCGACGGCGTGCTGACCGGCAGCCGCTGGGGCCTGTACGGCGTGGAAGACCTGGGGCGCGGCTACCAGGCGCTGTTCGTGCTCGAATCGGGCTTCTCGCCCGACGCCGGCCAGAGCCTGCAGGGCAACCGGCTGTTCGGCCGCAAGGCGTACGTCGGGCTGCAGGGCGAATTCGGCACCGTCACGCTGGGCCGCCAGTTCACGGTGATCCACGAGGTCATCGCCAGCTACGACGCGATGGCGCTGGCCAACCTGTCCATCGTCGGCTTCCAGGGCGGCAACTACACGGGCGGCGTGCGCCAGGACAACATGATCAAGTACGCCGGCAAGTTCGGCGGCTTCACCGTCGCGGCCCAGCACGCGTTCGGCGAGCAGCCGGGCAGCGTGGCGCGGTCGTCGTCGACGGGCGGCAGCCTGACCTACGCCGCAGGCCCGTTCATGGTCGCGGGCGGCTACCAGATCATGAAGGACAGCACGAGCTACTACGGCGTGACCATCCCCACCAGCGACCAGAAGGTCTGGACGCTGGGCGGCACCTACACGGCCGGCCCCGCGACGATCTACCTCGGCTACACCAACAGCAACGTCGACAACGCCGGCTACAAGAACCAGGCCGGCTACCTGGGCGGCAAGTACCAGTTCAACCCGGCGTGGTCGCTGATCGCCATCGGCACGTACGACCACCTGAAGCACGGCGGCGATTCGGGCAACCGATTCACCGGCGCGCTGATGCTGGACTACGCGTTCAGCAAGCGCACCGACGTCTACCTGGAAGCCGACTACACGACGCTGACCGACGCCTGGCGCACGCTCGGCGCGCAGCCGACCTTCCAGACGCCGTTCTACGGCCACGGCAGCCGCGTGGGCGTGATGGCCGGCCTGCGCCACAAGTTCTGACGCGGCACCACGCGGTCAATCGGAAACAGGGGGCGGCTTCGCCCCCTTTTCCATCCAGGCCCGCCGCGCGGCACGTGCGATCCTTACGCCTGTTGCTGCAGCGGACACATCGCCGCCAGCCACACCCGCAGCACCCGCCAGCCAGCCCGGCGCCGCCAGATCCATTAAAAAATCTGCGCGAGGGGCTTCACAAAACTGGAAGGCGCTGATAGTATTGCGGGCTCTATCCGATTCGTTGCAGACGCCGCAAAACACCGCAGCAGCACGGATCGCCGCGGTAAATCGCGACGATGGAACAGGTTTCGCAAGTCAAGGTTTCGCCGGTGTAGCTCAGTTGGTAGAGCAGCGCATTCGTAATGCGAAGGTCGTAGGTTCGACTCCTATCTCCGGCACCATTCACTTGAAGTAGGAAGGGCAACCCAGGCGGGTTGCCCTTTTTGCTTTGGGGCTTCGCAACTGGGCCGGCTGAAGTACGACGTCGAGCTGCACGCCGACGCCGCCGAGCCCCTCCCCTCTCAAGACATCGCGCCCGGCCGATGGTGCAGTTGCCACGCGTCGGCGGCCACGCGGCGCAGCGGCACGAGGCTGTCGGTGCCGACCATCTGCATCACGGCCATCTCGATGCGTTCGATCGTCGCGGTCTTGGGCAGGCAATCCACCACGCCGCGCGACTCCAGCGCGGCCGGCACGCGCAGCCACATGTTGTCGGACAGCAGCAGGATGCGCGCGTTGGGCAGCGCCTCGGTCAGGCGCCGCAGCAGGTACCAGTTGTCGTTGACGTCCCCGGCCATGCCGTAGACCACCACGGCCGGCGCGTGGCTGGGCGCGAGTGCGACGATGTCGGCCGGGTCGATGGCATGGACAGCGCCGATGCCCGGCATGCGTTCCAGCAGGCGCTGCATGCCCAGGCGGACCAGCGGCTGGTCGTCGATCACGATGGCGGTCATGGTCTATCTCCCCGTATCTTGTATGGATGCGGGGATTCTGCAAGCGTCATGCCAGACGGTTTGTGGCCGCTGCGAGCAGTCGTGGCGCGAGCCATGGCGAACCCACCAGCGCCCGCGGCCCCTTGGCCCGCCGGGGCTGGCCGGCCTTGGCCGACCGCGCCGGCGCACTGCCAGCCATGCCGGGCCGACCGCACGCGATGTTACGGCCAACGTAACGTGTCACGGGGCACCGTAACGTGAGACCGTCGGACCGGCAGACCATCGAGGCTGGACCGGGCCGGCCCGCCGTTGTCAGGTCACCGTGATCCGGTCGTCGATCACGCGCACCTGCCCGCCCGTCTTGTCCTCCATGACCTTGAGCACCTTGTGCCCCACCTGCAGCGTCACGCCGCCATGGATGCGGCGGCCCACCGCGATCACGGCATCGTCGGACGGCTTGATCTGCTCGGCCAGCCGCGCGATCTCGGCGTCCAGTTCGAACAGGTCCTTGTTGATCTTGAACATCGTGGCGCGCGCCTTCTCGCGGACGTCGCCCTGGGCGCGCTCGGGATGCTTGGCGAAGAACGCCACCAGCTGCTGCAGCTTGGCCTGGTCGTCCAGCACCTTGCGCCGCCGCGCCTCCAGCTCGGCCTTCTGCTCGTCGGCAAACGGGTTCAGGCCCACCTGCACGGCCGTGGCGCTGCCGGCCGGCGCGCCCAGCGTGGCCACGCTCACCGACTGCAGCGCGCGCGTGCGGCCGCCGCTGATGCTGCCCTGCCCGGTCGGCGTGCCCACCACCACGCGCTCGCCGGCCGAGACGTCGCTCTGCCGGATGCCGCTTTCCACCACCACCTCGGTGGCGGCCTCTACGATGGCGTTCTGGATATAGCGCGCATGCACCGCACCCTTGGTGCGGACGCTGGCAATCTCGTTGGGGTCGCCGCCATGCGCGGTCTCCGCCCTGCCGATGATGCCGCCCTTGACGATGACGTCCCCGCCGGCCTCCACGTGGGCCGCCTCGATCGTGCCCTGCACCACCACGTCGCCGGTCACGCGGACCGACATGCCGGTGAGGATGTCGCCCGAGACGCGCAGCGATCCATCGAAATTGACATTGCCCGAATGCAGGTCCACCGCGTCCACGTCGACCACGGGGCTGACGATCACGCCATTGGGCAGCACGCGCGGCGACCCGGCGATGACGGCCAGCAGCAGGTTGGGATCGTTCGGGTCCGGGGCCACGCCGGTCAGGTCCGGCGCGTAGGGGGTGTCGATGACCGGCTCGGCGGCGATCGGCTTGCCCAGCAGGTCCATGCCGTCCTTGCCGGGCCGGGCCGGCGTGCGGCGCATCAGCGCGGTGCCGGGATTCACCAGCAGCAGGCTGCCGAGGTCGCGCAGGTCCACCCGCTCGTCCTCGTTCTCCGCCTGCGCGGGCCGGCGCTGCTGCACGAGGCTGTCGAACCGGGCGGGCTCGCCCTGCACCGGCGCCACGCCGCGGGCAATCTCGCGGCCCTCGCAGCCGCCCGCTTCCAGCGCCACGCGGATGGCGGCCGAATCGAGCAGCGCCACCACGCCCATCGACGCCGCGGCGGCCGCGATGTCGGCTTCCTCGATCGGACGGCCGCCCTCGGGCGGCATCAGCGTCAGCAGCAGTTGCAGCTTGTCGCCGGTCATTTCCAGTTCGAAGGCACCGTCCAGCACATTGCCGATCACCGCGTCGATCTCGCGATCGGTGAGCTGGCACTGGGTCAGGAAGCCGGTCACGGCGCCCTGGTCCAGCCGGGCGCCTAGCCAGCCGTGCTCGGCCAGCGACGCCTCCAGCGCCGTCCGGTCCGGCGGCAGCCGCCCCGTTTCCGGCGTAAAGCAAGCCCTTACCTGATCTCCCGGCTGGTTGAGTTCCAGCCGTAATCCCACGTCCGCGTTCATGGCTCCCCGCTTTCTGGTTGCAGCGTGGTGCCCGCCGGCCGGGGTTCATGCCCCGCGCGTCCTTCCGCCAGGACGTCCGTACTTGCGCCAACCCTGCTTGTCGTATCCAGTGGTCAACGGCAGAAATGCGAGTGAGCTTTAGCCCACAAAAGTAGGGGACCGGCGTTTTCGGTAAACTGACGCCCTTTCCGAAGCGCCCGGGATCCCAGAATCCCCAAAATCCCCAGATGTCCAGCCCATACGAAGTCCGTCCCGGCCAGTCCGTCGAACTGCTCAAGGAACTCCATATCCTGACGCGCGACGGCAAGATGAACCAGGACAGCCGCCGCAAGCTCAAGCAGGTCTACCACCTGTTCCAGTTCATCGAGCCGCTGCTGCGCGAGGTGAAGGACGCGAAGGGGTCCGTGGCGCTGGTGGACCATGGCGCCGGCAAGTCCTACCTGGGCTTCATCCTCTACGACCTGTTCTTCAAGGACCTGCACGACGATTCGCACATCTTCGGCATCGAGACCCGCGAGGAACTGGTGGCCAGCTCCCAGGCGCTGGCCAGCCGGCTGGGCTTTCCGGGGATGTCGTTCCTGAACCTGTCGGTGGCGGATTCGATCACCTCGCCGGCGCTGCCCGCCACCGTGGACGTGGTCACCGCGCTGCATGCCTGCAATACGGCCACCGACGACGCCATCCGCTTCGCGCTGGCCAAGCACGCCCAGCACATCGTGCTGGTGCCGTGCTGCCAGGCCGAGGTGGCCAGCGTGCTGCGCAAGCACAAGGGCCGGCTGCTGGCCGGCAATCCGATGACGGAAATCTGGCGCCACCCGCTGCATACGCGCGAGTTCGGCAGCCAGCTGACCAACGTGCTGCGCTGCCTGCAGCTCGAAGCGCATGGCTACCAGGTCAGCGTGACCGAGCTGGTCGGCTGGGAACATTCGATGAAGAACGAGCTGATCATCGCGCAGTACAAGGACCTGCCGCGCCGGCGTCCGGCCGAGCGCCTGAAGCAGGTGCTGGAATCGGTCGGCATCGAGGAACTGGGCGAGCGCTTCTTCACGCCCGCCTGACCCCGCGCCGGCCGCCGCACCGGGCTGGGGCGGCTACAGGTCGCTCTTGCCCGCCATCCACCTGAGCCAGCCGGCGTGGCCAAGCTGGCGCAGCGTTTCCATGTTGCGCTCGTAGATGTCCTCGGCCTCGGGAAAGGCTTCGGCCGCCCGCGCGATGCTGTCCTCGCGCAGCAGGTGCAGGATCGGGTACGGCGCGCGGTTCGTGTAGTTCTCGATGTCGTCGGGCCCGGTGCCGTCGAACTGGTACTGCGGATGGAAGCTGGCAATCTGCAGCGTACCTTCCAGCTTCAGGCTGCCGAGCAGCCGGTCCGCGAAATACAGGAAGTCGTTGTAGGCCAGGAAATCGGCCAGGCCATGCGGCACGATGAGCAGCGTGGTATCCACCTGCGCCGGATCGGCCTCGGCCAGCAGGCGCAGTTCGCGCTCCAGGTCGTCGAACACGTCCGCGTCGTCGGATGCCTGGCTGACCACGTACCGCACCTGGTCCTTCACGTACACGCTCTTGGCGAACGGGCACAGGTTCAGGCCGATCACTGCACGCGCCAGCCAGTGCCGCACGGCCGCGATGACCTCGCCGTCTTCGGGCCGCTGGCCGCCCTGCCCGGTCGCGCTCATTGGCCGTTGGCGATCTGCAGCGCGACGGCTTCCGCCACCTCGATGCCGTCGATCGCCGCCGAATAGATGCCGCCCGCGTAGCCGGCGCCCTCGCCGGCCGGGTACAGGCCGCGCACGTTGATGCTCTGGTAGTCGTCGCGATTGCGCTCGATGCGCAGCGGCGACGACGTGCGCGTTTCCACGCCCGTCAGCACCGCGTCGTGCATCGCAAACCCGGCGATCTTGCGGTCGATCTGGGGCAGTGCCTCGCGGATCGCGTCGATCACGTAGTCGGGCAGCGACGTGCTCAGGTCAGTCGGCGTCACGCCGGGCTTGTAAGACGGCTCCACGCTGCCCAGCGATGTCGACGGCCGCCCCGCCAGGAAATCGCCAACCAGCTGGCCCGGCGCGCGATAGTCGCCGCCACCCAGCACGAACGCGCGCTCTTCCCACTTGCGCTGGAACGCGATGCCCGCCAGCGGGCCGCCCGGGTAGTCCTGCTCGGGCGTGATGCCCACCACGATGCCCGCGTTGGCGTTGCGCTCGGCGCGGTAGTACTGGCTCATGCCGTTGGTCACCAGCCGCCCCGGCTCGGACGCGGCCGCCACCACCGTGCCGCCCGGACACATGCAGAAGCTGTAGACCGCCCGGCCGTTGCTGGCGTGGTGCACCACCTTGTAGTCGGCCGCGCCCAGCAGCTTGTTGCCGGCAAACTTGCCAAAGCGGCTGCGGTTGATCAGGCCCTGCGGATGCTCGATCCGGAACCCCAGCGAGAACGGCTTGGCTTCCATGAACACGCCGCGCCCGTGCAGCATCTCGAACGTGTCGCGCGCGCTGTGGCCCACGGCCAGGATCACGTGGTCGCACGGCAGGTAGTCGCCGGTGGACAGCTTCAGGCCGCGCACCTGGCCGCCGTCGATGTCGATATCGTCCACGCGGGTCTCGAAGCGGATCTCGGCCCCCAGCGCCAGCATCTCGGCGCGCATCTTCTCGACCATGCTCACGAGCCGGAACGTGCCGATGTGCGGCCGCGCCTTGAACAGGATGTCCTCGGGCGCGCCCGCGCGCACGAACTCGTCCAGCACCTTGCGCCCGTAGTGCTTCGGGTCCTTGATCTGGCTGTACAGCTTGCCGTCCGAGAACGTGCCCGCGCCGCCTTCGCCAAACTGCACGTTCGACTCCGGATTCAGCACGCTCTTGCGCCAGAGCCCGAACGTGTCCTTGGTACGCTCGCGCACTTCCTTGCCGCGTTCCAGGATGATCGGGCGGAAGCCCATCTGCGCCAGCAGCAGGCCGGCCAGCAGCCCGCACGGCCCCAGGCCGATTACCACGGGGCGGGTCTTCGGGCCGCCCTCGGGGGCGCGCGCCACGAAGCGGTACGTCATGTCCGGCGTCACGCTCCAGTTCGGCTTGCGCTCCATGCGCTGGCGCGCGGCGGCCTCGTCGCGGACTTCGATGTCGATGATGTAGGTGAGCTTGATGTCGTCGCGCTTGCGGGCGTCGTGCGCGCGGCGGAAGACCTTGAATCCGACGAGGCCGTCGCCCTTGACCCCGATCTGGGCCAGGTGGCTGCGCACGGCAGCCTCTAGATCGCCCTCGGTATGGTCGAGCGGCAGTTTGACTTCACTGAGACGTAGCATGGGGTACCGATTCTTCTGCGGCCTGGATGTCTGGTGGCCGGGAGTCGCCCAGCAGGAGGCCAGAACGGCCGAAGCGGGATTTTATCAGCCGCCACAGCCCCGGGCGCGCCGCCGGCACCATGATGCGCAGCCGCGACGACCCCTGCGCGACGATGCGGTGCCAGCCGGCCGCGTCGATCACGCAGACGCCGCCGGCGCGCAGGTCGCAAGACCACTGGAAGACCTGCCCGCCCAGCCAGCGCGGCGCATCGGACACGGCCACGCGGCCCGACACGACGTGCACCACGGCGCCGCTGCCCAGGTGCAGATTGAGGCACTGGTCGGCTGCCAGGCTGACGTCCTGGACGTCTCCGGGAAAGTGATGCGGGCGGTTCATGGCGGCACTCCTTGGGCGATGGAAAATCGTGCCTCCAGCGTATCGGCCGGCCTGTTTCGCCAACAGACACAAGGGCTCGCAGCCGCAACCGGAACAGATGCGAAACCCTGGCGCTGTTACGATACAGCGGCCGCCTATCTGTATCTGTTCCGGATCTCGCCCGCGCGCGAAGATTGCGCCATGTCCGCCACCATGCCCGACCCGCTCCACACCGCCGCGGCCCCGCTCTACCAGCGGCTGGCCGGCCACTATCGACAGGCCATCACGTCAGGCACGCTGACGCCGGGCGACCGCATGCCGTCGGTGCGCGCGCTGATGGGGCTGCACGACGTGAGCCTGTCCACGGCGCTGCAGGCGTGCCGCGAACTGGAAGCCGCCGGCCTGCTGGAAGCTCGCCCGCGCTCCGGCTACTTCGTCTGCGCGCCGGCCCGGCCCGCGCTGGCGCCCATCGAGGAACCGGCGCCGGGGCTGCCCGATCCCGCGCAGTACGTGGGCATCCACCAGCGGATCTCCGCGATCCTGGCGCGCAGCAAGCACCATCGGATCAACCTGGGCGGCGCCTGCGGCGCGCCGGAGCTGTATCCGACCGATGCGCTGCGCAACGCGGCCCAGCGCGCGCTGCGCAAGTATCCCGAGCTGTTCGGCACCTCGGTCGACGCCGACGGCCATCCGGCCTTCCGTGCCGCGCTGGCCCGGCATGCGCTGCGGTCGCACATCAACGTCTCACCCGAGGAAATCGTCGTCACCCACGGCGCCACCGAGGCACTGACGCTGGCGCTGCGCGCCGTGGCCGGCCCGGGCGACGTGATCGCGGTGGAATCGCCCACCTATTACGGTCTGTTGCAGATCCTGGAGAGCCTGGGCATGCGCGCGCTGGAAATCCCATGCAGCCCGCAGACCGGCATCTCGCTGGAGGCGCTGGAGCTGGCCGCGCAGACCTACGCCAACATCAAGGCCGTCTGCGTGGTGCCGAACCTGCAGAACCCGCTGGGCTGCGTGATGCCCGACGCGCACAAGCAGCGGCTGGTGGCGTGGTGCGCGGCGCGGGGCATCGCCATGATCGAGGACGACTGCTGCTCGGCCACCATCGACGACGACACGCCGCTGCCGGCCGCCAAGTCGTGGGACACCACCGGCACCGTGATCCATTGCGCGTCGCTGCACAAGGTGCTGGCGCCCGGCATGCGGCTGGGCTGGATCACCGCCGGCCGCTGGCAGGCGCGCGTGGAAATGCTCAAGTTCGGGCTGTCGCGCCCGAACGAGATGCTGACCCAGATTGCCGTGGCCGAGTACATGGGCACCGGCGCCTTCGACCGCCACCTGCGGCGCCTGCGCACGCAGCTACGCGTGCAGCGCGAATGGGTGGCGCAGAAGGTGGCGGCCACGTTCCCGGCCGGCACGCGGCTGACGCTGCCGCGCGGCGGGCTGCACCTCTGGGTGGAAATGCCGGGCAACGTGTCGTCCGAAACCGTGTTCGAACAGGTGCTGGGCGACGGCATCCGCGTGATGCCCGGCGCGATGTTCTCGAACTCGAACCGCTTCAACCATTTCCTGCGGCTCAACTGCGGCAACCTCCGCACGCCCGCGCTGGAACAGGCGCTTGATACCGTGGCCGCCGCCGCGCGCCGCCTGGCGGGCTAAGGCCCGCGCGGGCGCATCGTTTTTCCCTTATTTTTCCCAAATCGGCACGGCGCTCGCCTAGCCTATTGGCCTATTGCGCGGTACGCCATCCGTCACAAGAACAGGGGAGAACGACTTTGGGGCACGCACCCGCGGCATCGCCGCTCGTCAACGACTATCAGACGCTGTTCCAGCTGGCGCCGGTGTCGCTGTGGCTGGAGGACTTCAGCGCGGTGCGCCTGGCGTTCGAACAGCTACGGGCCGACGGCGTGACCGACCTGCGCCGCCATCTGCGCGACCACCCGGCCGAAGTGGCACGCTGCTCGGCGCTGATCCGCGTGCTCGACGTCAACCAGCGCACGCTGGACCTGTTCCGCGCGCGGGACGTCGACCATCTGGTCGGCAACCTCGACAGCGTGTTCCGCGACGACATGTTCGACCAGCACGTGGAGGAACTGGGCCAGCTTTGGGACGGCGGCCGGCACTTCACCAGCCAGACCGTGAACTACACGCTCGACGGCGAGCGGCTGGACATCCGGCTCGACGCCAGCATCATGCCGGGCCACGAGGACGACTGGTCGCGCGTGCTGCTGTCCATCGAGGACATCACCGCGCGCATGCGCACTGAGCGCGAACTGCGCCGCGCGCAGCAGTACGCGGTGGGATTGTTCGAGCATTCGCCGGTGTCGCTGTGGGTGGAAGACTTCAGCGCCGTGAAGATGCTGCTGGACGAGGTGCGCGCCGCCGGCATCACCGATTTCCGCACGTTCCTGAACGTCCATCCAGACTTTGTGTCGCGCTGCATGCAGGAGATTCGCGTGCTCGACGTCAACCAGCAGACGCTGACGATGTTCGGCGCGCCGAGCAAGGAGATCCTGCTGTCGCGCCTGGGCGACGTCTTTCGCGACGACATGCGCATCCACTTCGCCGAACAACTCGTGGACCTGTGGCACGAGAAGCTGTGGCAGCAGCGCGAAGTCATCAACTACGCGCTGGACGGCCGCTCGGTCGACGTCTTCATGCAGTGGTCGGTGTTCCCGGGGCGCGAGGCCGACTGGGACCAGGTGCTGGTGTCGCTGACCGACATCACGGCCCGCAAGAAGGCCGAAGCGTACGTGGAATTCCTGGGCAAGCACGACGTGCTGACCAAGCTCTACAACCGCGCCTACTACGAGGATGAACTGGCCCGGCTGGGCCGCAAGGGCCCGTGGCCCGTGAGCGTGGTGGCGCTGGACCTGAACGGCCTGAAGGTCGTCAACGACCAGTTCGGCCACGGCGACGGCGACGCGCTGCTGCGCCGCACCGGCGAAGTCCTGAAGAAGGCCGTGGGCGAACAGGCCTGCGTCGCCCGCATCGGCGGCGACGAATTCATGGTCCTGCTACCGGGCCGCGACGAACGCGGCGCCGCCACCGTCGTCGAGCAGATCGAGGAAGTGGTCGGCCTGAACAACCAGTTCTACCCGGGCGCCCGCCTGTCATTCTCGATCGGCGCCGCCACGTGCACCCAGGGCGACCGCCTGACCGACACAGTCAAGCTGGCCGACCATCGGATGTACGCGGCCAAGCGGGCGCATTACGAGGCGCTGGGGAATGAGAGGCGGCGGGGGGAGCAGGTGTAGGGTTGGCGAGCCGTCTTAGCCCGCTGCGGATACACCGTTGAGGCGGCGCCAAGACCAGTCGCATCTGGCGTCGGGCTGCGGCTCATATTGTTGAGCTTGGAGGAAGTCCACCGTCTTACCATTACTCAGTTGGGTGTAGGCAAAAGAATACACAACGGCACCTTGCGACATCAGTTCGTATTTTCCAATGAGTTTCCCGGCCCCCACCTCCAACCATGTCTCGGTCACCTGGTAGGGTCGAGCCGGATCGAGAACATCGATCCGCCTATCGCCAAGGATTAGCGGAACCGCATTCGCCGCGCTTTGATACCTTGCGGCGCCGCCTTCCCAACCTATCGTCCTATCGTGATACCGCCGAAACTCCAGGTTCTCAAATCCAGCGTCGACAGGGTTCAGACACAGGATGTTGGTCTCGACACTCGCCTGAGGAAGCGCGCAATACAAGAACAACACTAGGGAGAGATATCTCATGGTGTCGGCGGTCGAACGCGATGGGATACGCGCCGTGGTCAGATGGCGAGCGAAGACGCCATACCGTAGCTGCGCGCGGGGCGGGAGGGAATCCCACCGCGATGCACGTTTGCCAAGGCGCAAGCGCCGATCAGTTCTGAACGTTAATCGCCGAACTACGATGGACAGCCCAGAGGACTAAAAAGCAAAAAGCCGGCACTCGGCCGGCTTTCCGCTACACAGGACTGCAAACGATCAGAGAAACACAATCAGCGCCACGCCGCCGATGATCAGCCCGAACTTGGTCACGTAGTACACGCTCTTGTTCCACGCCTTGAAGCGGCGGCGGTACTGGCCGCCGAGCCATACGAAGCGGAACAGCTTGTTGATGGCGCCGGTCTGGTCGTTGTCGTCGTTGGGCGAGCTGGCGGCCGTCATGACCTTGCGGCCCATCCAGTGGTTGAAGGCGGCGGCCCAGCGATAGCGCATCGGGCGTTCGATGTCGCAGAACAGGATCAGCCGGTCGGTCTCGCTGCGGTTTTCGGCCCAGTGCAGGTAGGTCTCGTCGAAGACCACGCCCTGGCCGTCGCGCCAGCTATGGCGCTCGCCGTCCACCTCGATGAAACAGCGGTCGTCGTTCGGCGTGGACAGGCCCAGGTGGTAGCGCAGCGAACCGGCAAACGGATCGCGGTGCGGGTTCAGCTTGCCGCCGGGCGGCAGTTCCGCGAACATCGCCGCCTTGACCGACGGCATGTCGCGCAGCAGTGCCACGGTGTTGGGACACAGCACTTCGGCCGATGGGTGCTGCGCTTCGTACCATTTCAGGTAGAAACGCTTCCAGCCGTATTTGAAGAACGAGTTGAAACCGGCGTCGTCGTTCTTGTCGGCGGCCTTGATCTTGCGCATCGCGATTAGCGCGAGGCCCTCGTCGCGGATCTGCGGCCACGCGGCGCGCAGTTTTTCCAGTTCAGGAAAGCGGTCGACGGGGATGTACGGCGTGCGCGGTACGCCGGAGAACATGTACATGAAGCAGTTGACCGGGGCGACCAGTGCCGAGTGGTCCAGCATCTGGCGCATCAAGGGCAGCCTCACCTTGCCGCGGAAGTGCACATACAGGATGGCACCCAGGTAGGCCGCGACGATTATCCATTTGATCACCCGAAATCCCTCCAGGACAAACACCGCCCCGAAAGTGACCGGTACTCTCGTCGAGTGATGGGGGCGGAAAACGCGATATTTTAGCTAATCAGCGATACCCCTGCATCGTGTGATGCATGGGGCGCTTATTAGCGATACGCGTCATGCTCCGCCGCGGGATTGGCGTGCAATGCGGTCGATCAGGACCCGCGCATCTTCCGGTTTGCCTTGGAGGGTCAGCAGCCGGGCGTTGAGGACGATGTTTTCGAGCACCAGCTTGGCGGTGGAAGCCCACAGCGTGGCAAGCAGCGCCTCCTTCGACATGCCCGAGGTTTCAAGCTCGGTCGAACGCTCGGCGATCAGCTTGCAGGCCAGGGCGCGGAGTTTGTCGTCGTCGAACGGCAGATTCGCATAGTCGATGGGATCGGCCTTCTCCACTTCCACCATCAGTTGCAGCAGCATGTCTTCGGTCATCGGCGCTCCCCAAGGTTGCATCCCGTACGCGGAAATCTGCGGCTATGCTGGCACGATGTGCGGCATATGAAACCACGCTAAGGCAAGTACAACAGCTTGTCAATTTAGGGTCGCACATAGGGCGTGGCGACCCGCGTTGCGTCGTCAAATTGCGGGGGCATCACATCCCGGATTCTCAACGGAAAATCAGACGCGAGCCTACAAAACGGTCACAACTATCCGTGTAAGCTGTGGTCTCAGTTTTGCAATGCCATCGAGAAGAGCAGATCAATGACCAAAGGATTTCTTGCCGCCATGCGTCAGTACGTATGGTTCAGGGGGGTGAAGCACCATGTCGTCCAGGGCGTCGAAGCGCTGGGCGAACTGCTGAAGTCCCCGTCTGTCGCCGCGCGTGCCGTGGCGGCGATCGTGTCCGAGACCGAACACGGTGTGCAGGTGTGGGTGTCCTACTTCGGCAAGCCGATGGACCCGCATACCAACTACGTCCTGTGGCCGACCCGCGCGCTGAAACCGGCGCGGCGCGGCGTAGCCGCCCTGCCCCAACTGCCCGGGCAGCGATAACCGTTTCGCCAGTCCTTTCTCACTTTCACAGTGTTCTTATCGTTCGACAAGGAGCCACCATGCCCGAACCGCAACATGATGAAGCACTGGTCAACAGCTTTCTGGAACGCGTGTCGGCCCTGTCCGTCAGCGCCTTCGATGGCGCCGACGTCAACCAGGAACTGACGCAGTTGATGAACGAGGCCGCGCGGGCTTGCGGCAACGGTGGAAATCTGGAAGTGCTGGCGTCGCGCTTGAAGGCGCGCGCCGAGGCCGCCGAGAAAGAGGAACAGCCGCAGGTGCGTGACACCTTCACGCGGGCCGCGTCGCTGATCAAGGGCTGAGGCGCAGTTCGTCGCGTAGTTCTTGTACCCGCAACTCTGCCGAAGCACCCAAACAAAAAGGCCGCACGAATGATCGTGCGGCCCTTCTTACGTATCTGGTTGCGGGGGCAGGATTTGAACCTGCGACCTTCGGGTTATGAGCCCGACGAGCTGCCAGACTGCTCCACCCCGCGTCTGAAGAAAGAGATTATGCCGCAGTCTGGCGCACGTGGCAAGCACTTCTTGCACCATTCCGGAGAATGGCCGCTATGCGCAGCGCCGCTTCTTCTGCATGGCATCGCGGTCGAGGTTCTTGACCACATCCGCGACGTAGCGATTCACGTGATCCAGCGCCTCCAGCTTGGTGTCGAACGGCTGGCGCGGAAACGGGTTGTGGCGCGACATCAGCACGGCGCCGTCCTCGCGTCGGAGGATTTCAATCATGATGGCCCATTTGTCCTTGGGCAGGACGACCACTTCGTAGACGATCTTGATACCGTCGTACTCGGGCATGGTGTACTCCTTGTTCTGCTGCAGGCGCGCACGACGGCGCGCACAACACCAGCCTAGGAGCGGGAAGCCGATCCAAAAATGATCCTGGTCAAGTGGGGAACGATCAGGCCGGAAGCGGCCTGTGATATGCCATTGCGCGTCAAGCCATTGCGCGTCCCGCAATGAACCAATACGGCGACGCGCAAGGGCATGCCGTGTCAGCGCGCCGGCCCGACGAGCTTGTCGATCAACGCGTAAGCCGCCGCGAATGCCGCCACTTCAGCGGCATGGCGCGTGGCAAAGACATGGGTGCCACTGCCCACGCGCTCGGTATCGCCGGCGTCGGACGGGTCCATGCCCTCCTGCGCCACGCGCACCTCGTAGCCCCAGGTCTGGGTATCGCCCACGCTGCCGGCAGTCGTGTCGTGGTGCGAAGTCACGAGTACGTAGGCATCCATCCCGCGATAGCCTTCGGTGCGCCAGTCTTCCTGCTCCATGAGTTGCCTCCGTCGATCAGGTTGCCGATGCAGGTTGGAACAGGCCGGGCCGCCCGCGTTCCGCACCCCCATGCAAACAGGATAGACACCGACAGCGCAACCAGACCAGGCGTACGACACTGGGCGCAGAACAGGAAGGAAAGGCAGAAGGAAGGCGGGAGCGCGAATGCAAAAAGGGCTTCCATTTCTGGAAGCCCTTTTCACGTATTGGGTTGGCGCGGCTGGCAGGATTCGAACCCACGACCCCTTGGTTCGTAGCCAAGTACTCTATCCAACTGAGCTACAGCCGCAACCGAGAAAAGAGATTATATAGAAGTTTTCAGTTTTGTGAAGCCCCCGCGCGCATTTTTTTCGGCCAGCGCGATGGCGGGGCGCAACTTCCTATAATTGAAGCCTCATGAAGTGATCCGGAACATGAACAAGGCTTTTGTCAAAGAGTCGTCCAACGATGACGACGACGACCTTCCCGAAGGCGCCACGCCGCTCCCCGCAGGAACCAAGAACTACATCACCGCCACCGGCTACCAGCGCCTGCGCGACGAGCTGATGCACCTGATCGACGTGGAGCGGCCCGATATCGTGCAGATCGTGTCGTGGGCGGCGTCCAATGGCGACCGCTCGGAGAATGGCGACTACCTCTATGGCAAGAAGCGCCTGCGCGAGATCGACCGCCGCATCCGCTTCCTGACCCGCCGGCTGGACAAGGCCGAGGTCGTCGACCCCTCGCTGCAGGGCGACAACGACCAGATCTTCTTCGGCGCCACGGTCACTTACGCCAACCAGGCCGGCGAGGAAACCACGATCACGATCGTCGGCATGGACGAGGTGGACCTCGACAGCAATCACGTGAGCTGGATTTCGCCGATCGCCAAGGCGCTGATCAAGGCGCGGGAAGGCGACACCGTGCCGCTGCGCACGCCGGCCGGCGTGGAACAGATTGACATCCTGGAAGTCCGGTATCCGCCGAAGGGGTCAACGGCGCCCTAGCCGTCGTTGCGGTCGCGGAAGATCCGGATCACGTCCGGATTGCGCCGCAGCGCCCGCATGACGTTGGCCAGGTGCAGGCGGTTCTGTACCTGGATCACGAACTGCATGTACGTGGCTTCCTGATGGCCGGCCTGTTGCTGCTGCTCCATCGCCACGTGCGCCACGTTGGCGTCGGCGGCGGTCAGGTCGGCCGCCACGCGCGCCACGATACCCTTGACGTTGCGCACCATGACCTTGATCGACACGTCGAACGCCCGCGTCGTCTTCTTGGCCCACATGACCTCGATCCAGTGCTCGGGGTCCTTGCTGTGCAGGCGCTTGGCCACCTTGCAATCCTGCACGTGGATTTGCAGCCCTTCGCCCTTCCCCAGGTAGCCGACGATCGAATCGCCCGGGATCGGCCGGCAGCACGCCGAGAAGATCATCGACATGCCCTCGTCGCCGGTGATCGGCACGGCCGGCGCTTCCTCTCCGGCGAACGTCTGCACCGCGGCCAGCAGCGCGCTGTCCACGTCGCCGGACAGCTCCTGCAGCAGGATCTCCATGCGGCGCGCCACCACGGCCGGCACGCGCCGGCCAAGCGCCAGGTCCGCGAAGATGTCTTCCTTGAGCTTGTTGCCCGTCCACTGGATCATCCGCTCCCACACCGACTGCGGCACCGCCTTCAGTTCGATGCCGAGCTGGCGCGCGGCCTGGTCCAGCAGGCGCTCGCCGAGCTGGATGGCCTCGTCGAGCTTGGTGGTCTTGAGGTAGTGGCGGATCGCCGCGCGCGCCTTGCCCGTGCGCACGAACGCCAGCCACGCGGGATTGGGCTTCGAGTACGGCGCCGTCACCACCTCGACGATGTCGCCGCTCTTCAGCTCGGTCCGCAGCGGCAGCAGTTCGTTATTGATCTTGACCGCCACGCACTGGTTGCCCAGGTCGCTGTGCACGGCATAGGCAAAGTCGAGCGCCGTGGCGCCGCGCGGCAGCGCGCGGATATGGCCCTTGGGCGTGAACACGTAGACGGCATCCGGAAACAGGTCGATCTTGACGTGCTCCAGGAACTCCTGCGAATCGCCGGTCTGGCTCTGGATGTCCAGCAGCGACTGCAGCCACTGGTGCGCCTGCTGCTGGATATCGTTGGCATGGTCGGCCTGGTGCTTGTACATCCAGTGCGCCGCCACGCCGGCCTCGGCAATCTGGTGCATGCCGCGCGTGCGGATCTGGAACTCCACCGGCGTGCCGAACGGGCCCACCAGCGTCGTGTGCAGCGACTGGTAGCCGTTGATCTTCGGGATCGCGATGTAGTCCTTGAACTTGCCCGGCATGGGCTTGTACAGACTGTGCAGCGCGCCCATCGCCATGTAGCAGTGCATCTGCGTTTCCACCACCACGCGGAAACCGTAGACGTCCAGCACCTGCGAGAACGACAACTGCTTGTCGTGCATCTTGCGATAGATGCTGTACAACGTCTTCTCGCGGCCGGACAGCTCGGCCACGATGCCGGCGTCGGCCAGCGCCGCCTGCGCCGCCTCCAGGATGCGCCGCACCACCTCACGCCGGTTGCCGCGCGCGGCCTTGACGGCCTTTTCCAGCGTGGCGTACCGGAATGGCGAGCCGACCTTGAACGACAGGTCCTGCAGCTCGCGGTAAATCGTGTTGAGACCCAGCCGGTGCGCGATCGGCGCGTAGATCTCCATGGTTTCCAGCGCGATCCGGCGCCGCTTCTCGGGCGGCACGAAATCGAGCGTGCGCATGTTGTGCGTGCGATCGGCCAGCTTGACCAGAATCACCCGCACGTCGCGCGCCATCGCCAGCAGCATCTTGCGGAAGCTTTCCGCCTGCGCCTGCTCGCGGCTCTGGAATTCGAGCTTGTCCAGCTTGGTCAGGCCATCGACGAGTTCGGCAACCTTGGGGCCGAATTTCTCGGCCAGCTCGCTCTTCGTGATGCCCTGGTCCTCCATCACGTCGTGCAGCAGCGCCGCCATGATGGACTGCACGTCAAGCTTCCAGTCCGCGCACAGCTCGGCCACCGCCACCGGGTGAGTGATGTAAGGCTCACCGCTCTGGCGGTACTGGCCCAGGTGGGCTTCGTCCGAGAACTGGAATGCCTCGCGCACCAGCGTCTGGTCGGCCGGCTTCAGGTAGGCCAGCTTCTCCATCAGCCGCGCAATCGAGATGACCTGCTGCCGCGGCGGCACCGCGGGCTGCGACGTCGGCCCGAAAAAGTGGCGATAGGACTGCGCCAGCACGGCGTCGATAAACAGGTCGCCGCCCGGCGTGGCCGGCACGGTACCGGCCACCGGCTCGGCTACCAGCTCGTTGGCCAGCGCCGCGCGGCCCTTGGCCTGCTGGATCGGCGGCACGACGGCCCGCTCGCCGACGACGTTGTCGCCGAGCGGGTCGGGAAGATTGGGAGCACCGGTACGGGCGGTCAATGGAAGCGGTCCGGGACGCCTACGCCCGGCCGGCGCGACAGGCACCGGCGGCAGGGATGTGGAAACCGGCACGACGCCCGGCAGTGGTGCACCAGGCGCCACAGACGAAGCTGCCGCACCAACCGGTGCGGCAGTCGCCACAGCGCCAGGCAGCTTGGCCGCCGTCGGTGCGCGCGACGCCCCGGTCCCGGGGTTGCCCGGGGGAGCGACGGCGGGATCGGACGGCGACGAAGGCATGGCGGCGGCCCCTGGAATTCAACTGGATGCGCGGCTGGTTGCGTACGCACGCGAAGCATGAATGAACCACGGGCCGCCTGGGAAATCAGGTCGGAACCTTCTTCAGCATCTCGATGCCGACCTGCCCCGACGCAATCTCGCGCAGCGCCACCACGGTGGGCTTGTCCTTGGCCTCGACCTTGGGCGTGTGGCCCTGCACCAGCTGGCGTGCACGGTAGGTCGCGGCGAGGGCGAGCTCGAAGCGGTTCGGGATGTGTTTCAGACAATCTTCGACGGTAATACGCGCCATATCAAATCCACCTTGGGATAAAACCTGTTCGACAGGCCGGTATTTTACAGCACGTCGCCAGAACCTTCCGGCGACGCCCTGCGCTTCAGTGAATGCCGAGCTCGATGAACAGCTCGGCGTGACGGGCCTTTTGCGACGAAAAGCGCAAACGGGTCGCGTGAACGACGTTCTGGAGCTGCCGCAGCGCGTCCTCGAACACCTCGTTGATGATCACGTAGTCCGACTCCGACGCATGGGCCATTTCGCTACCCGCGGCCAGCAGCCGGCGCACGATCACGTTCTGCTCGTCCTGGCCGCGCTTCTTGAGCCGTTCCTCCAGCGCCGTCAGCGACGGCGGCAGGATGAAGATCTCAACCGCGTTCGAAAAGCGCTTGTGCACCTGCTGGGCGCCCTGCCAGTCGATCTCCAGCAGCACGTCGTTGCCCTGGGCCATCTGCTGCTCGATCCAGACGCGCGACGTGGCGTAGTAGTTGCCGTGCACCTCGGCCCATTCCAGGAACTCGCCGCGGTCGCGGGCGGCCCGGAACTCGTCGACCGTGGTGAAGTGGTACTCGCGCCCGTTCTGCTCGCCCGGACGCGGCTTGCGCGTGGTGTGCGAGATCGACAGGCGGATGGACTGGTCCTGCGCCAGCAGCGCGTTGACCAGCGTGGACTTGCCGGCCCCGGACGGTGCCACCACCATGAACAGGTTGCCGGGATAGGCGGTATCGATGGCGGTGTGGGTCGTTTCGCTCATGATCTTATTCGAGGTTTTGAATCTGTTCGCGCATCTGCTCGATCAGGAGCTTGAGCTCCATCGACGCATCGGCGAGTTCCTTGGCGGCGGCCTTCGAGCCCAGCGTGTTGGCCTCGCGGTTGAGCTCCTGCATCATGAAGTCCAGGCGCTTGCCCACCTGGCCGCCCTTCTTCAGGATATGCCGCGTTTCGTTCAGGTGGGCCTGCAGCCGCGACAGTTCCTCGGCAATGTCGATGCGGATGCCGTAGACGGTGGCTTCCTGGCGGATGCGCTCGGCCACTTCCTCGCGGCTCATCGACGGCATGCCGTTGGGCGCGGCCAGGTTGAATGCCTCCTGCAGGCGCTCGGTCAGCTTTTCCTGGTGATGGGCGATCAGCTGCGGGATCATCGGCGTCAGGCGCTCGACGATGGCCAGCATGGCGTCGATGCGCTCCTCCAGCGTGGCCTTGAGCGCGGCACCCTCGCGGCTGCGCGCTTCCAGCAGTTGCTTCAGCGCCTCGCGGGCGGCGCCGGTCACGGCCTCGCGCAGCGCTTCCTGCGACAGCTCGGGCTCCACCAGCACGCCGGGCCAGCGCAGCAGCTCGCCCATGCGCATGGTGCCGGCGCTGGGGAACGTGGCGCCCACGGTCGACTCCAGCGCGCGGATCTGGTCCAGCAGCGACTGGTTCAGCGCCAGCGTGGCGCCGCCGGTGTCGGTGCGCTGCAGGTTGATGCGGCATTCGAGCTTGCCGCGCGACAGCTCGCCCATCAGCATTTCGCGCAGCGCCGGCTCGAACGCGCGGCACTCTTCGGGCGCGCGGAACAACAGGTCGAGAAAACGCGAATTGACAGTCCGGAACTCCACGGAAACCGATGCCGTGCGGCCGCTGGGTTCGCCCTGGGCGTTGGTCAGCGGTGCCTGGCGGGTGGCCAGGCCATAGCCTGTCATGCTGTGGATCATCGTCGTTAATCTCGCGAAAGAGTCGAAAATTGAAGAATTGGTACGGGGCGCGGGGCCGGGGCCCGTCGGCGGCACCGCGGCGGCGGCAAAAACGCCAGCAAAATCAAGGGAAAACCGGCAGCCGGGGGGCGCGGAGTTTTGGCAACAGTCCCTGCCAAGGATTTCTTTACAAGTGACCGATTAGACCGGAGAATCCGGGAGCAAATGAGGTCCCGAATCCTATGACAGAGTCCAAGGGCGCCAACCCACCCAAGAGCGCGCCGCTCCCGATCGGCACGCTGCTTGCCAACTACCGTATTGTAAAGAAGTTGGCCAGCGGGGGGTTCAGTTTCGTCTACCTTGCCACGGACGAAACCGGCGCCCCGGTTGCCATCAAGGAATACCTGCCGTCGTCGCTGGCGCGCCGCAGCCCGGGCGAGCTGATTCCCGTCGTGCCCGACGAAAACGCCGCCTCGTTCCGGCTGGGCCTGAAGTATTTCTTCGAGGAAGGCCGGTCGCTGGCGCGCATTTCGCACCCGAGCGTGGTCCGCGTGGTGAATTTCTTCCGCGAGAACGCCACGGTCTACATGGTCATGAACTACGAGCTGGGCAAGACGCTGCAGGAACACATCCTGCAGGCCCGGCAGCAGGGCAAGGCCAAGGTGCTGCGCGAGCGCTTCATCCGCAAGGTGTTCCACGACCTGATGAGCGGCCTGCGCGAGGTGCACATCCACAAGCTGCTGCACCTGGACATCAAGCCCGGCAACATCTACCTGCGCGAGGACGAATCGCCGATCCTGCTCGACTTCGGCGCCGCCCGGCAGATCCTGACGATGGAAAACGCGCGCTTCCAGCCCATGTACACGCCGGGCTTCGCGGCGCCGGAGCTGTACGGCAAGCATTCCGACCTGGGCCCCTGGACCGACATCTACAGCCTGGGCGCCACGCTCTACGCCTGCATGGCCGGCATGCCGCCGCAGGAGGCCAATCAGCGCGAGAAGGACGACCGCATGGCCGATTCCTTCGCGCGGCTGCGCGCCACGTACACGAACGGCCTGGTCGACCTGGTCGAATGGTGCCTGCGGCTGACGCCGTCCGAGCGCCCGCAGAGCGTGTTCCGGCTGCAGAAAGAGCTGCGCGACCAGAGCAACGCCCTGGGCGAGCAGTCGGCCGCGGCCGCCGCCAGCAGCACGCCGGCCGGCCCGGTGACCGAGCGCATGAACGCCACCAGCCGCTTCATGACGTTGCTGCGCCGCCGCGAGGACAAGAGCCCGGACAAGCCCGACGCCGCCAATCCCGTGCACGCCGCGCAAGCCGGCCGACGCGGCAACTAACGCACGAACCCGACACGAATTCCCGCAATGCGATTCTCCGTCTACCAGGAAAGCCGTAAGGGCGGCCGCCGGATCAACCAGGACCGCATGGGCTACTGCTTCACCCGCGACGCCCTGCTCATGGTCCTGGCCGACGGCCTGGGCGGCCATGCCTTTGGCGAAGTGGCCGCGCAACAGGCGCTGCAGACGCTGGCCCGCCAGTTCCAGACCCAGGCCCGCCCGGCCATCCGCAATCCTGCCGATTTCCTGCAGGACACGGTCATGCTGGCGCACCGCGAGATTCACCGGTACGCCGAGGCCAACAAGCTGGCCGACGTGCCGCGCACCACGGTGGTCTGCTGCCTGATCCAGAACGGCCAGATCCACTGGGCGCACGCCGGCGACTCGCGCTTCTACCTGATGCGCAAGGGCGCGCTGCTCACCCGCACGCGCGACCACTCGAAGATCGAGAACCTGCTGCAGCAGGAGCGCGTGCTGCCGATGGAGGTGGCCAACCATCCGGAACGCAACAAGCTCTACAACTGCCTGGGGTCGCCCAACCTGCCGCTGATCGACATCGGCGGCCCGGTGCGGCTGGAGCCGGGCGACGTGGCGCTGCTGTGCTCGGACGGGCTCTGGGGCGCGCTGGAGGAAAAGGTCATCGTCGACAAGGTGACGCACCTGTCGGTCGTCCACGCGATTCCCGACCTGATCGAGCAGTCGCTGGCCAACGCCGGCGAAGGTGCCGACAACACCACAGCGATCGCGATGATGTGGGAAGCCGACGCCACCGTGACCAACGAGGAGGCGGTGCTGACCGACACGCTGCCGCTGAACGCGTTCACCACGTCGATCCTGGAGCGCACGGGCTCGGACACCGACCTGCTGTCCGAGGAAGAGATCGAACGCTCGATTGCCGAGATCCGCGCGGCCATCGACAAGACCTCGAACCTGATGCGCTGACCGGCGCTTGGGGCCGCGGCCGGCGCACGACCGGCCCGGCGGCGTTAGAATCGCGGTCTCATCCGATTCCGACGAAAGATCCCCATGCGACCCAGCGGACGCGCGGCCGACGCGCTGCGACCCATCAGCCTGACCCGCCACTACACGCGCCACGCCGAAGGCGCGGTGCTGAGTGCCTTTGGCGACACCAAGGTGCTGTGCACGGCCAGCGTGCTGGCAAAGGTGCCGCCGCACAAGAAAGGCAGCGGCGAAGGCTGGGTCACGGCCGAATACGGCATGCTGCCGCGCGCCACGCACACGCGCTCCGACCGCGAGGCGGCGCGGGGCAAGCAGACCGGCCGCACGCAGGAAATCCAGCGCCTGATCGGCCGGGCCATGCGCTCGGTCTTCGACCTCTCCGCGCTGGGCGAATACACGATCCACCTCGATTGCGACGTGCTGCAGGCCGACGGCGGCACCCGCACGGCCGCCATCACCGGCGCCTTCGTGGCCGCGCACGATGCCATCGGCACCATGCTGCGCGACGGCCTGATCGCCGCCAGCCCGATCCGCGACTTCGTGGCGGCCGTGTCGGTGGGCATGGTCGACGGCGTGCCCGTGCTGGACCTGGACTACGCCGAGGACAGCAACTGCGACACCGACATGAACGTGGTGATGACCGGCAGCGGCCGCTTCGTGGAAGTCCAGGGCACCGCCGAGGGCGCCCCGTTCAGCCGCGCCGACCTGGACGCCATGACGCGCCTGGCCGAAGCCGGCATCGCCGAACTGGTGCGCCACCAGAAGCAGGCGCTCGGCGTCTGACGCGCAGGAGGGATTGACGATGCAACGCCTGGTCCTGGCCTCCAACAACGCCGGCAAGGTGCGCGAATTCGGCGCGCTGCTGTCCCCGCTCGGCTTCGACGTCGTGCCGCAGGGCGAGCTGGGCATCCCCGAGGCCGAGGAGCCGTTTGCCACCTTCGTCGAGAACGCGCTGGCCAAGGCCCGCCACGCCAGCCGGCTCGCCGGCATGCCCGCGCTGGCCGACGACTCGGGCATCTGCGTCGACGCCCTGGACGGCGCACCGGGCGTCTATTCGGCCCGGTATGCGCAGATGGTTGGCAAGCCCAAGACCGACGCCGCCAACAACGCGCACCTGATCTCGCAACTGGCCGGCAAGCTGAACCGCCACGCGCACTACTACTGCGTGCTGGTGCTGGTGCGCCATGCCGACGACCCGCGTCCGATCATCGCCGAGGGCACGTGGGCCGGCGAGGTCGTGGATGCCCCGCGCGGCACGGGCGGCTTCGGCTACGACCCCCATTTCCTGCTGCCCGAGATCGGCAAGACGGCGGCGGAGCTGACGGCCGAGGAAAAGAACGGCATCAGCCATCGCGCGCTGGCGCTGCAGGGCCTGGTGGCCCGGCTGCAGGCCGCGAGTCTCAAGGTCGGCGCGTAGCGCCCAAGGTTTCTGCATGATCCCCATCATTCCCGCCGGCAGCGGCAAGCCGGCCGAGCCGGCATCGACCGGCAACCCGCAGCTCTGGCTCAAGCCGGGCCAGATCGCCCTGCCCGGTTCGCCGCCGCTGTCGCTCTACGTCCATATCCCGTGGTGCGTGCGCAAGTGCCCGTATTGCGATTTCAACTCGCACGCGGCGCCCGGCGGGCAGGACAGCCACGACATCCCCGAAGACCGCTACCTGGACGCGCTGCGCGCGGACCTGGAACAGTCGCTGCCGCTGGTCTGGGGCCGGCCAGTACACACGGTGTTCCTGGGCGGCGGCACGCCGAGCCTGCTGTCGGCGGCCGGCATGGACCGGCTGCTGTCGGATATCCGCGCGCTGCTGCCGCTGGACGCCGACGCCGAGATCACGATGGAAGCCAACCCCGGCACCTTCGAGGCTGAACGGTTTGCCAGCTACCGCGCCAGCGGCATCAACCGGCTGTCGATCGGCATCCAGAGCTTCAACGACGCCCACCTGCAGGCGCTGGGCCGCATCCACGGCGAGAAGGAAGCGCGCGCGGCGATCGACATCGCGCTGCGGCACTTCGACAACGTCAACCTGGACCTGATGTACGCGCTGCCGGGCCAGACCATCGACGAGTGCGTGCGCGACCTGGAGTCGGCGCTGTCGTACGGCACCGCGCACCTGTCGCTTTACCACCTGACGCTCGAACCGAACACGCTGTTCGCCAAATTCCCGCCGGCGCTGCCCGACGAGGACCTGGCCTACGAGATGCAGGACATCATCGAGGCCCGCACGGCCCAGGCCGGCTACCGCCACTATGAGACGTCGGCCTACGCCCGGCCGCATCGCGAGGCGCGGCACAACCTTAATTACTGGCGTTTCGGCGATTACCTGGGTATCGGTGCCGGGGCGCACGGCAAGCTGTCGTTCCCGAACCGCATCCTGCGCCAGATGCGCCACAAGCATCCGGCCACGTACATGGATCAGGCCATGGCCGGCAACGCCGTGCAGGAGGCGCGCGAGGTTGGCGCCGATGAACTGCCGTTCGAGTTCATGCTCAACGCGCTGCGGCTGACCGATGGCGTGCCGGCGTCGAGCTTCCACGACTACACCGGCCTGCCGCTGCATGCCATCGGCAAGATGCTGGCCGCCGCCGAGCAGAAAGGGCTGCTGGAAGCCGACCCGACGACCATCAAGCCGACCGAACTGGGCCGGCGCTTCCTCAACGACCTGCAGGAGATGTTCCTGAAGGATTGACGACGGGCCGCCGCGACAAAGCAAAAAGCAAAAAGCAAAACGCCACACGCGAATCACGTGTGGCGTTTTTGCTTTCCCGGTCGTCAGTCGACGGGGGTTGGTCAGTACGGCGTCGCCATGTCGTTGGCCACGCGGGCGCGGTCACCCACGCGCAGGTTGCCGATATTG
This sequence comes from Cupriavidus pauculus, assembly GCF_003854935.1. Taxonomy (NCBI): domain Bacteria; kingdom Pseudomonadati; phylum Pseudomonadota; class Betaproteobacteria; order Burkholderiales; family Burkholderiaceae; genus Cupriavidus; species Cupriavidus pauculus. The sequence goes on from NZ_CP033969.1 coordinate 3,614,587, forward strand.
CTCTGCGTCACGGTGGCCACGCGGCCATCGTCGAGCCGCACGTTGACGCGGTACACGGTCGACGTATTGCTGCCGGTCCGCTTCTCGATCTGGTTGCCTGCCACGGCACCGCCCACGGCGCCGACGATCGTCGCGGCCGTCTGGCCACGCCCGCCGCCAATCTGGTGGCCCAGCAGGCCGCCAGCCGCACCGCCGATCACGGTGCCCAGGATGCCCGAGCTGCCCTGCGTGGTCTGGATCGGCTCGATCGACTCGACGCGGCCCGTGAACACCGAGCCGGCCGGTGCCTGGTAGGTCGAGTTATTGGGTTGCTGATAGCCGGTCGGCGGCGGCGCGGTGTTGTAGTTGCCGTAACCGCCGTAGCCCGGCTGCGCGCAGCCGGCCAGTCCGGCCGCCAGTGCCAGTGCGCCGAGCCCGCCAAGGGCCAGCCACGGCCTTGCTTGATCCTTGCGTTGTTCCTGCATCGAATTCTCCTCAATTGCCTGTTTGAAAGCGCCAGCGTGCTGCGCGATGGCGGCACGCCGTCCCTTTTAGGAACCTTACCGCGCCCACATGGTTCCGCGCTGTCCGACAAACACCGACAAATGCGTCCGACGAGTCAGCATCCGCAGCCGGCCGGACCCGTCCCACTGCATCAGGAACATCACACTGTGGCCTGCCGCGTCCCTGTATAATGCGCGGCCGGGCAGCATGGATGACAACGCCAGCCTGCCCGGCACATCCCGAAGGAAGCGTGGCCGAGTGGTTTAAGGCAGCAGTCTTGAAAACTGCCGATGGGGTGACCCATCCGTGAGTTCGAATCTCACCGCTTCCGCCAGACAAAAAAATGCCGCAACACCGCTCCGGAACCGGAGGCCGTGTTGCGGCATTTTTGCTATCCGGCCGCCGGAACGCAGCGGCCAGGCCAGGGGTCAGTCCGCCTGGTACTTCGGCGAACGCGGCCCGTACAGGATGCCGTTCGGCGTGCCGGCCGACAGCAGGCGGTAGCTCGCCGTGCCAGCCACCGGGTAGGCGGCATCGGTCATGTGGTTCACGGCCTGGTTGATGGCCGCGGTAATCAGCATGCCGATCAGGCCGCCGCCGCTGTTGCCGCTGTCGTTGGCCGCGACGGCGGTGCCGCTCCACAGTTCGTCGCCGGTCTTCAGGTCCACCAGCTTGGCGTTCGCGGCCACGCGCGTCACGCTGCTGAGCACCTGGTAACGCGAGCCGTAGTCGGTCACGGTCACGTACAGGGCGGCGTCGGCGCCAAAGATCTCGCGCAGCTTCTTGACCGGCACGGCGTGGATGTCGCCGGGCACGGTCAGGCCGTTCTGGCGGAAGGTCTCGTCGACCAGCGCCACCGGCATCACGTAGTAGCCCGATTCCGCCAACGGGAAGGTGGCCTGCGACAGCATCGCGTAGGTCGCCTTGATGTCCGGCGACTCGTTCAGCGGCGGCAGCACCACGATCGAACGCGGCTTGGCGGCCTTGAACGCGGCGTAGTCCACCTGCTTCTGCGGCACGGCGCAGCCGGCGAACAGCATCACGGCGCCCAGGGTGGCGACATAGGTCAGGATACGGCGGATCATTTGGCGCTCCCGGCGGTCGATTCGGTCTTGGCGGCCGCCGTGGTGTCGGCCTTGGCCTGCGGCGTGGCGCCGGCGGTTACGTCCGGGCGCGCGTCGGTCTTGACGTTACGCATCAGGAAGTCCATGTACGGCGTGGACTCCGGGAACAGCGTCTTCTCGGTCTGGAATTCCTTGACCATCTGGTCGCCCTTGCCCACGTTCAGGTAGAGCATGCCCAGTTGGGCGTGGTAGCCCGGCGGCACACTGCCGCCCTTGGCCTTGATCTTCTCCAGCCCGCTTTCCAGCGCGGTGATCTGCGCCTCCTTGGACTCGCCCTTGAAGTACTCGTAGACCTGGGCCTGGTAGCCCTCCCACTGGTACATCGGCTGCGGACCCGCACAGCCGGCCAGCAGGCCGGCCGCCGACAGAAACGCCGCGCTGCGCAGCGTAACCCATTGCGTCATGATTTTTCTCGCTTTTTTATGATGGAAGATGGAGCCGGATTACTGCGCCGGCTTCCAGGCACCGCTTTCGATCGCGCTGACCAGGTTGTTCACGGCCTCGCGCATGGCCAGGTCCATCACCTTGCCGTTCAGCGTCGAGTCGTAGCTGGCCGTGCCGCCAAAGCCGATGACCTCGCGGTTCGACAGCTTGTACTCGCCGGCGCCCTGCGTGGCGTAGACCACTTCGGAGGTGGTGATGTTGACCACGTTCAGGTTGACCTTGGCGTACGCCACCTGCTCGCGGCCACGGCCCAGGATGCCGAAGAGCTGCACGTCGCCCACTTCCTTGCGGCCGAACTCGGTGATGTCGCCGGTGACCACGAAGTCCGCGCCCTTGAGCTTCTGGGTCTGGTTCTTGATGGCGGCTTCGCGCTTGATCTCGTCGAGATTCTCGCGTTCCAGCACGTTGAAGCGGTTGGTCTGCTGCAGGTGCGTCACCAGGCTGGTCTTGGCCTGGCCGCTCAGGCGGTCGATGCCGTCCGAGAACACGCCGCGCATGTAGTTGGAACGGTTGTCGAACTTGCCCACCGCGATCGGCGTGCGCACGCCGTGGTACGGCCGGCTGGCGCTTTCCACCTTCTGCACCGGCAGCGCGGTCGACGATTCGGTCGCGCAGCCGGCCAGACCCATGGCAGCAACGGCGCCGATCAGGCAGCAGCTCTTGAGACTCTTCAATTCATTCTCCAGACAAAAGACAAAACGGGCACATTTATCACGCCGTGACCCAGCTCGGATTGATCCAGTTCAACCCTCTACGGTATCGGCGGCCGCAAGTCTGTCTGAAGACCTAATTGGGGGGGCCCCACGCTGGTGGGGTCGATGGGAAACGCCGGGGGGGAGAAAAAAAGGCCGGCCCGGCCGAGGCGGCCGGGCGGAGATTGATGCAGTCCGAAACTTACTCGGCCGTGATCTTGCCCTGCTCGATCACGGTCTTCCAGCGCTTCAGCTCCTGGTTTTCGAACTCGGCGAACTGCTCGGGCGTGTTGGCGACCACTTCGAAGCCCTGCTCGTTGAGCTTCTTCTGCATGCCGGCGTCCTTGAGCGCGCCGACAATGGCGCCATGCAAGCGGGTCTTCACATCGGCCGGCAGGCCCTTGGGCGCGGCCACGCCCTGCCACGAGTAGACCTCGACGTCCTTGACGCCGCCCTCGGCCATGGTGGGCACGTTGGGCAGCACGGCCGAGCGCTTGTCAGACGTCACGGCCAGCGCCTTGAGCTTGCCCGTGCGGATGTGCTGCAGCACCGCGTTGACGTTCTGGAACGACACGTCGACCTGCCCGGCCAGCAGGTCCGAGATGGCCGGCGCGCCGCCCTTGTACGGCACGTGCAGGCCCTCGGTGCCGCTCTTCTGCCAGAACAGCGCGGCCGTCAGGTGGTCCGACGACCCCGCGCCCGAGCTGGCGAACGTGACCTTGCCCGGATTCTTCTTCATGTAGGCCACCAGTTCCGGCAGCGACTTGACCGGGAAGTTCGGGTTGGCCACCAGCACGTTCGGCGCCCGCACCGCCACGGTCAGCAGGTCGAAGTCCTTGGCCGGGTCGTACTGCAGGTTCTTCTGCAGGAACGGGTTGACCGCGAACACGCCGATCGATGCCACCAGCATCGTGTAGCCGTCGGCCGGCGCGCGCTTGACGTAGGTGGCGCCGATGGCCCCGGTGGCGCCCGGCTTGTTGTCGATCACGAACGGCTGGCCGAGTTTCTCGTTGAGCGGCGCGGCCAGGTAGCGGGCGATGGTGTCGGTCGAGCCGCCGGCCGGGAACGGCACGACGACCGAGACCGGCTTCTGCGGCCACGCCGCGGTGGACGCCATGGCGGCGCCGCAGACGGTCACGCCGGCGGCCAGTGCCAGGGCCACGCCGGCCAGGCGGCGCAGCAGCGCGTTGTGGCGGGACGCGCGCGGGGCGGCGGGGGCGAAGGTGCGGGCCGCCTGCGTGGCGGCCGTGGAAGTACGGATCATGGGCTGTCTCCTGCTTGGGTTTTTGAAGCTTTTACGACGGTGCTCAGCGCACCATGCACGGCATCTTGTTGTTGAACTTCCAGTTCGGGATCAGGAACTGCATGGCGATGGCGTCGTCGCGCGCGCCCAGGCCCTTTTCCTGGTAGAGACGATTGGCCCGCGCCAGCGCGTCCATGTCCAGCTCCACGCCCAGGCCCGGCGTCTTCGGCACCTGCACCAGCCCGCCCTCGATCTTCAGCGGGTTGCGCGTCAGGTGCTCGCCGTCCTGCCAGATCCAGTGCGTGTCGATGGCCGTGACGCGGCCCGGCGCGGCGGCGGCCACGTGCGTGAACATCGCCAGCGAGATATCGAAATGGTTGTTCGAATGCGAGCCCCACGTCAGGCCCCATTCCGAGCACATCTGCGCCACCCGCACCGACCCCTGCATGGTCCAGAAGTGCGGGTCGGCCAGCGGGATGTCGACCGATTGCAGGCGCACCGCGTGGCCCATCTGCCGCCAGTCGGTGGCGACCATGTTGGTGGCCGTCGGCAGGCCGGTGGCGGTGCGGAATTCGGCCATGATCTCGCGGCCCGAGTAGCCGTCCTCCGCGCCGCAGGGGTCCTCGGCGTAGGCCAGGATGCCGTGCTTGTCGCGGCACAGGCGGATCGCCTCCTTCAGCAGCCAGCCGCCGTTGGGGTCCAGGGTGACGCGCGCCTTCGGAAAACGCTCGTGCAGCGCGATGATCGCTTCCATCTCCTCGTCGCCGCGCAGCACGCCGCCCTTGAGCTTGAAGTCGTTGAAGCCGTAGCGCTCATAGGCCGCCTCGGCCAGCCGCACCACGCCCTGGGCATCCATCGCCACTTCATTGCGGATGCGGAACCATTCGTTGTCCGCGCCGGGCTCGGTGCGGTAGTCGAGCGTGGTCTTGTTGCGGTCGCCGACGTAGAACAGGTAGCCCAGCATTTCCACGGCATCGCGCTGCTGGCCTTCGCCCAGCAGCGCCGCCACGGGCACCTGCAGGTGCTGGCCCAGCAGGTCCAGCAGCGCCGCTTCCAGCGCGGTCACGGCGTGGATGGTGATACGCAGGTCAAATGTCTGCAGGCCGCGCCCGCCGGCGTCGCGGCTGGCAAACTGCGCGCGCACGCGGTTCAGGATCGACAGGTACTGGCCGATGCCCTGCCCCACCACCAGCGGGCGGGCGTCTTCCAGCGTCTGGCGGATGCCCTCGCCGCCGGGCACCTCGCCCACGCCGGTGTTGCCGGCGCTGTCCTTGAGGATGACGATGTTGCGGGTGAAGTACGGGCCATGTGCGCCCGACAGGTTCATCAGCATGCTGTCGTGGCCCGCCACGGGCACGACGGTCAGTTCGGTCACGACGGGCGTCGCGCCCACGGGTTGGGTGTTGGCGTTCATGTGGATGGTCTCCGAGTCCTGTTGACGAGGCCGCCGGGATCGCGCTCCCCATGTCGTGGAAATGCGCCCTGCTGTCTTCTGCTCATACGCTAATATATTAGCTGGCCGATGCGAACGCGCTGTCGCGCTGCCACAACGATCCCACGGCTGCAAGATCCTGTGCGTTATCGGTCGTCGTATGACTTATGACGCAGTATAATGAGCGCGTACCTGCGCGGTCAACAATGCCGCCGTCAGGGTCATCCCCACATTGTTCCTACCCCTGCACGCCCATGTCCAACGTTACGATGACTTCGCCCGCTCCCCTGCGCCGCCGTGGCCGCACGCTTGCCGAAGAAGTGGTCGGCAACCTGACCGACAGCATCCAGCAGGGCCAGATCAAGCCGGGCGACAAGCTGCCCACCGAGTCCGAAATCATGGCCACGCTGGGCGTGAGCCGTACCGTGGTGCGCGAGGCGCTGTCGCGGCTGCAGGCCAGCGGGCTGGTGGAAACGCGCCACGGTATCGGCACCTTCGTGCTGAACCGGCCGCCCGAGACGCAGTCGCCGTTCCGCATCGACCCGTCGGCGATGGTCACCGCCATGGACGTGCTGGCGATGCTCGAATTCCGCGTCAGCCTGGAAGCCGAGGCGGCCAGCCTGGCGGCCACGCGCCGCAGCGACGACCAGCTCCGCGCCATGCGCCGCGCGCTGGACGACATGAAGCGCAATGCGGCCGAGGGCAACGACGCGGTGGCGTCCGATTTCGAGTTCCATCTGTCGATCGCCCGCGCCACGGGCAACCGCTATTTCACGGACATCATGGGTCACCTGGGTACGATGGTGATCCCGCGCAGCCGGCTGCAGGTGAGCCAGCCCGAGCGCGAGCAGTACCTGGAGCGCGTCAGCTTCGAGCACGAGAGCATCTTCGACGCGATCGAACGGCGCGACCCGGAAGCCGCCAAGGCGGCCATGCGGATGCACCTGACCAACAGCCGCGAGCGCCTGCGCAAGGCGTCCGCGATGGCGGCATCGCCGGCCTGACGGCCTTGCATCGCCCGCCGGATCACGTGACGGGCGATGCGGTTGCGGCCTGGCCGTCGATGTCATATGATGTCTTACGACGAGTTTTCCGCCCCTGCCGGGGTGCGCCACGCCATGGCGCCCGCCCCGGCTGCCGACGCCTTGCGTGACGGCGATCCGGCCCTCCTTTCCACCTTCCCGCAGGACCCAAGATCATGACGATGACTGGCGAAATGCTGATCGGCGCCACCGCCGTTCGCGGCACCGAAGACACCTTTTACGGCATCAACCCGGCCACCGGCGACAAGCTGGAGCCGGCCTACCAGACCGGCACGACGGCCGACGTGGACCGTGCCTGCGCGCTGGCCGAAGCCGCGTTCGACACCTATCGCGCCACTTCGCCCGAGCAGCGCGCGACGTTCCTGGAATCGATCGCCGCCGGCCTGGAAGCGCTGGGTGACGAGTTGATCCAGCGCGCCCATCTGGAAACCGCGCTGCCGATCGCCCGCCTGCAGGGCGAGCGCGGCCGCACCGCCGGCCAGCTGCGCCTGTTCGCGCGCGTGCTGCGCGATGGCCGCTGGCAAGGCGCCACGCTGGACAGCGCGCTGCCCGAGCGCACCCCGCCGCGGCCGGACCTGCGCATGCAGCGCATCGCCGTGGGGCCCGTGGCCGTGTTCGGCGCCAGCAACTTCCCGCTGGCGTTCTCGGTGGCCGGTGGCGATACCGCGTCGGCCCTGGCCGCCGGCTGCCCGGTTGTCGCCAAGGCCCACCCGGCCCATCCGGGTACGTCGGAACTGGTCGGCCGCGTGATCCAGAAGGCCGTGGCGGACGCCGGCCTGCCGGCAGGCGTGTTCTCGATGGTCCAGGGCGTCGGCAATGCCATCGGCACGGCGCTGGTGGCCCATCCGGCCATCCAGGCCGTCGGCTTCACCGGGTCCCGCGCGGGCGGCCTGGCCCTGATGAACGTGGCGAACAGCCGCCCGGTGCCGATTCCCGTCTACGCCGAAATGAGCAGCATCAACCCGGTCTACCTGCTGCCCGAGGCGCTGAACGCGCGCGGCGAGCAGATCGCCCGCGAGCTGATCGATTCGCTGGTGCTGGGCGTGGGCCAGTTCTGCACCAACCCCGGCCTGCTGCTGGCCATCGAAGGCCCGGCGCTCGATAAATTCCGCGCCACGGCCCACACCGCGCTGACCGGCAAGCCGGCCGGCACGATGCTGACGCCGGGCATCCACGCCGCGTTCGAGCGGGGCGTGGCCCAGTTGTCGGAAATCTCGGGCCTGACCCGCGCCGCCTGCGGCGTGGACACCACGGGCCCGAACCAGGCCCGCCCGGTGTTCTTCGAAACGTCGGCCGACAAGTTCGTGGCCGACCACCGCATGCACGCCGAAGTGTTCGGCCCGTCGACGGTGCTGGTGGTCTGCAAGGACGCCGACGCGCTGGTCGAAGTCACGCGCCTGCTGGAAGGCCAGCTCACCGCCACCGTGCAGGCCGACGCCGGCGACCACGCCGTGGCCGCCAAGCTGCTGCCCGCGCTGGAGCGCAAGGTCGGCCGCATCCTGTTCAACGGCTTCCCGACCGGCGTGGAAGTCTGCTTCGCAATGGTCCACGGCGGCCCGTTCCCGGCCACGTCCGACACCCGCACGACCTCGGTGGGCACCACGGCGCTGGATCGTTTCCTGCGCCCGGTCTGCTACCAGAACCTGCCGGCCGACCTGCTGCCCGAGGCGCTCAAGGACGGCAACCCGCTGAAGCTCTGGCGCCTGAAGGACGGCGAGCTGGGCCACGCTTGACCGTGGGATTGCTGGGATGAAAAAACGGCCACTGATGTGGCCGTTTTTGTTGGGGGGTGAAGTCCGGGGGCGACATTACATCGCAAGATGATGCAATCGGCGTCGGCGGGAGGTTTGCTCCCCTCTCCCGCGGGCGGGAGAGGGGAGCAAAACCCGCCTCAAGCCGCCTCGCGCTCCTTCGCCGGAGTCGGTGCCGCTGCCGGGCCGATCGTTGCCAGCGGCGAACTGGCCGGGGGCTGGATCACCGGTGCCGTGCCGCGCGAGCGGCCCGAGCTCAGGTAGTCGGCGATCGACTCCTGCGTGACTTCGCCCAGGTAGATGCCGTCGCCGTCGATCACGGGCAGCCAGCTCGTGTTGTGCTGGTACATGCGCGACAGCACGATGCGCAGGTGTTCGTCGAACGCGGCCGTGGTGGTGAACTGGCGCATCACGTCGGCGCAGTTGCCGCCGCGGGCCAGCGCCGCGCGCACGTCGCGGCGCGTGACGTAGCCGATGGCACGCTGGTCCTGCACCACGGGCAGGTGGCGCACGTCGGCGTCGTCCATCACGCCGAACGCGTCGGCCAGCGTCATGTCCGGGCGGGCCGTCGGCGGCATCGTGGCCGCGTCGCCCGCGCGCACCAGCAGCAGGCGCTTGAGCGTGTTGTCGTGGCCGACAAAGGCCTGGACGAAGTCGTCGGCCGGGTGGGCCAGCAGCGCGTCCGGGTGGTCGAACTGCACCAGCCGGCCGCCGCGGAACACCGCCACCTTGTCGCCCAGCTTGATCGCCTCGTCGATGTCGTGCGACACCATGATCACGGTCTTGCCAAGCTGGCGCTGCATCTGGAAGAACTCGTTCTGGATGCTCTCGCGGTTGATCGGGTCCACCGCGCCGAACGGCTCGTCCATCAGCAGCACGGGCGCGTCGGCCGCCAGCGCGCGGATCACGCCGATGCGCTGCTGCTGGCCGCCCGACAGCTCGCGCGGATAGCGCTTGAGCATCTTGTCCGGGTCCAGCTGCACCATGCGGACCAGCTCGCGCGCGCGTTCGCGGCACTGCTTCTTGTCCCACCCCAGCAGCCGGGGCACGACCATGATGTTTTCCTCGATGGTCATGTTCGGGAACAGGCCGATCTGCTGGATCACGTAGCCGATCTTGCGCCGCAGCGTCACGCCGTCGATGCCGGCCGTGTCCTCGCCGTCGATGCGCACGGTGCCGCTGGTCGGCTGGATCAGCCGGTTGATCATCTTGAGCGTGGTGGTCTTGCCGCAGCCCGACGGGCCCAGGAACACGCAGATTTCCCCGCGCGGCACGGTCATGCTGACCTCGTTCACGGCACGCACTTCGGTGCCATCCTTCTGCGGGAAAGCCTTGGTGAGTTTGTCGAGTTCGATCATAGTCGGATTCCTTTCGGTGTCAGCGCGCGTTGCAGGGCCTGCAGCGCCACGTCGGCCAGGATGGCGAGCAGGCTGACCAGCACAGCGCCCACGGCCAGCTTGCTCATGTTGCTCTGGCTGATCGCCTGCAGGATCAGCACGCCCAGGCCGCCGGCGCCGATGATGGCGGCAATGGTGGCCACGCCGATGTTCATGACCACGGCGGTACGCACCCCGCCCAGGATCACGGGCACGGCCAGCGGCAGGTCCACCAGCCGCATGCGCTGCCAGGTGGTCATGCCGATGCCGCGCCCGGCCTCCTGGATGCCGGGGTCGACGTTGGTCAGCGCGGTGTACGTGTTGCGCATGATCGGCAGCAGCGAGTACAGGAACACGGCGGTCACGGCCGGCACGTAGCCCAGCGCGTGGCCGAAGCGCGCGAAGATCGGGATCATCAGCCCGAACAGCGCGATGGACGGCAGCGTCAGCACCACCGTGGCCAGCGCCAGCAGCGGCGTGGCCAGGAAGCGGTGGCGCGTGATCAGGATGCCCAGCGGCACGCCGATGACGATGGCCATGCCCACGGCCGAGCCCACGAGCGCAAGATGCTCGCCGGTCAGCCGCAGCAGCGTCGGCCAGCTATGGTGAAGGTAGGTCAGCAGATCCATGCGTGGCTCCTCAGATCAGCCCGTGGCTACGCAGGAAGTCGCCGGCCACCTTGTCCACGGGCTGCTGGTCGATGTCGACCTTGTAGTTCATGTCGGTCATCGCCGCGTTGTCGAGCTTGGCGGCCAGCGCATTGAGCAGGCCGGCCAGTTCCGGATGGGCGTCCAGCACGGCCTTACGCACCACGGGCGCCGCGTTGTAAGGCGGGAAGTAGTGCAGGTCGTCTTCCAGCAGCACCAGGTTGAAGCCCTTGACGCGGCCGTCGGTCGTGTAGACCAGGCCCAGGTCCACCTGGTTGTTCCTGAGCGCCGTGTAGACCAGGCCCGGATCAAGCTGGATCACGTCCTTGCGCGTGAACGGCAGCTTGTAGGCCGCCTTCAGCGGCTCCAGGCCGTCCGGGCGGGCGGCGAACTCCATGTCCACGGCCAGCGGGTGCTTCACGTCCTCGCCGTCGGCGCGCATCTTCGCGGCGTAGGCCGACAGCGTGCGGATATCGCCGGCGCGCTCCTTCGGCATCGCGAACGCGTAGGTGTTGTTGACCTGCGAGGCGTCGAGCCAGACCAAACCCCGGGCGGCGTCCAGCGTCTTGACGCGGCGGTAGCTCTCGGGCCCGTCGAGCTTTTCCTGGACCTTGTTGAACACGATCAGCGCCGTGCCGGTGTAGTCCCACACCACGTCTAGCTGGCCCGATTCCAGCGCCTGGCGCATCAGCGTGCTGCCCAGGCCCGACGTCAGCGTCGCGCCCAGGCCCTTGGCCTTCAGGTACTGGGTCGTCATCGACGACAGGATCAACTGCTCGGTGAAGTTCTTGCCGCCCACGCGGATCGGGGCGCCGGCGTCCTGCGCGCGCGCCGGGGCCGTCGACAGCAGCAGCGCCGCCAGCACGATGCCCACGGCGGCCCAGAGCCAGAAAACGCGGCCGTCGGCCATGCGGTTTTTCGATTTCGGTTCCATGAAACGCCTCATTGCGCCAGCCCGCGCCGGCGCAGGTAGACGTGGCCGGCAGTGGCGAACAGCGCGTCCAGCGCCAGGGCCAGCAGCGCGGTGGCGGCGGCGCCCAGCAGCAGCAACGGCTGGTTGTTCAGGTAGATGCCCGGGAAGATCAGTTCGCCCAGGCTGTTCGCGCCGATCAGGAACGACAGCGGCACGGTGCCCACGTTGATGACCAGGCTGATGCGCACCCCGGCCAGGATCACGGGCAGCGCGTTGGGCAGTTCCACGCGCACCAGCCGCTGGCACGGCGTCATGCCGATGCCGCGCGCCGCTTCCTTGAGCGCCGGCGACACGGTGCGCAGCCCTTCGTACGTATTGCGCACGATCGGCAGCAGCGACGCCAGCCACAGCGCCAGGATGGCTGGCCGCTCGCCGATGCCCAGCACGGCCAGTGCCAGCGCCAGCACCGCCAGCGACGGCACGGTGTTGCCGATGTTGAACACCTGCATGAGCTTGTCGGCCCAGCGGCGCATGCACGGGCGGCTCAGCGCGATGCCGGCCGGCACGCCAGTCAGCAGCGCCAGCGTCATCGAGATTGCCACCAGGCGCAGATGGTCGGCCACGTCGTAGAGCAGGCGCTCGCGGTACTGGTAGATGACGTCGATGCCGATCCACGCCACCAGTCCGGCCAGCGCAACGGCAACGACGCCACCCCAGGCCACGGCCTGGATGGTTCGCTTTGACATATTTCCCCTTCCAACCCCGGCCTGCGGAAAACCATGAAAATGCCTGGTTCGCCACATCCCGGATGCGGAAAACAATAGGGCCGGCGATGAATGTCGATGGGGGTGCACGCCGGCGCCCGGTTTCAGATTGCATTGCCGCCATGACCGGCACGATTGCCGGCGGACGGACTTGTGGTTGTGGCGCCGGCCGAGTGGCTGGCGAAACAACCGGTTGATGGGACTCAGGCGCTGGGCCGGAATCCGCAGGAGCGGCGCAACCCGCAAGGGTTGGCCAGTGGCGGCGACTGATGTCGTGTCAAAACGCGCTTTCGGTATGGCGCCGCCGGTCAATCGGCCGTTGCCAGACAACGGTTCGCGGGGTTCGGAGAGCAGGCCGAGCCACCGCAACTATTGGCAACGGATGACAAAGAGACCGCTATTCTACACAACTTCTGGCATCCCGTCATCTTCACCGTTTCCGCGTCCGCAATGACCGGCTTCGGTCAGAATCTTCGGGCGATGTTGGCGTTGCGCTGGCGGCGCGGATGTCGATCCATTGTCCCAACGTTAAAACAATGTGTTGCCGCCCTGCCCTCTACCGCTTTGGCGCCAAACCCTTAAATTGGCGAGGTAGCCAGACGGCGCGACAACAAGGTTCGCAGCCGTCCAACCGGAGATTTCGATGACTTCCCGCATTCCGACCGTTCCGGCCACTGCCACGGAAACCGTGCAGCGCTCGCGCGCCGTGGATCGCGTGGTACGCGGCATTGCCACGTCCGACGGCGCCGGCGTCAAGCTGACCCGCGTGCTGACCCACAACCTGCAGCGGCGCCTGGACCCGTTCCTGATGCTCGACGCGTTCGGCACCGACAACAAGGACGACTACATCGGCGGCTTCCCCGATCACCCGCATCGCGGCTTCGAGACCATCACCTACATGCTGGCCGGCCGCATGCGCCATCGCGACAGCGCCGGCCACGAGGGGCTGCTGGAAAACGGCGGCGCGCAGTGGATGGTGGCCGGCTCGGGCGTGGTGCATTCGGAATTGCCCGAGCAGGAGGATGGTCGGATGGAAGGCTTCCAGCTCTGGCTGAACCTGCCGGCGGCCGACAAGATGACCACGCCGTGGTACCGCGACCTGCCGGCGGCGGCAATCCCGACTGTGGCGCTGCCGTCGGGCGGCACCGTGCGGGTGCTGGCCGGCGCGTCGCACGGGGTGGCCGGCGCCGTGACGCGGCCGGTCACCGAGCCGCTGTACCTGGACGTCCACCTGCCGGCGGGCCAGTCGTTCGCCCAGGTGCTGCCGGCCGGGCACAACGCGTTCGTCTACGTCTATCGCGGCACGGTCAAGGTGGGCGACGCGGTGCTGGAAGCCCAGCGCATGGGCGTGCTCGACAACGCCGGCCAGGCCGACGGCGTGGTGGTCACGGCCGACGAGGACGCCCGCTTCCTGCTGATCGCGGGCCAGCCGCTGAACGAGCCCATCGCGCAGTACGGCCCGTTCGTGATGAACACGCAGGAGCAGATCTACCAGACGCTGGCCGACTTCCGCGACGGCCGCTTCGCCGCGATACCTGCCAGCGCGGGCTGAACCGCGCCCTGACCGGCGTCAACCCTGACCGCCGCCCTGCCCTGACCGGCAGCGCGGCGGTTTTGCTTTGCCGGTGTGGCCGGCACGCGACTTGCAACCCTCCCGGAACCGTTATGGGGCATGGCGGCGCGGCCAAATCGGTCCGCCGTGGCCCCATGCACTTATATAATCCACCCCAAATTCCGGGCATCACGCAATCATGATGATGACAACCTGCCGCACGGCGATGCTGCGCCACGCGCCGCCGCGCGTCACGTGCGTGAACAGAACGTTGCTGCCACAACAATCCGAGCCGCTTCAGTGACATCACAACTCCCTCCCAGGCTGGCGCTTGCGCATATCACCAAGCGCTATCCCGGCGTGACCGCCAATGACGACGTCAGCCTGACCGTCGGCCCCGGCGAGATCCACGCCGTCCTCGGCGAAAATGGCGCCGGCAAATCCACCTTGATGAAGATCATCTTCGGCGCGGTCCGACCCGACGCCGGCGAGATGCACTTCAACGGGGCGCCGGTATCGATCGCCAGCCCGCACGACGCCCGCAACCTGGGCATCGCGATGGTGTTCCAGCATTTCTCGCTGTTCGACACGCTGACCGTGGCCGAGAACATCGCGCTTGGCCTGCCGCCGCGGGACGCCGGCAACCTGCGCCAGCTATCCGAGCGCATCCGCGCCACGGCCGAGCGCTACGGCCTGCCGCTGGAGCCGCAGCGCCACGTCCACACGCTGTCCGTGGGCGAGCGCCAGCGCGTGGAGATCGTCCGCGCGCTGCTGGCCGCGCCGCAACTGCTGATCCTGGACGAGCCCACGTCGGTGCTGACGCCGCAGGCCGTGGAGACGCTGTTCGTGACGCTGCGCCAGTTGGCCGCCGAAGGCACGAGCATCCTCTACATCAGCCACAAGCTCGACGAGATCCGCGCGCTGTGCCACCACGCCACCGTGATGCGGATGGGCCGCGTGACCGGCACCTGCGACCCGCGCCAGCAGAGCGCGGCCGAGCTGTCGCGGATGATGATCGGCGGCGAGCCGCCGCGCGAGGCCCGCGTGCAGACCGTCCGGGGGCCGGTGAAGCTGTCGGTGCGCGACCTGTCGATCCCGCGCGCGCACCAGTTCGCCACCGAGCTGCAGCGCGTGGCGCTGGACGTCCACGCGGGCGAGATCGTCGGCATCGCCGGCGTGTCCGGCAACGGCCAGCAGGAATTGCTGGCCGCGCTGTCGGGCGAGGACCCGCGCGCCAGCGGCGCCGCCATCCAGCTCGAAGGCCGGCCGGTGGGCCGGCTCGACGCACGCGGCCGGCGCCGCGCCGGGCTGGCGTTCGTGCCCGAGGAACGGCTGGGGCGCGGCGCCGTGCCCGCCATGAGCCTGTCCAGCAACGTGCTGCTGTCGCACCAGGCGCCGCCGTACGTGCGCGCCGGCATGGTGTCGCCCACGGCGGCCGAGGGGCTGGCCGCCGGCATCATCAACCGCTTCCGCGTCAAGGCCAGCGGCCCGGCCGCGCTGGCGCGCAGCCTGTCGGGCGGCAACCTGCAGAAATTCATCGTCGGCCGCGAGATCGAGGCCGGCCCGAAGGTGCTGATCGTGGCGCAGCCGACGTGGGGCGTCGACGTCGGCGCCGCCGCGCAGATCCACAACGAGATCCTGGCGCTCAAGGCCACCGGCTGCGCGATCCTCGTGGTGTCGGAGGAACTCGACGAACTGTTCGCCATCTGCGACCGCCTGCACGTGATCGCCAAGGGCCATCTGTCGCCGTCGATCCCGGTCGAATCGGCCACGCGCGAGCAGGTGGGCCTGTGGATGAGCGGCCTGTGGGACGGCGGCCCGGCCAGCCGGCATGATGACGCCACCGCGGAGGTGCCCGGCCATGCCTAAGCTGACTTCCCCGGTCGTGATGGCCCCGCGCGGCGTGCCGTCGCGGCCCATGGCCTACGCGTCGCCCGTGTTCGCCATCGTGCTGACGCTGCTGTTCGGCGCGCTGCTGTTCCTGGCGCTGGGCAAGGACCCCGTGGCGGGGCTCAAGGTGTTCCTTGTCGATCCGCTCAAGGACCAGCGCGCCATCGGCGAGGTGCTGCTCAAGACCGTGCCGCTGGTGCTGTGCGCGCTGGGGCTTTCGGTCTGCTATCGCGCCAACGTCTGGAACATCGGCGCCGACGGGCAGCTGATCGTCGGCGGCATCTTTGCCGGCGCCACGGTGCTCTGGTTCGACACGCCGGGCACCACCGCCAGCGGCTTCACGGTGCTGGTGCTGGCGTCGCTGGCCGGCTGCGTCGGCGGCATGGCGTGGGCGTCGCTGACGGCGCTGCTCAAGGACCGCTTCAACGCCAACGAGATCCTGGTGTCGCTGATGCTGACCTATATCGCGCAGCAGTTGCTGCTGTGGGTGGTCAACGGCCCGCTCAAGGACCCCAACGGGATGAACTTCCCGCAATCCAAGGTGTTCGCGTCGGCGTTCCTGCTGCCCAACCTGCTGCCCGGGTCGCGGCTGCACGTCGGCTTTGCCGTGATGCTGGTGCTGGTGGCCATCATGACGGTGTTCGTGTTCCGCAGCTTTGCCGGCTACCGGCTGCAGGTGGGCGGCACCGCGCCGCTGGCCGCGCGCTATGCGGGGTTCTCGTCGCGCAGCGCGCTGTGGACGGCGCTGCTGATCTCGGGCGCCTTCGCCGGCCTGGCCGGCGCGTTCGAGGTGGCCGGCCCGATCGGCCAGTTGCTGCCGTCGATCTCGCCCGGCTATGGCTTCACCGCGATCATCGTCGCGTTCGTGGGCCGGCTGCATCCGGTGGGCGCCGTGTTCGGCGGCATCGTGATGTCGCTGTTCTATATCGGCGGCGAGATGGCGCAGTCGCGCCTGGGCCTGCCGTCGGCGCTGGGCTGGGTGTTCCAGGGCATGCTGCTGTTCTTCCTGCTGGCCTGCGACACGCTGATCGACAACCGCCTGCGCTGGCGCGCGCGCACCGCCTGACCGGAGCCCAACAGAACATGGAACAACTCGCTCCCCTGATCGCCACCGCGATCAACGCCGGCACCCCGCTGCTGCTGGCCGCGCTGGGCCTGCTCGTCAACGAGCGCGCCGGCGTGCTGAACCTGGGCGCCGAAGGCATGATGCTGGTGGCCGCGGCCTTCGGCTTCATGGTTGGCTATCAGACGCAATCGCCGCTGCTGGGCTTCGTGGCCGGCGCCGGTGCCGGCATGCTGATGGCCACGCTGTTTGCGTGGCTGGCGCTGGTGCTGGCTACCAACCAGGTGGCCACCGGGCTGGCGCTGTCGATCTTCGGCACCGGCCTGTCGGCGTTCATGGCCCAGCGCTTCGTGGGCTACGCGATGCCGGCCAAATCCAGCGCCATCCCGGTGCTGGGCGACCTGCCGTTCGTGGGGCCGGCCTTCTTCCAGCATCACTGGATGGTCTATTTCAGCTTGCTGCTGTGCCTAGCGATCATGGCGTTCCTGTTCCGCACGCGGGCCGGGCTGACGCTGCGCGCCATTGGCGAATCGCCCGAGTCGGCGCACGCGCTGGGCTACCCGGTGCGCTGGATCCGCTTCGGCGCGCTGCTGTTCGGCGGCGCCTGCTGCGGGCTGGCCGGGGCCTACCTGTCGCTGGTCTATACGCCGATGTGGGTCGAGAACCTGGTGGCCGGCCGGGGCTGGATCGCGCTGGCGCTGACCACCTTCGCCACGTGGCGACCGGGCCGCGTGCTGATCGGCGCGTGGCTGTTCGGCGGCGTGACGATCCTGCAGTTCTACCTGCAGGGCGTGGGCGTGTCGGTGCCGTCGCAGTTCCTGTCGATGCTGCCGTACGCGGCCACCATCGTCGTGCTGGCGCTGATCTCGCGCAACCCGGCGTGGATCCGGCTGAACATGCCCGCGAGCCTGGGCAAGCCGTTCCGGCCCGGCAGCGCCTGAGCGCCGCCTACCAGTTACCACGCAGTATCCAGAAGTCAAACCACATCACAAAAGACGTCTTATCAAGGAGAGATCGATGATCGTGACACGCAGGACCACGCTGGCGGCCCTGGCCGCCACCGCCGTGCTGGCCCTGGCCGGCTGCGGCAAGAAGGACGCCGACAAGCCCGCCGAGACCGGCGCCGCCTCGGCCCCGGCCGCCGCCGCCAGCGAGCCGCTGAAGGTGGCGTTCGTCTACATCGGCCCGGTGGGCGATGCCGGCTGGACCTACGCCCATGACACGGGCCGCAAGGCCGTGGAAGCCAAGTTCGGCGACAAGGTCAAGACCACGTACGTCGAGAACGTGCCCGAGTCCGCCGCCGACGCCGAGCGCGTGTTCCGCGACCTCGCCAGCCAGGGCAACAAGCTGATCTTCGGCACCACGTTCGGCTACATGGAATCGATGCTGAAGGTGGCCAAGGAATTCCCGGACGTGAAGTTCGAGCACGCCACGGGCTTCAAGACCGCCGACAACCTGGCCCAGTACGACGTGCGCACCTATGAAGGCGCGTACCTGGCCGGCGTGGTGGCCGGCAAGATGAGCAAGAGCGGCAAGATGGGCGTGGTGGCATCGGTGCCCATTCCCGAGGTGATCCGCAACATCGACTCGTTCACGCTGGGCGCCCGCTCGGTCAACCCCAAGGCCACGGTCAAGGTGGTGTGGGTCAACAAGTGGTTCGATCCGGGCAAGGAACGCGAGGCCGCCACGACGCTGATCGGCCAGGGCGTGGACATGCTGATGCAGAACACCGACTCCGCCGCCGTGGTGCAGACCGCGCAGGAAAAAGGCGTCTACGCGTTCGGCTGGGACAGCGACATGAGCAAGTTCGGCGACAAGGCCCACCTGGCGGCGTCGGTGATCTCGTGGGGCGTCTACTACAACAAGGTGGTGGAGGACGTGCTGAACAAGCAGTGGAAGAACAGCACAATCTGGTGGGGCCTGAAGGAAGGCATGATCGACCTGAAGAGCTTCAACGCCGCCGTGCCTGACGACGTCAAGGCGCTGGTCGAGGAACGCAAGAAGGGCATCGTCGACGGCAGCGCCCCGATCTGGAAGGGTCCGATCAAGGACAACGCCGGCAAGGAACAGGTAGCCGCGGGCCAGGTGGCCGACGACGCCTTCCTGCACAACGTGAAGTTCTACGTCGAAGGCGTGGAAGGCAACGTGCCGGGCTGAAGCCGGCGTGGCGCGCAGGCCGCCCTGCCGCCGCCCCCTCCCGCCGGCACCCCGCCGCGCGGGAGCGGGGAAAACCCCGGCCGGCGGGCCGGGAACTTGAATCGGCCGGTACCGGCCCAAGCTTCTTGTTCATGCCCACTGCACGTGTGACCAAGGAGGCCCATCATGTGGAAGCGATTCTCTGCCCTCTGGACGCTGGTGCGGCGCGATGGCCGTCTGTTCTGGTACGCGCTGCGCCACCCCGATGCGCCGCCCTGGCTCAAGCCCGCGGCGTTCGGCCTGCTGTTCTACGCGCTCTCGCCGATCGACCTCGTGCCTGACATCGTGGCCGGGCTCGGCATCGTCGACGACATGGTGATCATCCCGCTGGCGGTGCACTTCATCCTGAAGCGGCTGCCACCTCACATCCTGCGGCAGGCCCAGGTCCGGGCCACGGCCACCACGGTGCGGCCACGCTGACGCCGTCCCAAACAAAAAACCGCTGCCCTGGCAGCGGTTTTTTCTTGCGCGAAGCGGACGGCCAGCGCCTATTGCGGGTCGAAGCAGTGGCGCGCCAGTTCCACGACCAGCAGCTCGGCCGTGGCCAGGTTCGTCGCGCACGGCACGTTGTGCACGTCGCAGGCACGTAC